>NZGQ01000106.1 GCA_002689565.1 Methanobacteriota archaeon | reverse complement strand
AGCTAGGTACTGCTAATAAATCTGCTAACTCAGTATGTAAATCCATATAGGGATACTGTACTCGAACATTTGTTCGAAAAAAGGATTACAAAAGGGCTTACTAACATCCATGCGGAGACAAAAATTATGGAATTTAGGTGTAGGTTTGGAATGGGCAAGGAAAAACCAGAAGATATGTGCGTGACACTAAGCGAAAAATCGCTTTTTAATCTCCGTATGAAATCTCGAACTGGACGGGTTCGTCCGCCTGCCCTGCGTTTAGTTCTAGTTGCGAGCGCTTTCCCCACTTCTTAGGATGGCTTCTTTCTAGGAACCAAGCGCTAGCCTGCCAGACTCCGTTGTCCGCAGCTTTCCTTATATTCCTTATGTGAGCGCCCTCGGCTTCGGCTCTTGCTTTTTTTACTGCCTCCGAAAACTCCAGAAACGGATAAAAAACCTCTATTTCTTGGGCTTCCTCCTCAGGGGCTGGTAAGGAAGTCTCACCTAAACTGAGCATGTCTTCACCTTCCTCTAGGGCAACCCTTTCTTGCTCGCCTTTCTTAATCCATTCGTAATAAGTGGACGCAGAAATGCCAGCCATAATCGCGGCATCCTCTTGATAGTAACCAAGCTTAAGCCAGTTACATATATTATCTTGAACCTCTTGAGTCAATTTAGTAGGTCTAGCCATATCACACTTGATTTTACTAGCCCCTTGGACGAAACTCCGGCTTTTCAAGTATCAAAAAACCATAAATTTTTATTCACATCGCTTGGCTTCGCCTATATACATTTCTTTAATACAAATACCACCCCTGGGGTATTGAATTAATGATTTGCATATGGCTAAGAATGGAATTCCGTTAAAGGAATATCCAGGCGCACTAATATTGTCTTTTACTAGACTTTACAAGATATATTATTTAGAATATAGAAAAGGAGAAAATATGAATATTCTAAAAATGCTTAGTCCATCATCAATTAAGAAAATTGATAATGTGGATATAAGTGAAACTAATATTGTCTTTAATAAGAATAAGAGATTAGCTGAAAAATCTGCTTATCTGTTTATTGGTAATGCTGTTCATAACTTCATTGAATATTTTATGAGTTATCAAGCTAACTATAAACAATCTTTTGCTACTGCTATGGCGTTAGCTAAAAGAGATTTAAAGACTGACTTAACTAAACCACTANTAGCAACTATTCAAAACAATATTAAATATTGCTTAGATTATCTAGCTGATAAAGATGCAACAATAGAAATGCCTTTATTCTATGAGGGTATGAAAGTTGTCATCGGTGGAACTGCTGACATTGTTATAGATAACAAAGATGGTACTCATACTGTTGCTGACTTTAAGAACTATAGCAACCCAAGTCAAGCTGACTTAGTTAAGCACTACTACCAATGCTTGACCTATGCTAACTTGCTAACTAAAGATGGATACACAATATCACACATAGAAATTGTCTATCCTTCACAAGAGCAAGTAGTCAAGCTATCTTATCAAGATATTGACTTCAAAGATATCAAGACAAGATGGTAAATATATAGGAGACATTAGAGATAGTGTCTCTTATTATATTTATTTTTATTATATAAAGTTTGACCGGGAACAATACTTGTTGGTTTCGGCATGAATGTTGGTTATAAGGAAATAAAGGAAAGGAGATGAACATGGTCATAAAAGGCATGGACATCGAAACATGTAAGGAGTGCAGAGGAACAATGTACACCTACGGACATCGTAGGAATTCATTTAAAATCTGTAACACCTGCATGCTAACTAAACAACAAGCTACTTGGCAAGCAATCCAATTAGCTAACAATGGACATAGTCCAGAAAGGGGGTTGTAGTAATGCATCCCATTGACGCACTAGCACACGGAATAGCAATTGTTCTTGGTGCTATGTTAAGTATAGGAATGGTGGCTAGCTTAATTGATAGCTATCGACAACAAAAAGCTGAGGATGAATTCTGGAATGGATACATTCTTAGAGAGGGCAAGATGAATCCTGACTATACAGATAGACATCGTGTTTATCGTATGTTAGGAACATACAAGTCCGATAACTAAACAGTTATGTAGAGCACATCAGTAATGGTGTGCTTTATCATATCTGCTACAATCCGACTATCCGAAAAGGAAAGGAGGTGAAAATGGCAGGAGAGCGCAAAGTTACTACTAACGAAGCGGGCGAGTTGTTAATCAAACGCCTTAATAAATTAGTAGTGCATTGTGACGGCGCTATAGAAAACCTATTAGGTTTAAACTATAGATTCCCATCTGATATTCAATCAACATCTCAAGATGAGATGGATGGGAATGACCTTGTACGACTCGTACGCAATTCCATGTTACTAGTGGATGATGCGGTAGATGAGTACAAGCGTACGCTTAGTGACTACTTAATTGCTAAGGCATTACCACCTAAGCAACCAGAGTAGTTAACTGCTAACTCACCGGAGATGCTGGAAATCTCTGTTAATCAACCAGNCGTTAAACCTAAACGACATTAGGAAACTAAACAAATATATAGAGCCCATCATGGAGGTTGGTGGGCTTTGTTATATTTGCCTATCCGACTATACGAACCGAAAGGAGGTGATAGTTATGGCTAAGCTCAAAGAGTATTTTATTGCTCTTTGGGTCCTGATAGCGAGACCCGCTTGGATGAAGAAACATGGATTTTATTCTAGAGTTTCTGAAATTCTTGAGGACATTCGCTTGATGGATGTCCAGTCGATAGACGAGTTCTGGCGCATGGAACATTACAGTAGATTCTCAGATTTCTACAAAGATGTTGTAGGTGTTAGACCACGTCATATNANCTGGAAGCATTACTCCATAGAAGAGATGANNACAGAACTCAAAGAAGCTGAGGAACTGTACGGTCATCTCTACGAAGAGGAGTAGTGAGCCTGACACTGTCCGGAGATGCTGGAAATCTCTGTCACTCAACCAGCCGTAAGCCACACGCAAGTGGAAACTAAACGATGTCCTGAGTATGACGTTAAACTGCTCCGGTGCTTACTTCACCGTAACGTGTTGAGACGCAATCAAAAACACGTAATCTTTATTCATAGTCTGTTAGCCTTTCGAGCCGGCCGTAAACTAACGTAAAAGGGTATTGTCGGCATGAAAGTTGGAGTCATTGATTTCAACATAAGACAACNANATANTAATGNNGAGGCTAGTAGATAAATCAAGCTCATCTTAACAGGTGGGCTTGGACTTATCTATTCTGATATCACTTGAACTTACAATTCGGTATGTTCAATCAGATAAGATAGGAGAAATAATGGACGCTAAATATTATCTAAATGAAATAGATAAGATGATAGCCCAAGATGAACGTGATGAGAAAATTGGACATTACGTTGTCTTGTTCTTTGGTGGTTATTCATTAAACCCATTAGCAAAACTNATGCGTAGAATCGCGCATTCTACATTGAAAGCTGATGGAAGAATTGGATACTACTACTGGCTCCAATGGTAAACAGATGGGGGAGTTTCGGCTCCCCCAATTCTGTAGGTTGAAGTGATATCAGATAGGTAAGAAAGACAATTAAATATAAGGAGGAGGAGCTATGAAGGGACTTCAAAAATCTCTAAACAGTTTAGCTACTCATGAATCTAGTAGAGCATATTCTATTGCCACTAAGAAAGAAGACTGTCGTTTGTCTTTTTCTTACACTGGTTGTAAGCATAACCCTACTAGAAACAGAGTAGCCGCTGCAGCTCTAGTGGATATCGCCAGAGATAACTACGTTCCAGAAACTCGAGAGGAAGTACATGAACTTATGGGTTCTATGTATCTACCTACTGAGGTTGGAACTGAGTTAGTTGATGGTATGTTCCTTATGCCTAATGGAGACTATCACGTAGTCGAACTTAAGGCTGGGGACGTTATCCAACTAGAAATATAAGCATGGTCTAGCTCAGGTACCTACAAACCCTGAGTGACAATTAAATACTAATAATGATGGAGATGTCTGTGATGGGCTGTATCCCTCTGTGTGCATACTGTGCATAGAGAGGGCTACGGCCCCGAGATATTGACAGGAAAACCTGTCGCTCGATACCTGAAAGGAGTCCGTGTTGAAAGAACAAGGACTACGTAATGGTATGTGGTGGTTCGCCGAAAGGATAATGAACTATTGCATGCTGTTTGGTGTTACATCCATAGATGCGTTTAAATCTAAGATGTACTCACCTATCAGTGACGCACTGAAAAGTGCATCAATCAGGGTTGCCGTTGATGACAACGAGATAGTTATCAAAGGTATTGTCCCGGGTGTATTTCACAACATCCTAAATCTATATCTAGAAGCTGAATTCAAGCACTCAGATATGGCTAAGTTGCATCAGCAATTTGAGAGAACATTTCACGAAAGTGCATTTGTTCCTGAGATTGGTGACTATCCTTACGCTATGTCTGAACCGCTTGATAATGGTGGATGGGTAGATGGTGTGCAACCATGTTGGACTGGTACTGCATTCTACAAAGACAAAGCTGGAAACTTTGTTGAGTGGAAGAAAGACTTGTACAACGTAGAGCACCTAGGCAAAGGTAAGACTAAGGTTGAACCTATTATGTCTAGACCATCTATGAGCAGATATAAGGATTGTTTCATTTGCAACAGCGTTTGGGCAGATGGAACTCCTAGAAGATGTGAGCAAGCAATTGCTAACACTATGGAAGCTCAGTTGGAAGCATGCTATCAGGAGCGTACAGTCCAGAAAAGATTCACACCTGTGGAATCTATTCAATGGATTACCTTCGGCGAGGATGAAAGTCTAAGTCGTATGGCTCCGGAAAGAGTAGCTAAGAGACAGCTTAACAGAATCAATACTAAGATTGATGACGTTGAGTTCGCTCTTGACTTGTTTCAAGATAATGGCAATGCCATATCTCTTAAGAAAGCTAAGTCTAAACTAAACCCTAATGCAGTATCATCTGCGCTAGGTTCTAACATTGGACAAGCTTACAAGAGAGGTGACAAGCTCACAGTGAAATGGGCTTTCAAAGACTTGAACAAGATGAAAGCAGTCTTGATTAAAGAGAAAGAAATTGCAGAAGCAAAAGTAAAACTCTTTAGCTAGTCGGATGGGTATCAGCCCATCGCAGACATCTTCATCGATACAAAATATAATGACAATGGAAACATTAATCATGAAGTTATCAAACAAAACTCTACACGAGTTAGGTATGATAGACGATTCAACACAGGATGAGTTCACATTCGAAAGTTTGGCGGACGAGTANGTAGTTGAACGAAAAAGAAAACATAAAAATACTAGAAAATATTCTGCGGAGAAGTCTGCTCAATATAGGTCTAGAAGACTAGCTAAGAAAGCTAGAGAAGAACGTATAGCAAATGAGAAAGAAGCAATTGACATGCTTAACTATCAGTTGCAGTACGTAGAACACAATAAAAAATATGACAATGGAGAATCCATATCATGAGTTTCTTAACAAAGAAACAAGTAAGACAATTGAAGAAGAACGCAGACTTAGTTGCAAAGGAAGCGAAGTTTATACAGGATGGCTGGGTAGCCTTACCTGAAACTAAAGCTTTTACTTTGAAGACTGATAAGCCATTCTTCAATGCCATGTCGGAAGTTATAGATGCTGTACCGGAAGTGTTTGAGCAATTGAACCCTGCCGAAGCATATATGCTTGCGCACATGTTATTAACAGATGCAAGTAGTTATGTTGCCTCAACATTAGTAAGGCGATTTAGCTATACGCATCCATTCAGATTAAGTCATGGTGGTACATGGATAAGTCCATGGTATCAACAACTTTACTCAATAGAGGAGTTGACAGACATGGTAAATTCTGATATAGTTAATACGATACAACTAAATAATATAGACAATAAGGAGGAATAGTTATGTGTATAATCGCATCTATACCAGCCGGTTCTCAGATTGATGAGACTACCTTAAACCAAATGTGGAATAGCAACCCAGATGGTGGAGGTATCGCATATATTGAGGACGGCAAAGTCAAGACATACAAATCAATGAAACTTAAGAAGTTCAGAGCGAACTTCTTTAGAATCTTAGATGAGCATGGTGACTCGGATATATTGGTACANACAAGAATCGCTACACACGGTTCTGTATGTATACCTAATGTCCATCCGTTTCCAGTCATGCAAGATGGTAAAGAATTAGATGACCTTGTGTTCGCACACAATGGTATATTACCTAGTTCTTTCATACCACCTGCAAAGCTGGACATCAGTGACACCAGGTACATCAATGAGGTACTGTTCAACGGTACTGACTTTGATACTGTACTTGATGACTCTAGATGGCGTGAGATGATTGGCGACATTATTGGACACAACAAGTTTGTGTTCTTGTCAGCTAACCCAGCTCACAAACAAGAGTCCTACATTATCAACTCTCACCTTGGTGAGTACGATGGTAAAGTTTGGTACTCTAACTCATCCTATTGTAAACCTAAGTTCAGGTTCCCTAAGACAAAAGTCCAAACAGGTAATAAGTGGAAAGGTTACACACCTACTTCACGTAGTACCTATGTTGATGACTACATTGACCCTGAAACAGGTGAGATTCATTACTGGGAAGTTAATGAAGAGAATGACGTTATGACCAATGACGAGCATCAAAGAAAAATAGCAGAGAGGGTATTTGATAATGGTTCAATCACTTATGATGAAACATTGTTACAAGACCCTTCCTTTGTTAANACATGGGAAGAGATACAAAAGAACACAGGTTATCAAACTATTGAACACGCTCTTGAAGGAATGTGGGCAGAGATTGATGACGCAGGAATGTGGCGTTGCTTTGATTGCGATGCAGTAATTACTGTTAATGGAACTAGAACATGTAAATCCNACTGTGATGTTGGCGAAATGATGGCTGATTCCATTATGTGTATAGATGAAGAAGAATATGAAAGAGCTGCTATCCAAGCAGAAGCTGATTGGCTTTCTTCACAAAAATCAAAGAAAAAGAAAGTTAAAAAGGTAAAGCAACAAAAACTTCCACTCAAGCATGAGTCGGAAGATGTTGCACCCTTTTAACATACAAAATAATACATAACAATAGGAGGCTAACTAATGTTAGAAAAACCTATCACGAGAGGTTCTAAACTACCTTACGTGTATAAACAAGGACAGAATGTGAAAGTGAATCATGACGAACGTTATGGTTCCTCCAATTTGTTTGAACGTACTAGTGAGTACGCCTTTCAAAATTGGTTCAGAANTAATGTCCAAAACAAACGTATTAAGTATAGGCAGTACAACCGTGCTGCCTTTATAGACATACGTGAGTTGGTTAATGTGTTTGCTAATGGTACTCAAACTGATGTCCAATATCAGATGAGTTATTTTGCAAACACTGTCCTAGAAATAGTGAATGATGTAGCGTATGAATATGCTACTAAGTATAACTTGAATCAAGACCAGTTTATGAAACTGTGTTCTATACTTCAAGAACATTATGACCCATTCATTAGTGCTAGGAGTTCTGTTAGCATGTCTAGTGTATCTAGACACAATGGAGATTGGTTTGCAGTGATACTTAAAGACCGCTTTGGTCTTACACAGTTAAACAATCCTCCATCAGTGCATGGTCATACACAAGATGAAGCTGAGGAAACATGGACGTACGACACTAATGACTTATCGCAAGCTCATAGAAATTCTATGACAGCAGCGGTAAGACATACCATGAATCCTGACCAATGGTCCAAGATAGCACTTGGAGTTATTGGTATTGGATTGCCTACGATTCATTTCGTTAGGTACCTATGGGAACAACATGTTGAAGATGAAGGGTACGTAAGTACTCGTTACTCAACTTCAGATATTCTGTTTGCAGCACAACCAAGTACTAGCTCATACAATTCAATGTATGAACGCTATTACTGGTATGCAAACGGTAGAAATGGTATGCAATATGATGAGAGTGCCTCTAAGTGGGTATTCAAGTCCGACACTTACAATCGACGCAAGTGGATGCGTTGTGACCTGTGTCGTGAGTTGCATAACGTTAAGTTCTTAGATTGGTACAAAGTACGTTCGTATTCAAATACAAGAAATCGTATTTGCTTCCACTGTATATCTAGTAAAGCATCTAGTTACAATGTCTATCATAAAGCATGGGTATTGTGGAATAATGCAGAGAATATACAACAAGCTCGATACGATTATCCAATTGAGTACACACATATAGATGATACCAATATCAAAGCTACTGGTAGCAAAGAGTTTGCGTTTGTTCAGAAGCAGGAACAAAATAGTGATGGTCCAGGTTACGTGGAACATGTACTACCTGTTGAGACTCGTAGATATCTTAGTTACGTAAGAAACGTTGATAGTGATACTCTAAACTTATTCAGATGGCAAAACGATTTACGTCGTCGAATGAGTATACATTCTTGGGACAGAGCTCAATACTCTGACTCAGATAATGCAGAAGTTATTAGAACATTCCCAGTGGATGTTAAAACAACTAATGACATTCCTGTACTTAGAGTATGGATGGACAACGAAGGTAATTCAAGAGACTTTAGGTATCAATGGCAAGCGCCAACTGAATCTAGAGTCGACGATGGTTGGGTAGATGTAAATGCAGGAATCAAGTTAAATCTTGATAAGAACAATTACAGCTATAGACCACCATTCTATTATGTGGATTACAAAGATGGTNAATGGCTATCAACAAATACAGATGCTAACAACAGAGCAGTTATGGACTTGGATGGTTCTGATATACCTGGTTCTCAAGTAGATAATCCAAACTGGCATAAACAGTATGGATTGTTCATGGGATTAGAGCTCGAGGTAATAATCAGAGACGAACGAAATATGTTTGATGACTTAGGTAACAAACAAATATTCGAACGTACCATACAGACATTCCATCCTCAAGGTTATATTGATGATTGTGCAGACTTGTNTCCACAGTTGTTGTTTGCCAAGAGAGATGGTTCGTTACCAAGCCATACTGGTGTTGAGTATATTTCACAACCTATGTCAATGAATGCGTGGAACGCAGTTCCATCATTGTTCTGGCATACTGTGGAACAAACATACAAAGCATTTAGTGTTGGTGGTGTAGGTATTCACATACACATTCCATGGGATGCATTTACAGAAGTGCAAGCATATGCATTCCTTACAATGCTTACTGCATTACAAACAAGTGACAATGGACTCTTGCGTAAAGTTGCACAGAGACCAAGTAATCAGTGGACATATTGGGATGAGTTAGAATACAGCAACGTACCAAATACGATTGCAGCAGTAGCTACATCACGTAGAGCTCAAAACTCTGCCAAGTATCAAGGTATTAACTTGATGCATGATAGCACTATTGAGTTAAGATACTTTAACTCTAATGCTAAAGGTGGTCGTGTTATGAAGAACCTAGAGTTCGTAACTATGTTATATGACTACGCATGTAAGGTAACTGAACCTTACGAGTGGGANCCTAACATAGATGAGACACCACCGGAACAATTGGTACAAACTGTTGAAGGTTATCGAAGAAGACATGATGCAACACCTGAACTAACTGATATGATTGTTGATGATTCAGATGAGGATTATACAACAATTCGTATTGAAGGATTGCTAATGTACTACTTGATTGAAAACAAAGATAGATACCCTAACTTATATGGATATCTTACTGATACCGACAATGGTAGCATCCAACTAGTAACAGATGAGCTTGAAGCAGTTTATCCTACAGCAACTCTAGAAGTAGTAGAGCCTGTAGAAGAAGTTGAACCGCTCATGCGTTCTGATTACTAATACAATAAAATAATATACAATAGGAGAAATACTAATGCCTAGAAATACAGAAGACATAGTCTTCGATATAAATACACAACCTGATAATCTCGACGGTATCGTAAGATACCCAAGAGCACATCAGGTGTGGGTTGTGCATAAAAATACTATTGCTGTACCAGCTGGTACAAGAAGTGGTAAATGTAGAACCCCAGAGGCTACAAAGAATATCCAAGCGAGATACTGGGAAACCGGTATCCCGCTAGGTCTTGAGCTAGAGCTCGAGATGGAGTCAGGTCATTATGGAGAATGCTACGGTGGTGACTGTTGTGACGATTGTTACGATGGAGATTGCTGTGGTTGTCGTGATGATTCTGATGACTCATGTTATAACTCGGAAGAGGTAACTAACATTCTTTATGAGTCTCGAAAATATGTATATAACCAGATGAGAAACTTTGCTCTTAGCAAGAACAGAGTAACTTATCGATATGCAAATCCAATCATAGCTAAGGGTGATGGTTCACTGTCTAATGGTGTGGAGTTTAACTACCAACCAATGACAGTTGAAGCATTCAAACCACATGCTGAGATTGTTGAAGAGTATAGAGGCAGTATGTATGGATACACAGGTAACTCTGGTATTCATATACATGTTCCTAAGTCTGCATTTACTGATGCTGAATTATACCTATGGATGATTCTATGGGATACATTCCAACAGTATAAAGACAACAAGAACAGGTCGTTCCTAGAAATAATTGCTCAACGTGGACCTAATAACTGGTGTGAATATACCAGACCTTATTATGGTGAACGAGAAAATGCTATATCAAGCAACTTCTTTAAAGCAATTAAAGCTGATAGGAAGTCTCATACTGGTAGGTATTCAGCATTGAATCTCAATGGCCATGGAACCACCATGGAGATTAGAGCATTCAACTCTAATACCTATGCAAATAGACTAATCAAGAACATGGCGTTCGTTGATGCAACTTGGAGATATGTACATCTTCTCAAGGATTGGCTTGATGAGGGTAGATACAAACAAGCTCTTCAGTTTGCAACTGACGTTCATGGCTTTGTAAGTTATTGTAAGAATCCAAACAGAAAAGGATTCAACATGGAACTTGCAGAGTTTCTTGATAAGAGATGGAATGATAGTGAGTCTATGTTCAAGCAGGACATAGTGTATGACTTGCAGTCATTACCTAATCTCATACAACTAAACGAAGAAGACAATGGAGGTATATCTATATGAAATATCTAGCAGCTTTCTTTACTTGGTTGTTGACACCAACTTATGCTGACTTCACAACCAATCCAATTGGTTTGTGGATTCAAATTGTAGCTACGGGCATATTTTATGCTCTTATATACATGGGCATAACTGGTATCTATACATACTACAGGGAAGACTAACCCTGTAGCAAAACAACTTAGCTAAACAAAGCTAACCGCGTGTAGCTAGTCGGTAGCATTGGGGGGTTCGATNCCCCCCACACGCACTAACTGAAAGCAAATCACAAGCGTGTGAACAGGCGGAGAAGTATGTCCAAGAAATCAAGTTTGACCCCAAATATTCGCACAAATGCACCCCTAAATCCCTTTTCGTGTACTGAATAACCTAGACATATGGAAATGTATAACTACATATGGGAATTGCAAATTACTTATAGACCTATGGGAATTTGAGTATCCTTATGGTATTTTGCTAGTAAGGAGTTATTATTTAACCCCGAAGATTTTTGTGAGGTTCGGCATCTAGTCCCAGCCTGATAACCTATAACCCTATATTATAAGGGCTAATAAGGAGGTTGTCAAACAAAGCCCAATGTTTATAAGGTTTGTGTTCAAATACTAGTCTCCTTGCTGCGTACTTCACTTATCTCAAAACCTCAATGTTTATAGGGTTGTAGTTCCACATATGCCATCTGGCTTCGTATGTATTTCCTGAATGTATGAGTATTAATTTAAACCGAGACTTTCTTTAATCCACAATGATATATCAACTACATCTTTTGAATTTGTAGTACTTTGTACCATTTCTTCCCAATCATAAAAATCATCAGCAGGAACTTTAAACTTGTAACGTCCTACTGCAACCGAAACCTCTGTTTCATTGGTGTTTTCAGCTATTTGCTTGTCATCTACTTCAAATGTTGTGCTTTCCATATCGCCTAATATGGTCTCAACATCATCTAAATCGTAGCCTGTACCGTCCAAATTGCCTGTTTCTTCAATAATATCGGTCAAACTTTCCATTAAATCCATAGGTTTCCAACCACCAAGCTCAGTAATACGGTTATCTGCAAGTAAATATGCTTGTGCCTCNCCAACATTTTCAATACTNATCCCTGTAATNACAGGAACAAACCAATATTCTATGGTTTCATCTCCTGTATCTTTTTCAACTTGTATTCTATCGGGTGCTTTCTCCCCATTATCCCTCATCATTTTAAGGGTTTGTAGTCGTCCATGTCCTGCAAGTAGCTTTCCTGTTGATTCGTTCATCATAATAGGATTGTTAAATCCAAATCGTTTGATAGATGTATAAATAACACCTAAATCATGGTCTTTAGGGTTATCATCTGCCTCAATTATGTCATCTAAGTTTTGATATTCTATATTAATCATATAATTTTAGATATTATATATACTGCGAATAAAAATGCTATTATCTCCATTTTTTAACTATACCACCTTTTCA
>NZGQ01000089.1 GCA_002689565.1 Methanobacteriota archaeon | reverse complement strand
ACCATACTATGTCCTGCCATATTCCTAGGACAAGTAAAGCAGGGACTGTGAATATAACACCTGCTGCTAGAGATTCACCTGCGCTAGCCATAGTTTGAACGGAGTTATTTTCTAATATCGTGACATCTGGAAATTTGAAACCTCTGAGTATAAGCATACTCATTACTGCTGCTGGTATAGACGCAGATACCGTCATCCCTACATACAGCCCAAGATATGCATTTGCAGCAGTCATTACACCGCCTAATAATACACCGATTACTATAACGCGAGTCGTCAATTCTTTGACATTCATATTAGCAGGAATCCATGGCTCTCCGTCCCCGCTCATAACTCTCCGAACATCAACGTCCTTGTCAAATAATCGGAAATTTGTAATGGGAAATCCACCCGTATAATCATAAAGCCTGCCTCAAACGGATAGAGGAGCGATTGCTAGGTGATAGCATGTCTGAACAATTGTGGCATACCAAAAGCGGAGAGGAAGTTCTCTCTGAATTTGACACCCCATTAGGTGGACTAAGTAATTCAGAGGCCGCTATTCGTCTAGAAAGGTATGGTAAAAATAAACTCACTGAACCTGAAAAAGTCCCAGCGTTTATCCGTTTCCTATCTCAATATCATGACCCTCTAAATTATCTCTTAATTGGTGCTGGATTATTGGCATTAGCAACCCATCCCGATCAACCAGGAGATGCCATTTTTATCGGCATAGTTCTAACTGCTAATGCATTCTTCGGTTTCTGGCAGGAAAACAAAGCAGAACAAGAAATGGGTGCTCTAAAACAAATGACGATTTCTAATTGTATAGTTTGTAGAGACGGCATGGAAATGGAGATTAGTACAACGCAATTAGTCCCCGGTGATATCGTAAAAATCGAAGAAGGTCTGAATGTACCAGCCGATTTACGAGTTAGCGAATCTTGGCAGTGCAAGGTAGACGAATCCGCACTGACTGGGGAATCGATGCCAACAAAAGTAATCGAATCGGAATTGCCTCCTGAAACACTCCTTGCTGACAGGAGAAATATGCTCTACATGGGAACTACGATTTCAACAGGTAGAGCTGTAGGTATAGTTACTGCAACTGGTATGAAAACCGAGTTGGGTAAAATCGCAAACGATATCGCAAAAGCGGAAACACCAAAGACACCTCTTGAGCATAAATTGGAATCCTTGGGTAAATTCCTGGGATTCATAGCACTGATTGTAGCTGCTCTAATCGTTTCTATCGCACTAATCCTTGCTTATGTTGATGGAGGAGACCTATGGGCAGAAGCAAAGTTCCAGTTTTTGGTTGCAATTGCTATATTTGTCGCTATTGTACCGGAAGGTTTGCCCATCATATTGGTTACAACATTGGCGATAGGCATGCGTAATATGGCTCGCCACAAAGCCATCATTCGCAGAATGAAAGCAGTAGAAACACTTGGTTCAACAACCGTAATCTGCACTGATAAAACTGGCACTCTGACAAAAAACCAAATGACAGTAAGACAGTTAATGTTACCACACAAGACTTTTGGAATAACTGGAGAAGGTTTCCTACCCGAAGGTTCTCTGACAACAGATGGAGAAAGTTTGTCCGACGAGGAAATGTCCGAACTCCAAAGAGATCTAGGTTTTAGATTGACAGCTGCCTGTCTCTCACTTTGCCACAATTCGCAAATCGCTGAAGTCGATGGACAATGGTCAGCCATAGGAGACCCTACAGATAGCGCATGTGCAGTGTTGGGTTACAAGATCAACGGTTCGGTCATTAAATTCGCTCAAAGGCATCCGAGGAAACATGAGTTCTTCTTTAATACAGATAGGAAGAGAATGTCAGTCATACATGAGTATGAGGGCGAAGATTGGATATTTGCAAAAGGTGGAGCTGGTGGATTCAAGACGCTTGTAAAATGGAAAGTCGAAGAGGGTAAAGTGGTACCTATTGCAGAAGGCGATTTCGACTATGCGGCTGCCGCTAACAAGGATATGGCAGGCAAGGCAATGAGAGTTATTGCATTATGTGCCAGGAAGGTAACTCCAGAAGATGATATTACTGATATGGAATCGATGGAGAACGATCTAATCTTCTTAGGTATGGTAGGAATAATGGATCCACCTCGTGCGGAAGTTTATGATGCAATATTACGTTGTCAAAAAGCAGGTATAGAAGTAAAGATGATTACAGGTGATCAGCAACTTACTGCTCAATCAATAGGCGAGGACCTCAATATTACCAAACCCCATATTGATCCAATAGGTGGTGACAGACTAGAGACATTTGATGATAGCGCCATGAGAGATATTGTTGGCGGGACTGCAATCTTTAGTAGAGTCACACCTGAGCAAAAGATGAGAATTGTAACAGCTCTTCAAGATGAAGGTGAAGTTGTTGCCATGACAGGCGACGGAGTCAATGACGCTCCCGCTCTATCTAGGGCTAATATTGGAATCTCAATGGGAATAGCAGGTACCGATGTAGCAAAAGACGCATCTGACATGGTATTACAGGACGATAATTTCGCTAACATAGTAAATGCTGTTGAAGAAGGGCGTAAAATTTATGCAAATATTCGGAATTTCGTCCGCTATCAGGTATCAACAAATGTTGCTGCTGTAGCATTGCTTCTACTTGCTACTGTAATTTTCCAGTGGCCATTACCTTTGACAGCAACTCAGATTTTGGTGATCAATATCCTCATGGATGGCCCTCCCGCGGTAGCATTAGGTGTAGAAAGAAAACATGCGAATGTGATGGATAGACCCCCTAGGCCAGTTGACGAGGCCTTACCAAATCTGCTCGACTTATTGTTGATATTCTACCTTGGAGCGATAATGGTTTTAGGTACCATGATAGTTTACTTCTTGGCCCTAGAAAACGGCACAGAAGCTTACGCACGAACAATGTGTTTCAGTGTATTCATCTTCTTCCAATTATTCAACGTAATGAATTGTAGAAGTAATGAACACAGTGTATTCAAACTTGGATTATTCTCCAATCGTGCAATTTACCTAGCAATTCTATTTTCTGTTGCATTACTTCTCGTAGCCGTACAAGGGGCAGAATGGACGATACCACTTACATCATTCCAAATTGGAGAGTTGCTCTCAACAACAGCGTTAGAAGCGAATGATTGGATAATAGTGATACTAGTGGCTAGCACAGTACTAATGGTAGAAGAATTCAGGAAATTGCTTAGGACAGCTGGGGTGTTCAGGGTCAGAACCAATAAGCGCGCTTAAACGCTAATTCAATAACAATTAGTTTGAGGGCTCACCATGGCAGACGGAGAGAGCATAGATTGGCAACAATCTCTTTCCGACAAACTATCTGAAGAAACGTGGCCTATTGAGTTTCAAGAGATAGTTAAGAAATTATCAGATTCAGAACCATTATCTTTTGATGACGGAATATTCCTTTTTGAGTCAAAGGACTTAGACACGATCGGATATTTAGCTAATCTAGTAAAAACTGCAAGATTTGGTAATCGTGCATTTTTCAATGTCAACGTCCACATCAATCAAACTAACATTTGCACATTAGCATGTAAGTTCTGTGCTTTCAGGCGAGGTAGGAGGGCAGATGATGCATACCAAATGGAGATCGAAGAATATATTGATGACTTGAGAAATTATTCTAGTTTTGTTGATGAAGTACATTCAGTTGGAGGTTTACATCCTGAATGGGATGTAGAGTACTATTGTGAGTTGTTTGAAAGAGTTAGAAGCGAATTCCCCAAGATTCACATTAAGGCATTGACAGCGGTTGAAATTAAGCATATTGCCAAGTTATCTAACCTATCGATTCATCAGACACTTTCTCGTTTGAAACAATCTGGTCTAGGCTCATTACCAGGTGGTGGTGCAGAAATTCTAGATGATTCTGTGAGGGAAATAATTTGTAGAGGCAAGGAATCTTCTGATGAATACCTTTCAATCCACGAAACTGCGCATAAAGTAGGACTTCCTACTAATTGCACAATGCTTTTTGGAACAATTGAATCGATTAAACATCGTATAATTCACATGATTAAACTTCGAGATTTACAATCAAAAACACAAGGGTTCCAATGTTTCGTCCCATATCCATTCTTACCAGACGATTCAAGATTGCCTGAAGCACAATTAGCAACTGGTTCTGAAATATTGAGAGTTATTGCGATTTCTAGGTTAATGTTGTGCAATATCCCACACATAAAGGCATACAGGATGAATCTAGGCGACAAGATTGCGGAACTAGCATTACAGTACGGGGCAGACGATATTGATGGGACAGTACAAAAGGAGTCCATAATGCACTTGGCAGGATCGACAACACCGTTAGATCTCGATAAAATGCAGTTGGCGAAACTAGTTTCGAATGCAGGATCTATACCGGTTCAAAGAAATACAACATACACCTCATTCGAAGAGTATTCCGCTCCTGAACTTCCAAGCATGCGTAGATTGCGTATGGCAACAGGTGATTAGATGTCTTGGCAAAAAACAATCGGTAGGGTCTCCTTCATCAATTGTGAACCACTATTTTACGGACTAGAAAGTACATGGAAAGTCCTACCGGCCCCACCAGCATGGCTAACTGGGCATCTATTGAGGAGAGATTGCATTCTTGCACCTATTCCTGCAGCCGATTATGCCAAAAACGCTGACAAGTTAGTGCTAGTTCCAGATTTGGCAATTTCTAGTAGAGGTGAAGTCGGAAGTGTCTTGTTATTTGGTAAAACAAAAATGGAAGAAATGTCATCCATCGCTCTTCCTTCAGATTCTGCAACTTCGGTAGCATTGTTGAAGTATCTAATTCAAAATAAGGGCTACGAGCCTGATTTTGTAGAGATGGGGCCAGATTTACACGGAATGTTGGATGAATGTGATGGTTGCTTATTGATTGGGGACAGAGCTCTAGAATCAGCAAGAGACTATCCTGAACTGGTAAAATTAGATCTTGGATTAGAATGGAAAAATGTCAGTGGACATCCGATGGTATTCGGAGTTTTTGCTGCAAGAAGGGATTCAGACATATCTCAAGTTAAGGAAGCATATGATGCGCTGATTGAGCGTTTAGTCGATTTTGAAACCGATTTGAGTGTTAGATCCGATGTCATAAAATCGAGTTGTATAAAATCATCACAAAATAGTGAGAGGCTTGAGAGATATTTCGGGGAAGTAATTAATCGAATAGATACAGATGATTTCAACGGATTGAAAGCGTTTCTAAAGAATGCTTGTGGTATGAAAGAAGAAATAAAGATGGCTTGGTAATCAATCATCTCCTGTGAAATCATTCAGTAAATTATCTTGCAGCTCGTTTTCGTCAATAACTGGTTCTGCTGATTTATTATCACCATCTTTGACTTCTTTTTTTGAAGTTCCGTTGGAATTTTTCTTCTTAGCCTTTCTTTTAACCGGCTTTCTGTCTTTCTTTTCTGGTTTAGGCTCGGGAATTTCAACCTTCACTTTACGTGTTTTAATTTTCTGTTGAGTTTTCATTTCAACTGGGGCTAATTCTTTTACAAATTCAGAATTTTCATCCTTCGCAACAAGACGTTTCCTTTTGGTTTTAGTAATCGGCCCGTCTCTGTTGAGTTGGCTATTTGTAACACGTTTCTTTTTGACCAATAATGAATCATCTTCTGTTGTTGTATACATTTTACGTTTTTTTGGCGGAGGTGCCCTCTTAGGAGTGGTTATTTCTTCCAATTCGTAGTCATCTAAGTCATCTTCGATTTCAGAAATACCATCTTCTTCATAGAAATCTTCTGGTTCCTCCTCTTCAACAATATCTTCTACTTCAACATCATCATCTAAATCGAACTCTATTCTATTTGATCTTCTTACCAATATCGTTACCGAACCTATCGCTATTCCGAGGTATAAGATGAAAGCAAATGGATTTAAAGCCAGATCAATAACAGTTTCAATAAACTCTGGGTTCTTTACCGAAACTTGATTCATCGTTACAGTTGCAATATTATCTTCATTATTCCACCACAATGGAATCTCGCTACTCTCAACACCATCTCCTTCGAAAGTCAGAGAGATGGGGTGCGCAGGAGCTAGCCATGCGATAGAGCCGTCTGTAGGCAGAGGTTGTTCCGTCAAACTAATGTCTAATGGTAGGCTAACTACGGTTGAATAATTGAATGTAGTAGTAATTAATATTGTTATTTGAGTTGTCGAATCACCATCTCTTATGAGTTCCATTCCATCGAGTACAGCACAAGAAACAGTACCATCTCCAAGTTCTCCATTTGACAGTTCAATAGATTCCCGCCACTTGTCTACGATATCGCCATGATCCATATTTAGACAGATTGCATTTTCAAATAGTCCCACTTCGCTGGCACTGATTGCATTGTCCTTTGCCACAGCGTTTCTACTCAAATTTCTAATATGGCTAGAATCCTCAGTTGGCAATGTAATTTGGTCTGAAACAGTGAACTGTTCACCAACAAATATCTCAATATTTCTTATTTTATCTAGATCAGGATATCTGGAACAAGGTGTGCCGGCAGGTGCATCACAACCTATGTCGTCGTCCCAATCATCAATAATCCCATCACCATCATCATCAGGATCTAAATCGTCGGGGACTAAGTCTCCGTCTAAATCGACACCTGGCTGATTGAAACCATTTGGAATTAATTCGCGCAGGTATACTGCAATTTCTCCGGTTCCCCCAGCCACAAACAAAGATTGTATCCTTCCATAGTCATTTTCTGTAAACGCAACATCCTCTACTTTGTGGAAAAATGAGGTACTTGTAAGGGGAGAAAAAGAATTGTAATCATAAGATACCAATCCTCTAAAATCATCACTTTCGACGGACAAATGCATTCGATTTCCTATCTTTGGGAAGATGATTTGCTTAGCGCCTTCGATATTTTCTGTGTACTTTTCAGCCCCACCAAAGACTTTTGATACAAATTTACCGTTTTCCCCCAGCAATACAACATCACTACCGTCTGGTGAAAAATGGCAATCGATAATCCCCTCCGAATAGGTCTTGTAATTACTTTGCAACTCTCCTTGAAGATTCCATACTGCCCATCTTCCAGATTCGTCTCCTGTAACTACATACTGGCCATCAGAACGGTAATCAATACAAGTAACATCGACTACATGAACGTCTAATAACGAATTTTTAAGATAAAGACTAGGGACATGATATTGCTCAATATCACCATTGCCATCATTACCTTGTGCAGCTAATATCTTGCCATCAATACTCCACGATAAATCCCTAAATCGGTCATCAGCCAAAACGCTGCTTTCCAAAACTTCCATTGAATTCATGTCGATCAATTTTATTGATTCTTTTAATGTAACAGTCGAGCGTTTATTGATAGCCAATAAACTCCCATTTGGATTAAATTCCATTGCCGCTATATCTTCACCGAAGGTAAAATCTCCTATCGGTTCTAAGGTCGTCGTGTTGAACAGAATTATTTCCTCGCCGTGGTAGGAAGCAAGAATAGTCCCATTCGGATTAATCGCTATTAGTTCTCCGCCCTCACCTTCACTCGAAGACCACGTTGAATCGAGGTATGTTAGGCCCGAAGGTGTAGCTTGAGCCAAGGGGCAAATTGCGATAATTGCAATAGTAAAAAACCCAACAAGTTTGGTTTTCACTATACTCTCCTCAGGTGCTGTAATCCTACCCATCTTGAAAGCCTAACGGAGAAAACACAGAAAAAACCACATTTTCCAACAGTATTAGGATGCTCCAGAAATATACTATCATTCAAAAACCCATGGCCAATCCATAGGTTATGTCGGAGGAGGCGAACAGCAAGTCATGTTGTGACTCCGAACCTAAAGAAATAGAAGTCTCAGAATTCAATTGGTCTGACAAAGAGGTATGGGGCAAATCTGCTTACAACACAATGTGGTGTTTGATAGGTTGTTCCATTGGAGATCTTGGTACTATTGCAGCATTCCAATTCATATTCACAGATTCCGGTTGGTCTACAATGAGCATAATGATGTTAGCAATGTTTAACGGAATTACTACCTCAATAATTCTTGAAACGATAATTCTCTCCAAACAAATGATTCTAAGCGAGGCCTTTAAAGTCGCCATCGGAATGTCATTAATTTCCATGATAGGGATGGAGGCTGCAATGAATTTAGTTGATTTCCTCCTAACTGGTGGTGCGATGCTGACATGGTGGGTANTNCCAATCATGCTGNTTGCAGGNTTNNTGACACCATGGCCTTACAATTATTGGAGATTAAAGAAACACGGCAAAGCATGCCATTGAAAAGGTGAACNNAATGAAAGAAAAATTACCNANTGATGATAACGGAAATAGTATTGTGAGAATCGGCCATTCNCCAGATCCAGANGATGCATTNATGTTTCACGCNATGACTACNAATTCNTTCCCNACCCCNGGGTATAATTTTGTTCATGAATTACAAGATATAGAAACACTAAATCACAGGGCGATGAATAAGGAACTTGAAGTTTCAGCAGTAAGTATACATGCATTCCCAGAGATTGCAGCAGATTACGCTTTGATGAATTGCGGAGCATCAATGGGAGAAGGATACGGACCGATGATTGTTGCCAAGAAAGGTGTAACTGAAGAGGAAGCCAAATCCAACCCTATCGCAGTCCCTGGTCTGAAAACAAGCGCGTACCTTGGAATCAAGATGTGCTGGGGTGACTTGACATACGAAGTAGTGGCATTCGATGAAATAATTCCAAAAATCCTTGATGGAAGCTATAAATCTGGATTAATTATACATGAAGGCCAATTAACTTATGTCGAACATGACTTGGATGTCTTAATCGATTTAGGAATCTGGTGGAATGAAAAGACAGGCGGATTACCAATGCCTCTTGGAGGAAATGTTGTTCGAAGAGACCTCGGACAAGAAATGATGGAAGATATCACAAACTANACGAAAATGAGTATNGAACATTCGATTGCTAACCCTGATGTNGCCCTAGAGTTCGCNAAAAAATGGGGAAGAGGNATNGATGANGAAACCAACAAAAAATTCGTCACCATGTATGTCAATGACAGAACTATAGANTACAAACCAGAAGGCAGGGAATCAATCCGTTTATTCCTTAAAGAAGGNCAGAAAATTGGACTTATTGATGNNAATTTTGATGTNGACAACTTGAAATTCATAGGTGCTCCNGAGGANTGATNNTGATGAGCGTGGCAGANAGAGTNCCTGGCGTATCNGAATACGGNTCNGTAGATCCAGCNCCCCCNTCTGTTGAATCTAACATNCANACTTTGAANGNCATATTNTTGGACGAAGATAGCAAGATGTTTTTGCGTATGNGGTCNGTTTTTTCNCTGAGGAATAATCGTTCCNGCNATGCCGTATTGGCTCTNTGCGAAGGTTTCAAAGCAAGCAGTGCTTTATTACGTCACGAATTAGCTTATGTCTTGGGACAAATGCAAGATAAATTGGCAGTACCTACTCTTATCGAGGTGCTAAGTGATGAATCAGAACACGTCATGGTCCGCCACGAGGCTGCAGAAGCACTGGGGGCTATTGGCGACAGAAGTGCAAGATCTACTCTCGAGAGATTTTTATCCGACCCATTGCCAGAAGTGTCAGAATCATGCGAAGTTGCATTGGATTTACTTGCATTGTGTGATTCTAAAGAAAATGTCGATTGGTAATACATCAAATTGAAAGACTAAGNGNCCTAGGGCACCANGAGGGAGCACAATGCCACACGAACATATCGAACTCGCCCAAACTCCGAANGGTGAACTTGGACCAAGATGTAAAATGTGCGGTATAAGAATGACCTTTGGCGAAGCGATGGTTGTTGACAAGAATTATTTCTGTTGGGAATGTTATGTCCAAGTAACCGGTGCAGANACAGCAACCACGCCAATTCAAAGAGAAACCAGATTTTGGAAAGAGTGAAGGTTCAATAGCCCCCGCAATAGTGTGGAATTGGGAGGAGTTTCTATTTCTGGCTGGGCTAGATTCGCGCATCGATTCACTCAGTACTATCGGACTGCAGATTTATGGACGCCCCCTAGATTAAGAACACGCGAATGGATGTTCATTCCATTCGGCGGAGGGACTCCTATNCGCCACAAATCATTCTCAGATATGAATGGTGTACGTCGATTTATCTGTGAGCGTCCACAGCATTCATGCTTTTACTCAACTGCTTATTGGCGAAAGCCACATGAGCTCAAAATGAACGACAAAGATTGGAGAGGTGCTGATTTAATTTTTGATTTAGATGGAGACCACTTGCCGGGAGTTACCGACAAAGATTTTCCAGCCATGATTGAAGTCATACAGGAACAAGCTTGGTCTCTTTGGAATGACTTCCTTGAGCCTGATTTTGGTTTCAATGAAGATTATCTTCAAGTGACATTTTCCGGACATAGAGGATTTCACCTGCATTACAGAGATCCAAAATTTTTCCATCTGGATTCAGAGGCTAGGCGAGAGCTCGTCAGTCACATTAGGGGCGAAGGAGTAGAAGTTAGCGATCTGATTGAAAGGTCTAGGCACCCAAAAGCAACAGGTTGGGCAAAAAGAGTATCGAAGGGAATCGAATCTGTTGTCGGTAAATTGGATGATGTTCATGCAGGTGATACCAAAAAACTTCGTTTGATGACTGCTGGTTTACAAAATATGATGGACAGAGAGGGAATCAAAGGATTACGCGGCAAATCAAGTATTGAAAAACTAGCAGAATTAATGCAAACAGAAAGCCGTCGTGAAAGAGTAATGAATGGGCGCCTGACCGCTCTGAATAACCATGCGCTACTATTTCAAAATTTGATTAAGGCTGATTCAAGCGTTGTTTTGGGTAGTGCAGGTGAAACTGACGAAGTTGTGACTATCGATACTAGAAGACAAATCCGCTGGCCAGGTTCGCTACATGGAAAAAGTGGCATGCGAGTCACAGAATTTCCTCTTTCACGTTTGGATCCTGAATCTAGTAATCCGTTTGATT
>NZGQ01000015.1 GCA_002689565.1 Methanobacteriota archaeon | reverse complement strand
GTCTAATGGACGTGAGATTGGATCCCAAATAATTTGAGATTCACATCCAACTTGCAATCAATTCTGGTTGTGTAAGATAGAATGTTAGAGCGATTCCTGCCATCATCATCATCCATGCGCCAATCGCCTTGATTAGCCCAGTAGAACGCCTTAGAATGTTGATGAAGCGTTGTTGTCCTAGCCCGACAACTGTGGTCACTGCTATCATCAACAAGCTAACAGACAACATAAGTCCTGCCAAACCAGTCCATGTAGCAGTGCCACCTATTAGCGCTAAATATGCTATGAATGGAATTACTGCAGCAGCTGTGCAATCAATAGAGGCTGCTGAATAACCAATACCCCACAAATACATATTTCTCTTTGGAGTGAACCTGTCATCCATTTCTGTAGTAGAGTATTTGTCGACTAATTTTTGCACGAAACCAAGTAAGTGTGCTGTACCTCCAGTCAGCATGAATGCTCCAAGAACAATTAACAGAATTGCAACGGCTAAAGCAAAGTAGTGTAGAACTCCAGAAAGATTGATGACGCTTCCAAGCCCTAGAATAACGATTCCAATTATTGCGAAAAACGTAAGTTGACCAAGTGCTGCAAGACCACCTAAAATCCAATGTGCAGGCATTCTACTCTCCAATTTACCTGCTTCAATTAGTTCGTCTTCACGCTGGCCTAATCCAACATAGTATGAGATATAACCTGGTAGAATAGGGAATGCGCAAGGAGAGAAATATACCAATACACCGAGTAACAATCCCATCGTGAAAATTGCACTTGCTGAACGATCTACTTCTGCAAGAGAAAATCTCATGTCTTCAGCATCCCCTCTAGCAGCAGCCAAGACTGCTCCATCAAAATCATCCCAACCACCGGTAGGTGTTCCGGAACTTTCCTTAGCTACAATGAAGCCCTCATGGTCGATTACAAGAACAACTGGAATGGCTTGTGCTTGGTATTCCTCAACCATGTCACCTCTCAAAAACTCAATGATTTCCCATGTAATATTTCCTTCAAGTGTTGTTTCAATCGTGAAGTTAACAGATGAATTCTCGAGGATTGTTAATTCTATACCTTCAACGTCGACATCCAAATCGTCATTGTCAGTAAGTCCATCTCCTATGTCAAAACAAGAAACTTCTTTTGCAGAGCCGTTGACTTGAGCCTCTATACAATATGTACCATCCCCTAAGTCAACTTCAGAGGAGTTAACTCCTGAGTGAATGACTTCTGATTTCAATACTGAATCGGTATCTCCAGTTGCGACTATCCAAGGCATATGAGCATCAGAATCATCGTCACCAAATGTTTCGTTTAGCATACCTAATGATTCAAGTGAATACCACATGCCTACCGATACCACGATTATTTCATAATCTCCATCATATTCTTGCCAATCTTCATACTCTGATTCAAGATGAGCTTGTACTAAGTGACAATTTGCGCAATCTATTGCCATGAAATCTACGATTACCACTTTGCCTCTGTGATCAGATAATTGGAACCATCCAGTATCGTTAACCAATTCTCCTTCTTCTACAGATCTGTTGACTGTTTCTACCTGGAAATCAGGTGCTAAACGGATATTATCTCTATCCACTCCGTATCCAGACGATGCTAAATCAAACATCGATAAACCAGCATAACCAATAATCGAGAATAGAACTATTCCGATTCCTAATGCTTTCCATGTTGTTGAATCTTTGAAAACTCCGAGGTCGACCCCGAACTTTTCCTTAAGACCCATAGTGCAATGGTGACGCGGTAGAGTTATCAAACTCTCGCAGTATTTGATTTTTGAATCATTGAAGAACTGTTTTTTTCTTACCTGCCCAAAGAACCAAACGGAAGCAAACTGCTCCAACAATTACTCCAACAGCAGCACAAAGGTATAGCCACACGATTTCATCTGCTCCAGCAATGGCTGCATCGATTAAGACATAGAGTAGTAGAACTCCAGAAATCGCTCCAATTGCTCCGCTTATTCCGAAACCGGCAGCCAGCATCGCAATTTTCTTTGCAAGACCCACGCTACTTCGTAAACTAGGTTAGTGATAAGGATTGAGGCAAATAACTCATCCAGCATGCTCTAAATCACGAGACATAGTATACAAACGATAAATTGCATCTTTTTCTATCAACCAATCGACGACTGTAATCGGAATAGATGCGGACATAACTTCTCTCATGGCATCTTTTTCATAAACCGTAGATAGCATCTTCAGAGTAGCTCTTACCCTCCAACCTTCGAATGATTCACGATTATTCAAGTCGACCCAATCTACAGAGAAATTTGCGGCTTCATATAGTGAACTTGTGGACTCGTCACTAGTTACCAATGTCCCTTCACCATGATACTTAGTTGCATGCTCCACCCAATTTGGTGGATCATTTATATCTGGAATTTTGACTATATTCGCATCCCTTCCATCCAACCAAGTTCTAATCATGTCTTCTCTTTCATCTGCACTCCAAGGATTATCCATTGAGAATTCGGCTTGGCTAGATCCTATTGCAATAACAGTTGGTCCTTTTTCTAATGCTGCTTCAACCAAATATGCGTGCCCTTTGTGAAAAGGTTGGAATCTCCCCAGAACAATTTGCATAAATATCACTCAAAATATGAATCTACATCTAAAGTCGGCAAATTTAGACCAAAATCATTGAAACAAGAAATCATTCTCTTACAGCCTTCTATCATTTCGGCTACAGGAGTCTCCCCCATGCTACCAATTCTGAACATTTTGCCTTTGAGATCATCTTGCCCACCAATCACTTGAGTAGCATAATCTTCCTTCAGTTTGGTCCTCCAGTCATCATTGATTCCTGCAGGGTACAAAATTGCGGTAACTGTTGAGGAACGGAAATATTCGTCTGCAAGTAAATCAAATCCTAAGTCGGTGAACAATTTGCTAACTCCTTTAGCCATCAAATCGCATCTTTTCCAACGGTTTTCAAGGCCTTCGGATTTCAATTCCTCTAAGGCTGCTACCCAACCCATTGCGGGATTTATTGCAGGAGTCCAAGGGGTTTGATCGTCATCTCCCTTTTTGATTGCAGGTAAGATATCAAGATAGTATGTAGGATTGGAATCATCCTGGTTACGGATTGCAGTACATCTATCTATGAACCTCTGGTTTACTGCAATTGCAGCAATGCCACTGGGTCCTGCTGTGCATTTTTGGGCACCAACGACAACAGCTTCCGCACTCCACTGTTCAGGATGAACTGGCAAACCACCGACGCTGGTTATTCCATCAATAATGAATGCAACATTATGTCTTTGACACATCTCTGCTAACTCGAGAGCGTCTTGTGTAATTCCAGATGAGGTTTCGTTATGGCAAATCGCTAACGCTTCCCAATTACCTCTGGCCAACTGTTCTTCGATTTCTCCTAAATCGAACGAACGGCCCCATTCATACTTCAGATGTTTTACATTGCAGAATCTCGAACCCATTTCGGCAACTCTCTCTCCGAATTTCCCATTGGTTGGAACCAATACACGATCGTTTGGCCTGAAGCGATTTGCCATCACCATTTCCATGGCAGCCGTTCCAGAACCTGATACTACTATCACTTTGTAGCCATCATCACCAGCCCATGATTGATTTTTCCTTTGGTCTGATGATGGAGACAAGTTGAATGCGTATCTCAAACCACTATTCAGTTTGGCCATTACATCTCTAAACTCGCTACCTCTTGCTGTGATTGTAGGATTGGCCAACGCATTCAAACATTCTTGGTTCATTCGAACCGGTCCCGGCACCAGAAAGCAGTCTCCGTCGTGACCCATGTTAAGACCCAGTCGCGTCCAGTTCAATAATTGAACTACATACCGTTGTCCTGAATAACTCGATACATCTGGAGCGATACATGCTGACGATAGGTGTTGCAATGTTGCAAGGTGCGCGGCATGAGCATATATTTTCAGTACTAAAGGCTGCAGAAATACTTGATCTCGAAATAAACATTCAAGAGTTGAGGAAAGCCGAAGATGTTTCTGGAATCGATGCCCTAATTCTCCCCGGAGGAGAGTCGACTGCCATGAAAATCGCAAGTCGTTCAGAACAACTCTACACTAAATTATGGGACCTAATAAGACAAGATAGAATTCCAGTTCTTGGAACATGTGCAGGTGCAATCTTGTTATCTCAACAAAGATTGATTCAAACATCCATTGAAAGAAACGCATTTGGGAGACAAAAGGAAAGCTTTCAATCTGAAATCAAAATTAATCTTTCCGAGGAAGAGAAATATCCAGGAGTATTCATCAGAGCACCACGATTTTTGCAAGGAAGTGAGCACCCTATTGCTTGGCTTGAGGACGAGGTTGTTGGAGTGAAGGAAGGTAAAATCATGGCTCTAACATTTCATCCAGAATTAACTGACAATTACAAATTCCACGTCTGGTTACTAAGTGAAGCAAACCATTTGTCATGATTGTGATTTACCGTTGAATTCAAACCATTGATACTAGGGCGGATAAACGTGCAACTTCAGATGGCGAGTGAAATTGCTCCTCCCGAGACGGGTGAAGCAGAGGGGTGTATTCAGTGTCAGAGAGGTAGTAAATTAGTACTCTTTGTAACCGGTAAGTGCCATTGGGGTTGTGATTACTGCCCATTATCGGATAACCGAAGAGAATCTCCGGACATGTTTGCAAATGAGCGAAGATGTTCGAATTTTGATGAAGTCGTCGAAGAAGGAAAGGCGATGAGAGCAACTGGAACAGGTATCACGGGTGGAGACCCAATGCTAGACTTTGCCAAGACAGTGGAGGCAGTAAAAGCCTTGAAGAAATCTTTCGGAGATGAGCATCACATACACTGCTATACATCCATTCCAATAAAACCTGAACAAGCAAAAGAACTTGGAGAAGCAGGCCTAGACGAATTAAGATTTCATCTTCTCGATCTCAGTCTTAAAAGATATGAGGACTCAGTTAACGCCGCTTCTGAAGCAGGAATATGTGTCGGTGTCGAATTACCTGCTGAGCCAGATAAAGAAGACAAACTAATGGCACTCTTAGATGAACTCAACAATTCTGCCGTCGAATTCCTCAACATCAACGAACTAGAGATAACAATAGGAAACCAAGAGAATATGGACGTGAGAGGGTTTAATCTCGCAGGTGCTATTACTGCTGCTGCAGAAGGGTCGGCGGAGTTAGGCTTCAAGTTAAAGCAAGCAGCTGAAGATATGAGTTTCCATGTCAAATTCTGTACAGCAACATACAAGGATGCTGGACAATTGAGAAATCGGTTTAGACGAAGAGGAGAAGCAACTCTCCGCCCTTACGAAATATTATCGGATGATGACACCATATTGTTTGGAGCAATTCCTTGTGAACTAGAAGATGCTGCAGACGATATCAAGGAACTATCAGAGGCTTTGGGATTAATTGATGGTTGGATTCGATATGATGCCCCCACTAGAAGGATAGAGATTCCATTATCTGCTGCTGAAGATGTCGCAGAACATCTCAATGTTCCAGTTCAGATGGTCGAAGTTCATCCAACTCATGAAAGACTTGAAGTCGGAATTGTTCACTTGAACGATTTACGATGATCATTGGTCGGATGCAACTACAACTCTTGCAGGCACAAGTACTCTTTCTTTGTACATGTAGCCCGATTCCAATTCATCAATAACTTGGTTTGCAGGGAATTCTTCAGAAGGAGGCAATGTAGTAATTGCTTCCATTTTCGTGGGGTCGAACTTACCACCTTTTGTCTCAATTTTTGAAACGCCATCACTAGATAATTCGGACCACATCTTTGTACGGATTAGGGTCAGACCCTCATCCTCATTAACCGATAATGCACGATCGATATCTGCCAAAACATTCAGCATCTTTCTAGCCATCCCCATACCTCCNTATTGAATTGCAGTAGCTTTTTCAGACATCAGCCTTTTTCGTGTATTTTGAATTTCAGCATCACGATATGTGATTTCTTTTTCAGCAGTCTCAGCACGTTGCAATGCATCTGCTAACGGATCGATTTCCTCAACCTCTTCAACAATGACTTGTTCCTCTTCAGGGACTTCAGCAACTGCATCCTCCACAACTACTTCTTCGTCTTCCATGACGGTGCGAAACAGAAGTCATTTTTCAATATCACGAATCAAGAAGGTACTCTAGGTTCCAATCTCCATGACCCCACAATTTGGCATCGAGGTGTTCTCTCCCTAGAATTTGAACAAATCCCTTGGTGTTGACTGCATGATGGAGTGTTCTAGAATTNCGGTCATGGGCCTCAAAAGTTGGAATGATTCTAGGATCTTTGCTCTCATCAAGAGTTTCACCCATGTCCTTTCTTCTTTGCATCCAATCAGCACAAACTTTCTCTGCAAATTCAGATTCGTTCATCTGCGAAAGATTAGCCCTTACTTCGTCCCATAANTCAGAGTCGTACATGTCATCCACATGCCCCACATCACTTCCAATTGCATTCTCTAAGTAAAGGAAACAACGTCCTTCCCATGCTTCCCAATGACCAATACTTGTCCATTCGACTAACTTCAGAAGAGCATCATACGCTTGATTTTCAGATAGGACTTGCTTTACGCTTCCACTACCTGAGATATGATCAGCCAGATCGAGGAATTCAGCTTCACAATCAATATCAAATTCTCGATTCAATTTGACATCCTTGGGGGGGCGAGTAGAGCGCAGAGAACTGCTTTCCATTTTTGAAAGAAAATCCTTCCAATCCATTTGAAGTATGGAAACAAGTGCCGGTCCATCAATAAGATGGAGTCGCATCTCAATTCCCATGTGTCTGGCGTAGAAGACTACACTCATCATTCCATCGGGACATAGTTCGCATTAAATTACACAAAGGAATAGATAGGTTTCAAGAATGGCCTTCTGCCCGTTGAGNACAGGAGGGTATTGCATGGCTACCATCAAAGAGCANATTCAAGCCCTCTATGANGAGATCAATAAGACTCAAAAAAATAAGGCCACNAATGCCCATATTGGCAAATTGAAGGCCAAAATCGCTCAACTAAAACTCAAGGAAGAAAAGGCCGCTGCATCTGCTAAAGCGGCTGGACCTGCAAAGGGTTTTGAGGTAAAGAAATCAGGAGACGCATCTGTTGCCTTGGTAGGTTTTCCCTCTGTTGGAAAATCAACTTTAATCACCCAAGTAACCGATGCAAAATCTGAAGCCGGAAACTTTGCTTTTACAACACTAACCTGTATTCCCGGATTGATGGAACATCGCGGAGCAAAAATTCAGATTCTGGATTTGCCTGGTCTGATCAAAGGTGCAGCGGAAGGAAAAGGTCGAGGAAAAGAAATCCTTGGTGTAATCCGGTCCTGCGACATGGTTTTGTATATCGTNGACCCATTCCAAGATTCACATTTCAAAGTTTTACACAGAGAATTAGAAAATGCAGGAATTCGATTGAATCAATCTAAACCACCTGTTTTCGTGAAGCGCGTTGACAAGGGTGGGATTGATGTCAGGACAACTGTTGAACAAACTCACCTGACCCCTGAAGAGATGGGAGAGATCATCCGCTCATTCGGCTATACATCAGCAATCGTCACCCTACGTGCCGATACTACAGCAGAAATGNTGGTAGACACAATGGTAGGTACCCGCATCTATTCGAAATCTGTTATAGCTGTCAACAAAATTGACATCGCTACTGAGAAAGAAATAGTCAATGCAGAGAAGGCCTTGCCACAAGATTGGCCAATTATGCGAATTTCTGCTTTCAAGGGGACTGGGCTAGATGAACTGAAGGATTTCATTTATGACAATCTAGGATTTATGAGAGTCTTCTTGAAGCCGCAAGGACAAGAAGCAGACTTGGAAGAACCATTAATCGTGAAGGATGACTCAACCGTCGAAAATGTCTGTAATAATCTGCACAGGGATTTCGTAAGAAAGTTCAGATTTGCTAGAGTAAAAGGCCCCTCAGCAAAATTTGACTGGCAAAGAGTTGGTCTTGACCATCTACTGAAAGATGGAGACCTTCTTTCAATTATCATCAAGAGATAATTATCATTAAGACCGCGTTCAATACAATAATCAATTCATGTAGGGCTCATCGTGATAAATAGGAAACATGACAGAGCAAATATGCCAGAAACACTACCAGATTTTGGCAACATCCGCTTTGATGGTACATTGCGACCATCGCAAGAAGCAGCATGCAAGGAAATCATTCCACAATTAGAAAATGGTGAAACTAGGCTTTATGTCGTCGCCCCACCAGGTTCTGGCAAGACTGTTTTAGGACTCTATGTTTGGTCAGACTTGGTAAAAAAACCAGCATTAGTTCTATCTCCAAACTCAGCAATTCAGGCACAATGGGCAGCAAGAACATCGCTGTTTGATTTAGATGGAAAGGATGAGTTCATTAGCACAGACCCGAAAAATCCAGGATTACTAACCTCCTTAACCTATCAATCCGTTACTGCTCCGGGAAAAGGCGGAGAAGAAATCGAAGAACTAGCATTGTTAGCTTGGTCTGAGAAATTAATTGCTGAAGGAGAAGCACACGATCACAAAACCTGTGAGGATTGGCAATCAGGGCTCAAAGAAAATAATCCTGAATACTATGAACAAAGGCTAGGTACATACAGGAAGAAAGTGCGTGACGAAATAGCAAAACAAGGTGATGCTATCTCAATTCTAGGTGATAGTGCGAAAAAAAACTTAGAGAGGCTGAAAGAAATTGGTGTCGGCCTAATCATTCTAGATGAATGTCATCATTTGATGCACCACTGGGGTAGAATCCTAGCCGAAGTAAAGGACCTTTTTGGCAACCCTGTGATATTAGGNCTCACNGCAACACCNCCGGTGGCTGAAGATTTCGATGAATTAGATGTCAAACGCTATGAAGAGTTCTTCGGACCAGTTGATTACGAAGTCCCCGTACCTGCATTAGTACGGGAATCTAATCTTGCACCATACCAAGATTTGTGCTATTTTACCCGACCAAACTCATCNGAGTTGCAATATATTGCAGGNGTGGATANNGAATTNGAGGAATTACTTACTGAACTACGCGATAAAGAATCTCCGAAAAANNAAGGACAAATACCAGATCTAGACACATGGTTATTCAATTCACTTCAGGTACGTAAATCTACAGGCGAGAAAGAAATGAATTGGAACGATTTCCATCGAAAGCATACCTCTTTCGCAGATGATAGTCGTCGTTATCTACAATTGAATGACTATGATTTACCTGATGATGTACCGATGATTTCAATGAATAATTTCGACGAGAGTTGGACTCGAATCAGCGTCCTTAGAACTGTTCTTGATCGTTATGTCAGGTATGGTTTAAGGAGGTCTGAATGTACAACTGATCATGAATTATCAGAATCGGTAGTTTCCAGATTACGCTTACTCGGCATCCAGATAACAGAAACGGGTTCACGCCCCTGTGCTTCACCTGTTGGCAGAGTAATGGCATATTCAAAATCAAAAGTAGATGCTCTACAAAAAATAGTACGCTCCGAGCAAGAAGCATTGGGTGATTCGATAAGAATGGTAGTAGTTACAGATTTCGAGAAGACCTCAGCAACTTCACTAGTCGATGGAATACTGGATGATGAAGCAGGCGGAGCAATCTCTGCCTTTCGCTCACTTGTATCGCATTATGAAGGTGATTCCTTAGACCCAGTTTTGATGACGGGTAGCACTGTTTTAGTTGATGATGACCTATTTGAGAGATTTCTTACCAGAGCAGAAACCTGGGTTAAGNAAAATGAGGTGGATATCAGATTTGAAGATAAAATTCGAGAGGGATATCATGAAATTCATGGAAGAGGCAAGGATTGGATTCCGAGATATTATTCGATGATGATTACAGAATTTTTCCAAGAAGGGCTGACAAAGTGCCTAATTGGAACTCGAGGATTGTTAGGAGAAGGATGGGATGCTTCGCGAATTAATGTTTTGATCGATCTCACTACAGTCACAACTAGTATGAGCATCAATCAATTAAGAGGTCGTTCAATACGCCTCGANTCTAACTGGAAAGAAAAGGTTGCAAACAACTGGGATATCGTTTGTCTCGCAGAAGAATTCACCAAAGGATTCGATGATTATGANCGNTTTAAACGCAAACATAAGCAATTGTATGGCGTTTGTGATGATGGAACAATTGAGAAAGGAGTTGGTCATGTACATGCAGCATTCAATGACGCAAAACCCGAAGGTGTAAACGAAGGGATGGAAATGTTCAATGAAGATATGCTGTTAAGGGCGAAGAACAGGACACATGTTCGTAAATTATGGGGAATCGGGAAGAAATTTAGTGAGACATCCAGTTCAGCAGTAGAGGCAAAAATGGGTTCTNGTTTTTCTGGAGGTTTCAAATTTGGAGTTAACAGAAGACCTTGGACTGATGAATCATTAATGCTTGAAATTTCCAAAGCGATTGTAGATACNTTGAGAGATTTGAGAGAAATCGACAGAGACTGTAAAGCAACTGGTGGAGAAAGGGGAGGCGGATGGTTGAGATATCATCTGAAAAACGCAAGTGAAGAAGAAACTGCAAAATTCACTAAAGCTCTTGAAGAGGTTCTNGGACCTCTTGANAATCCAAGATACATCATTAGTAGACCTGCAATGCATATGCGTGACACATGGCTAACCAAACTTCTACCAGAGGTTGTNGCTAAATTCCTTAGACGTGCAGAGAGAAGTATCCAAATGTATCACATGGTACCAACNATTGTAGCGAATTCAAAGGAAAGAGCCAATGTTTTCAAAAGACATTGGGACTATTATATCGGCAAAAGTGAACTTACATATTGCAGAAGCGACGAAGGAAAGCAGCATATTGAAGAAATTAGGAAAGGCGGATTAGGACCTAAAAATAGCATNCATAGAAAGGATGTTTATTTGTGATTAATCCCAAATTCCCATGTCCATTCTCGCATCTTCAGAAGCGTGAATTTTTGGATCCCATCTCGGTGACCAAACCAAGTTGATGTGAACACTTTCCACTGCTTTCAAAGCAGCACGGTGTGCTGCAGCCATTATTTCAGCAGCGGCAGGACACCCTGGGCTAGTTAGAGTCATGTCAACCTCTGCGTGTTTGACTCCTTCTTTATCTTCGAATCTAACATCGTAGACCAATCCTAACTCAACGATTGAGATATCTAATTCAGGGTCTTCGACTTCCTCTAATGCGGTCATAACTTCTTCTTTTGTCGTCATTTAATCGCCTCCTTTACTCGGTGTTGAACCATGTCAAACATTGTCCTAAATCCATTTGAGCGAGAAGGTGTNAGGGTAACTAAAATTCCTGCTTCTTCTGCGAAAGCAGGTGTTAACTCTAACACAGTTTGAGGTGTNGAACCGTTAACAGCAATCGATAATATTCCTTGCAATCCTTGAACCATTTTCGCGTCAGCTGCTGCCTTTATCCAGACTTTTTCGTCACGAATNGCAACTTCGATGTGAGCGATAGATTGGCAACCTTTTACCAAATTCGAATCATTCCATTCTTCGACCGGTAATTCGTCTACTTCGCTAGAAAAATCCATCAGAACTTCAAGNCGCTCGAATTGATCATCTATTTCTTGGAATTCCTCAATTATCTCTTGGATTGAATCTGGCCAAGTCATGCCATTGCCTCCAAAACTCGGTCTATTCCTGACAAGAAGATACTGGCATCTGACTNATCATTGTAAAGATAGAATGATGCTCTAATTGTTCCATTTACACCTAACCTTTCCATTAATGGTTGAGCACAATGATGACCNGTTCTTACCGCAATTCCTTGNGCATCCAATAATCTAGCAAAATCCTCTGGATGAATTGTTGGNTGAGTAAAAGANACTACTGCAGCGTCNTCTGGGCCAAGNGAGGANTACACNGTCATTCCTTTTTCCTNAAGTTGCCTNGAAACATCTCTNGCAATATCCAACAACCTTGTGTGATGACTTTCAAGATCAACTTTTGAAATCCATTCAAGTGCTGCTGCCCAACCAAATCCTTCAGCAATTCTAGGGGTGCCTGCTTCGAATTTGTGCTCATTGGATTGATATGTTGAACCTTGAAGTGTTACAGTTTCAATCATATCTCCGCCACCCATGAAAGGCTTCATCTCACTAAATGCATCATTGCTAATTAGTAGTGCACCAATACCGGTTGGACCGCACATTTTGTGGGCACTGAATGCCAAGAAATCTGCTCCCAGTTCCTTGAAATCGATTAATTCGTGAGGAACTGCTTGAGCCGCATCAATCAGTACTTTTGCATTGACTGCTTTTGATTTGTTGATAATCTCTTCAACAGGATTTCTTATTCCAAGAACATTAGAAGTGTGTACAACACAAACCAGTTTGGCACCCTCGAGGGCTACGTCAAACGCTTCCATGTCGAGTTGCCCATTTTCTACTGGTATGAACCGTAACTCAATTGCGATTCTTTCTGCAAGCATTTGCCACGGAACTATATCGCTGTGATGTTCCATCTCTGTCAAAATAACAGCATCTCCGGCTCTAAGATTGTACTCTCCCCATGCACGAGCTGCTAGATTGATTGCTTCTGTAGTGCCGCTTGTAATTACAGCGTAATCGCAGTTGTATCGAGATTTCAATAATTTCCTACATTCCTCATAACCTTCAGTTGCTTCACCTGCTAGAGTATGAACTGCCCGATGGACATTTGCATTTGAAGAAGAATAGTAATTTGACATTGCATCAATTACACATGATGGTTTTTGAGTAGTTGCCGCATTATCCAAGTAAACCAATGGTCTACCATTTATTTCTCTAGAGAAAATCGGGAAATCCTGTTTCATCCAATCACCCATTCATCAAACATTCCAAGTGAACCAATAATCTAGTTCTCAATGCAGAGATTATTGCTTCATTCTTAATTTCTCTAAATGCATCCATTAGAAATCCTTCGACAATAAGGGCTGAAGCTTCGGCAAAAGATAGCCCTCGTGACGCCAAATAATGAATCTGATTTACATCAATTGGGGCACTGGCTGCACCATGGGCAGCCTTAACATCATCCGATAATACTTCTAGTTCAGGAATTGCTTGAGCTCTGGATTTTTCAGATAACAGTAAATTCCTGAAGACTTGTCCTGCATCGCTTCCATTAGCATTTTCATCGATTGTCAACAATCCAGTTCCTACTGAATGTGATGAATCATTACATGTTGCATGCATAACCAGCGATGATTCTGTATGACCCTTTGTGTGCTTGATTTCTATGTGATGATCGTCATGCCTTGCTCCATACCCGTTTGATGCAATTCCAGTACGGACTACTGCTCCTTTCTCTATCAAATCGAAACGCATGTCCGACTTATTTAGGAATCCACCCACTGATAGCGTCGAAAATTCCAATTCAGAATCTCTCGAAATTTGCCAATCCTCACAATGTAGGAAATGTCCATCACTTGCTAAGTCATTGATTATGGAAATTGAGAGCCTATCCCTAACCGAACCAGATATCCTAAGTCCAGTCCATCCTGCATCACCCGATATTCGAATCACTAAACTTGATTCACCTTTGGATTCTATCTCTAATTCTCCAGAACAGATATGGCCAGAACACCGTAAATCTAACTCCATCTTATCATTCTGTAGAGCGATTTTCTTGCAAGTAGGTGAAATTGAATGTATGAACGCTCGAGCGATTTCTGAACTATCGCTAATTTTGGAATCTTCACCATGACTGAACTTTATTGGATCAGACTTTGGCATCTCTGTTACCTTAGTAGGATGAATTCTTTTCCATGGAGTATATCTCCATAAATGTTCAGAGCGTGAAGGAACTAATATTTCTGGATATTTCATCATCCAATTGCACCCTCCATCTCCAATTCGAGAAGGCGATTGAGTTCAACTGCGTATTCCATAGGTAATTCACGAGTAAATGGTTCAAAGAATCCATTGACGATCATTCCCATTGCTTCTTCTTCACTGTGTCCACGGGACATCAAATAGAACAACTGATCATTACTAACTTTTGATACGCTGGCTTCATGTTCCAAATCTGCACTAGAATTACCAACTTCCATAGTTGGATAAGTATCAGACTGACTATCAGCGTCCANCATCAAAGCATCACACACGACCTTTGAGCGGCAACCATGCGCCTTTGGTGTGACCTGAAGCATACCTCTGTATGAAGAGCGACCACCATTTTTCGCAATTGATTTCGAGAGAATGTTTGAGGTAGTATTAGGTGCTAAGTGGTGAACTTTGGCACCTGCGTCTTGATGTTGACCCTTACCCGCATATGCAACTGATATGACTTCGGCGTGAGCGCCTTCTCCTTTGAGTAGAACTGAAGGGTATTTCATTGTCAATTTGGAGCCGATATTCCCATCAACCCATTCGATTGTAGCATCTGCATGGGCAACTCCTCTTTTTGTAACCAGGTTGTAGACATTGGCAGACCAATTTTGAACAGTGGAATACCTAATCTTAGCCCCTTTCATGGCAATTAGCTCAACAACTGCCGAGTGGAGTGATTCTGTCGAGTAAGTCGGTGCTGTGCACCCCTCTACGTAGTGTATGGATGACCCTTCGTCAGCGATAATTAGGGTTCTTTCAAATTGACCCATGTTCTTGGCATTAATTCTGAAATAAGCTTGCACTGGCATCTCGACATGTATGCCTTTTGGAACATAAATGAATGAACCNCCTGACCACACTGCAGTATTCAATGCTGAAAATTTGTTATCAGAAGCAGGAACGACTGTTGCGAAGTATTTCTTCACAATTTCAGGGTATTCTTTCAAGCCAGAATCCATATCGAGGAATAACACACCTTGCTCTTCCAAGTCTTCTCTTATCGAATGGTAAACCGCTTCTGATTCATACTGTGCAGTAACGCCACCAAGCCATTTCTGCTCTGCTTCAGGTATTCCAAGTCNNTCNAAGGTGTTNTTGATNTCTTCAGGAACTTCGTCCCAATCCCTCTCAGTGCCATCTGATGACCTAAGGAAGTAAGTTATCGCATCAAAATCAATCTGATTTAACATGTCACAGTTACCCCAAGACGGCATCGGCATTTCCATGAAACGATGGTATGCCTTTACCCTCATATCAGTCATCCATTGAGGCTCTTCCTTAAGCTCAGAAATATCTCTGACTACCTGTTCTGTAAGACCCTTGTCGAATCTTATCGTTGCATTTTCAGGATCGTGGAATCCATATCGATAGTCACCNACCGCATCTCTTGCCGAATCGCCAACCATAATCTCACCTCACTCCTCTAACCAATCGTAACCCCTAGATTCGAGTTCTGCTGCTAAATTAGCATCCCCTGTTTTGACTATTTTTCCATCAATCATCACATGAACAAAGTCTGGTTTGACATGTTCCAACAAACGTTGATAGTGNGTAATTACAAGACATCCAGCAGTTGTAGTGATACTGTTTATTCCCTCTGAAACAACTCGTAGTGCGTCGATATCCAATCCTGAATCAGTTTCGTCGAGTAATGCTAATGTTGGATTGAGCAATAGCATTTGTAGAATTTCAAGGCGCTTCTTTTCCCCGCCACTGAATCCATCATTTACGTATCTTGAAAGGAATGATTTGTCCATATCNAGAGACTCNAGATGTGCGTTAAGTTCCTTGCGGAATTCTCTNGCNGAAGGAGCATCATCTCCTCTGACTGCAGCCACNGACTTCCTTAGAAAAGTCCCTACTTGNACACCTGGTATCGATGAAGGATACTGGAAAGAGAGAAACATNCCTGCTCTTGCTCTCTCGTANACTTCTAAATCATCTAGTGGCTTTCCTTTNAAATTGATAGTACCNGATGTGATTTCGTATGCNGGATGNCCCATTACTACGTTGGCAAGCGTTGATTTTCCTGAGCCATTTCTGCCCATTATCGCATGGACTTCCCCNAGATTAATTTTCAANGAAAGACCCTTGATTATCTCCGTGTCATCTACGCTGACATNGAGGTTCTCAATGCTNAGCATCTCGGCTCCCATGTCGGTCCCTACAATCACACCTTTATCAATGACTGTACGACATTGTGTTCCGNAAAAGCGAGGGTTCATGAAGACAATGCTGAACGNANTGNNATGGATGACGACATTCTTGAGCAGTACCGGCGNGAGGCGGCNGCTGCAATGGAAGTNGAAGCCAAGGCTAGAATTGCCGAAACAACTGATGTTGAACATGATGAAGTTCTTCGTAACACATCACTCACTGAAGTTGATGATTTGGTACCTGCATTATTAGCCCGCTTAGGGCAAGTTAGAGCCGCTCTAGATGGCCATGGAGGTGGCATTTCAGTCACTGATTCTCAACAAAAAGAGGACGGGCTACATTTGGTACTGGACCTTACCGGTGCGTGCCTTTCTTGCGGGGCTGCTCCCGGAACTTTAGAGGGCGTGAAAAATGATCTAGAGGCAGATGATGAAATCGTCAAGGTTGACTTTTGTTCTAGCCTGCTCGACACATTCGATGAACTTGGGAGAGAATTTATTCTAGCTCACGGTAAGGTAGATTTCGTATAAGTGAGGTATTGGAATGAAGTGGCAAACTGGAACACGGGATGANCCNAAACCTTGTCGTGANAANGACAATGGNAAATTTGAGATTACCACCCGTGACGGTCAGGCTAGATTGGGGAAAATTCACNCCTCGCATGGAATTGTAGAAACTCCGTGTTTACTACCTGTAATCAATCCTAACATCAGGACAATCGAACCAAGAGAAATGTGGGACAAATACGGCATACAAGCCCTGATTACAAACTCATATGTTATATGGAAACATGAGAAATTGAAAAGTGTTGCAACGTCGCAGGGAGTTCATTCGTTATTGGATTACCCGGGAATGATAATGACTGACTCAGGAACTTTCCAATCTTATGTCTACGGAGATGTTGAAGTTGGTGTCGAAGAAATTGTCCAATTTCAGAAAGAAATTGGCGTCGATGTCGCCACAATGTTAGACATCTTTACACGCCCCGATATGACTTTTTCACAGGTAGATAATGCAGTAACAGAGACAGTAAATCGAGGGACTCCTTCTATTCTAGCAGCAGAAGACGTGATGCTAAATGGACCAATTCAAGGCGGTGTTTTCCCGGAATTACGAGCAAAAAGTGCCAAAGAAATGAGCAATTTAGATTTCAGC
>NZGQ01000036.1 GCA_002689565.1 Methanobacteriota archaeon | reverse complement strand
AGGAGCATGCTTTCTTGCACTAAACTTAGTCCAATCATCGACATCAGCAAGACTGAATTCACTTATTCTGATACCTCCGCCATACTCTACGTCATATCCTAAACTTGGTAGAGGGGTTAGAATGTCACTGAAAATGATCGCAGCATCTATTTTTTGATATCTTTCCAAAGGCTGCAGAGTAATTCTTGTGCACAGATCTACGTCCATGCACCTCTCCCAAAAAGAATGTTCAGCGGCTATTTTCCGGTACTCTGGAAGGTGACGACCAGCCTGTCGCATGAACCAAACCGGAGTTCTGTCGACCGGCTGCAAATTAAGAGCCGAAACAATCCTCTGCTTTCCGTTCACGATTACCACTCCATTTCTGTAAGTACTTCATCAAGTGCTTCGACCATACCAATGATATGATTCTTGTCGTGAACAGTGGAAATAAAACCAATCTCATAGGCGGAAGGAGCTAACATGTATCCTTTCTCAAGCAATCCCTTGTGAACATCTGAATACAATTTACCTGCATCGCTAGGAATTAAATCTGCTCTTGCAGGTGGTTCGCTAGAGCCAGGTGAAAACCAGAATAAACTACCCCTTCTTACTAGACGCATAGGATTACCATGTTTCTCAAGAACTGGCTCTACAACGCTTTGAAGAAGATGACCTAACTCTTCTAAGCGATCATATGCATCACTATCTAGCAAATCAAGAGTCTTTATTCCTGCAGCCATAGCAAGTGGATTACCAGACAATGTACCTGCCTGGTATACTGGACCTAGGGGTGATAATTTCTGCATTATTTCACTTCGAGCACCGTAAGCACCCACAGGCAGTCCTCCGCCGATTACCTTGCCCAGAGCGGTAATGTCTGGTTTTACTCCACAAAGGTCTCCATAACTTCCGTCCTTGAATCTGAATCCACTGATTACTTCGTCAAAGATTAGTAGTGCGCCATTTTTGTCACACAATTCTCTTAGTTTTGCTAAGTATTCATGCCTCTGAACCAACAATCCGTTGTTAGCAGGCAGTGGCTCGATTACAACCGCAGCAATTTCATCACCATGTTCATCAAATAGGTATTCTACTGCACCGATATCGTCCAATGGAGCAACTAGGGTTGTAGCAACTGTATCTTTAGGAATTCCAGGGCTACTTGCGATGCCAAATGTTGCTAATCCACTTCCTGAATTAACCATCAATGAGTCTACGTGCCCGTGATAGCACCCTTCGAATTTAACCAAAAAATCCCTTCCAGTATAACCTCTAGCCAGCCTGACAGCACTCATTACCGCCTCGGTTCCTGAAGAAACAAATCTTACTTTATCCATGAACGGAAAGCGCTTTTTTACTCTCTTGGCAAGTTCAATCTCACCAATATGTGGAGCACCAAATGATGTACCCTTCAACATTTTATTGTAAACCATTTCAATAATTTCGGGATGGGAGTGGCCGTGAACTAATGGACCCCATGATTGAACGAAATCAACTAGTTCATTACCATCGACATCTGTAACTATGGCTCCAGATGCACTCTCAAAATAAATCGGATTACCATGTACAGATTTGAATGCTCTAACCGGTGAATTAACTCCACCAACTAAGTGGTTCAAAGCCTCCTCATGCAGAGAATCTGAATTTGCACGTTGCATGGAAACACCTCATTCAAACCACTTTTCAGAAATCGCTTCCCTAGTATGGTAGCTGACAATAATGTCTGCCCCTGCTCTGTTGAAGGAATAGAATATCTCTTGAACCATTGCTTTTCTCTCTGAGATGTCTTTTGTTGAAGACATAACCATTGAGTATTCTCCACTCACATTGTAAACTGCAACTGGTTTTGATACTGTATCTGCAACTTTCCTGACTACATCCAAGTATGTCATTGCTGGCTTAACCATGATGATATCTGCGCCTTCTTTTTGGTCGCTAATGGCCTCGAATGTTGCTTCTTGGTAACCAGATCTTATGTCCATCTGATGGCTTTTCCTGTCACCGTGACTAGGAGAAGACGACGCTGCATCTCTGAATGGTCCGTAAAATGAACTAGCATACTTAACAGAATAAGATAGTATACCTGTGCTCGTAAATCCTTCATGTTCGAAGGCTTTCCTTATTGCCTTCACCCTTCCATCCATCATGTCTGAGGCCGAGACGTAATCTGCTCCTGCTTCTGCATGTGAGAGAGAAATTTTGACCAATTCAGGAATTGTTAGGTCATTGTCTATTTCTCCATCATGTACTACTCCGCAATGTCCGTGATCTGTTGCAGTACAAAGACACACATCTGTCATCAAAACAATGTCGTTTCCATATTCTTCTTTTAGTTTTGAAACTGCTATCTGAAGAGGCATTTCCAAATCTGAAGCCTTGGACGCCAGTGGATCTTTTTCATGGTGATCTACAACTCCAAACAGCATGTGTGAAGATATACCATTGTCCATATCTTTGGCAATGGTTTCCATTAACACGTCGACAGATTGACGATTAACTCCAGGCATACTATCTATTTCTTCATCCCTGCCTTCACCCGCTACAACAAAATGTGGCTGAACGAGTGATGACTTTATTGAAGAAGAGAAGATTAAATCTCTTCTTGATTGAGTCCAGCGATTGATTCTTGGTCGTTTTTTCATTCAATCACCTCGCTTTGTTTTCCACCACTTTGATACGAATTCTGCTGTCGGACCTTTCAAGATTTCAACTGTGGATTCGCTAAAGTAACCCAGGGAATCGATCTCCTCTAATGATGACTTCCCCATGCACAGTATACTTCTAGGTATGGGTAAGGAGTTTTCAACCCATGCTCTGGCAGATGAGGGAGAAGATAGTAACAGCACATCATCTGCTGCAATATCCATTGGTGAAACAGATTTACTACGATTCTCATATCCAACCCAACTATCTATGATGAAACCTAATTCTTCTAGTTCGTCTGCCAAATTACTCTTGGCGACATTTGATCTGGGAATCATTAATCGAATTCCACGATCTATGTTCTTGTCTATATATTCAATCAATTCCCTAGAATCTCTTGCTTTAGCGCAAATTGAGACTGTTACTCCTCGCAGAAAACAAGCCCTAGCCGTTCCTTCGCCAATAGCTAGCCATTGTATTCGATTCAAGTCAGGATTAACCTTTGAAACTTCAATCGCACATTTTGCTGCAAAAGGAGAGGTTAGAACAAGATAAGGCCAATCTGACCTAGATGCATTGTTGTCGATGAAAGACTTAGGCCATTCATCTGGTTTGGAAACAAGTTCAATCACAGGTTTATTCACTACATTAATCCCATCATTTTGTAATATAGTTGCCAATCTGTCAGAATTTAGTGTTGAAATCAATTTAGGTCCCATAGTTTGTGTGATGGGATTAAGACTCTCGGTTTCTGGCAGTGATGAAGTAAATCCAGATACTTCTCCGAAATAAGTAGAACTTGTGAACGATAAACCACGTGAAAATATTTCACGCCAATTCTTGGGAGAAATTTGTACGGATGCGGTATCTCCATTGATTTTTATTCCTGCTGGATACAGACAACCCCCTCCTATTGAATCCAATATTTCTCTTTCCTTGGATACGTCTTTCTCGGTTTTCTCATGATTTAGTATCTGTCTAATGTTCCTGAATTTATCATAATCCNNGGCTCTGCAGTGNACTGANAATGCTCCTTGNCCAGGGGCTGTTGGCCAATCTCTATCACTGATCCTAATCGCACTNAATTCTAANATCCAATTTTCTAAGGCNCCAATTTCATGCAATCTTTGTAATCCAATCTCTGCTAAAATTATCGCATCTACCCTACCTTCTTTGAGACGCTTAAGTCGAGTCTCTACCTGTCCTCGAACTGCAATAGGGATTATGTCTGGACGCTTACTCAACAAGAATGATTGACGACGGCCTGAAACCGTACCAACCATTCCTGACTTTGGAATTGTTGCTAGGGCCTCGTCTACAGACATTTCTTGTTTTGAGTTAAACAACTGTGCAAGAGTTGGATGTTGTTCGTTTTTGGGGAAAATTAGCAAATCGTTTGTACAGCCACGCTCCAAATAAGCCAAATTTGAAATTTCATCATTCAAATCTACAGGAACATCCTTGCTTGAATGAACAGCAATGTCAATTTTCATCTCTAGTAATTGTGAATCAACTGCATGAATAAATTGACCTACCGATGAGGCTAAGTTTCCACCTAGAGATTTATCTCCTTGTGATTTAATTCCAACTATTTCTGTCTCGAATCCATTTGATTCTAGCAATTGGGAAACCTTGTTCGCTTGCCACATAGCAAGACTAGAAGTTCTTGTCCCGATTCTCATGGTCAAGAATTATCCCCCGGAAAAGTTGACATTTTGTTGATTCGGTCTACCGTCTCATTTACGTCATTTGCCACCTTTTTGAGAAGAATTGAATTGATTGGTCTACTTGTTGACATCATCATATTCTGTAAGTCAACTTTAGTGAATGGCCCATCTTGGTTACAAATCCAGGTTGCAATTTCACGTGAAAATGCCCCCATTTGATCTCCTGAATTCTCGATGTGTTCAGATTTCTCCCATTCTAGAGACATGGCCTCCAAGGTCTGATACATGAATGAACGGAATTTAGCACGCGACCTGTCAGTCAACGCAGCCATGAATTTTTCCTGAATGTCAGTAATCAGTAGTTCACTTTTTTCTATTGTAGATGTGTAGTCCCATTCTACTCCCAACCTGTGTGCAACTCTAATCCAGTGTTCCATTCCAAATAATTCCTGATTATTTGCGACACCACTTTTGTCGATAGATGGAGGCCAAGAGAAATCCATTATCATAGCAGGATTAGAACTTGGTATAGGGTTTGATTGGTCAAAGGTGGGACTATTATTCCTAATAGTTGAAATTATCAAATTGGATTCTATTGACTCAGAACTCCATTCTTCAAAAGTCATAATATTGACACTGGAGGACAAATCGGGATTACGTAGTGCTGCCTTTTCGGGTGATCTAGAAATAACATAGATGTTGGTTTGCCCAAGTGAAAGTAACACTTCTATTGCTTTGCAACCCATATCTCCGAAACCGAGTACAACAGAAGAAGTTGTTTCCTTGGATGAAACCGCTTCTTCCAAGGCATTAGTTGCTAGATTTAACATCGATTCAGTGGTCTGGTTAAATCCAAATTCACGTCGAATTATTCTATTTGCAGAAATTACGTGATCGAAGAATGAGCTATTGATATCACTCACAAGGTCGTATTTTCTATGCAGAGCGACCGACCCTCTAAACTGTGACATAACCTGAAGTTCACCGATTATGAAGGAATCTAATCCACTGCACACTTTGACTAAATGACGCCAAACATCCATCCCTGTGAAGTGGTCAAATGGAGCTTCTTTCAAGGATGTAGCCTCTAGAATGCAAGACTCTAGAACTTGACTTGTGACACCAAAGCCAACGTATAGTACACGATTACATGTTGACATCTCGAAAACGTCAGATTGTAACTTGTCACGTATATTTCCAATGTATGTTAGACGATCCTCTTTTGATAGTCCTTCTGTTGTAAGATACTTAACGTGTTCAACATTGTTAGGATTAATCTTCATTGAAATCATACTAACGCTGTTGATAAGGTCTTGAGGGCTGACTGAGCGCCCATCGATTTCATGGACGTACGATTCCGACAAGAATCGTGTCAAATCAATTTTAGGGCCACCTAAATCTGACATTGTCCCACCTTTAGCAAGCCAATGGCTTATCCTTTATCAAAAGGAGTATAGCCCCGATTACATCGCAAAGTTAGATTTCTAGGATAATTAGTTCCAATCTATTAAATCCGGTGCTTCAAGCGGCCTTTCAGAAACCCAATCATCTTCTGTTTGAACTTCCTTCCTAGANNNCTTAAAATAAATTAATCCANCNACAACCAATATTGAAATTATACTCAANCTAACAATTATTCCAGTCCANGAATCCATGCCTGCATTATTTGGAAATGCNTCTGCTGAATCNGCAACACCGTCTCCATCGCTATCTCTTTTCTTNCTTGNATCATATGGCCAAAGGTCTTCATTATCACCAACTCCNTCTCCATCGGAATCTTTTGTTTCTGAAGCATCATAAGGATCGAAATCAGAATTATCACCTACGCCATCNNAATCACTGTCTGCCCACTCTCGAGGGTCATTTGGCCATGGGTCACTATTATCTCCAACTCCATCTAGGTCAGAATCNAAACATTCTGTTGAATCGAATGGTAGCGCATCACTATTGTCCCCACAACTATCCAAGTCGCTATCTAACCATTCCAAATCATCGTACGGGAAAGCATCCGAATTATCTCCAAATCCATCCAAATCCGAATCAGACCATTCTGTTNNATCATTTGGGAAAGCATCTGAATTATCACCATAGCCATCTTTGTCTAAATCACTCCAATCATTCGAATCATCAGGAAATTCATCCAAATCATCAGAAAAGCCATCTGAATCTCGGTCTGGACAACCCTTTGGGAAATACGAGGTGCCAAATTGGTATGGGCAATCGTCTGAATTATCACCAAATCCATCTTGGTCTGAATCATCCCATTCTGTTGGATCATTTGGGAAAGCATCTGAGTTATCACCTACATCGTCATAATCCGAATCTTCCCACTCTGAATCATCATATGGGAAATCATCTGAATTATCTCCATAGCCGTCCCCATCCGAATCTTTCCATTCGCTAGGATCTGTAGGGAAAATATCCTGCCCGTCCCAAACACCATCATCGTCGCTATCTACGTCAAATGGATCACTACCGGTCGCAGATTCATCCTGATCACTTAGACCGTCATTGTCATCATCCGTGTCCTCATCATCGTGACATCCATCCTGGTCATAGTCTTGTGAATGAGGACCTATCATACCCATAGGGCAATTATCTTCGGAATCTGTCATCCCGTCGTTATCATCGTCATTATCTATTGAATCAATGCATCCATCTGAATCGTAATCGTCACCTTGCATGTCATATGGACACGGATCGATATCATCGGTTAGACCGTCTCCATCAGTATCCTTTTGATATTCAGCACAGCCATTCAGGTCTACAGAATAACCAGGACTGGTTTGCAGACATTCGTCATTGGAATTCACTACACCATCAGAATCCTCGTCTTGTTGATTCCAATCGCATCCCTCAAAATTAACAGTCGAGAGGTCTTCAGTCCATTCACAGATATCTTCTGNGTCTACGATTCCATCTCCATCTGTATCTGCATCACCGATATTAGTTACAGCAAATTGACCGATTATTTTGTGCATTGTTGCACTTGGATGNGCCTTATCGAAGAACAAATATTCATCCACATTAGATACAACATTCGCACCTGAACCGCATATTGGCAATGGGACTAGAGGGACAGTTGCGCCACCAGAACAAGCTTGATCTTGAGTATTGGAGATTCCAACGTGTTCTGCATTGCTTACGATTTGGTGGAAAATTGACCAGGCATCTATCAGAGTAATATCTAGATTCATTGAAGCTGAGAGATTGTTGATTTCTTGTGCCAGTTTTGTATTGTATAAAATCACATCACTAGCCATTGTTGATTGTTGTTGATTCGAGCGAGATGCCCCCTCAGGAGTCAACTCGAGAGGAGGGAGATTGGCCACGACAAGACGTGTTGCCCCTGCCATTGCAAGTGCTTGGATGTGAGATGCCATATTCTGGCTAATTAGGTCAGGATTGCCAGTTCCATAAAGGAAATCATTACCTCCAGCCCATAGGAAAATTACATCTGAATTTGTAAAATTAGATTGCACATTTGCAAGGTAGTTGTTAATCTGTGTCCCAACATTNGGTAATGTCAAGTAAGCATAACCTTGGCCTGTTTGTGAACCGCCAAACGCTCGATTATCACCTTGTGCAGTANCATCTCCNAANGTGGTTGTTAGGCCATATGAATTGGANATATGTTCAATCCATACCGGGCCATTTGAGAATCTTCCATTCCAATATGGCGGAGATGAAAAAACCACNGAAACAATNGCACTATTATTCCCATTGCCCATATCTGAAAGCGAGTCTCCGAAGACAACTAAGTTAGATGCTTGTTCAAGCAATGAATTTCTTAGAACAGTAAATGGATAATTATCGCTAACTATGGTTGAACCTATACTTACATCCACTGAAATATCATAGTATGTTCCACCTTGNTAGAACTGACTCAAAGNAAATTGAACAATATGAGTTGAGCCACTCATCTGGAAAATTATTGATTCNCTATCNATCAANCCATTTTCATCTTGCAACTCCCATTCCAGAGTAATATTCTGATTGAATGGTGCGCCAGAGACATAAATCTCCACAATGATTTCATCAGCTGATGTCCACACATAATCACTGAGAACAATTTCTGCAGTCATTGCTCTTCCAGAATCTGCCTCAACCTGCATCGGAACAGTACCGAGTAGCAGAATCAGCACCAAAAGAGGGACTCGCATGTACAATCGATTAAGTTCAAACTAATTATTCCCACGCAATCATTGGCGATTACAGAACTCAATATACCACAATCGATTGGAGTAACCATGGCTCGAGCAGTTCTAGGTGGAGGTTGCTTTTGGTGCGTGGAAGGCGCTTTCAAGGAAATTAAAGGAATTAAGTCCGCACTTCCGGGATACGCAGGTGGGCATGACCCCAGTCCAAACTACAACTCAGTGTGTAGCGGATCTACTGGGCATGCCGAAGTAGTGGAGATTATTTTTGATGAAAACACAATTTCCTATGAGACCATACTCGAAGTATTCTTTACCGTACATGACCCCACTCAATTAAACCGACAAGGGAACGACATTGGAACACAATACCGTTCTGTAATTTACTACCTAAACGATGAACAAAAATTGACTGCAGATAAGGTCATTGACAATTTCCAACAATATTTCAATGATGAGATTGTAACTGAAGTTGCTGAATTATCAAATTATCACGAGGCTGAAGAATATCACCACAACTATTTCCAATTGAACCCAGGAAATGGCTATTGTCAGATGGTTGTAGCTCCAAAATTGTCCAAGGTTAGACACAAAATGTCACATTTGTATTGATGGGCATTATTTTGAGCCATAACTCTTCGGCTCGCACATGGTGAACAACGTAGTTCGACCCCCCACCCCTGTTAATGAGCCAATTCTAGGATATCTTCCTGGAAGTGAAGAGAGGACTCAATTGAAAGCTGAATTGGTAAAACAAGAAACTGAAATTCTAGAGATTCCCTGTATCATTAACGGTGAAGAAGTATTCACTGGCGATATAGTTGAACAAGTAATGCCGCACGACCACAGCCATGTAATTGCAAGAGTTCACATGGCTGGTGAAAAGGAAGTTAAATCCGCAATTGATGCTGCGCTCAATGCACACAAAATGTGGTCTACCATGCCATGGGAAGCACGCTGTGCTATTTTCCTAAAGGCTAGCGAACTTTTGGCAGGACCACGTAGAGCGGAAATCAATGCATCTACAATGCTTAACCAGTCAAAGACCTGCCACCAAGCAGAAATCGATTCTGCTTGTGAATTGATTGATTTCTGGAGATTCAACAGCGAATACTGCCGTCAAATCTACGAAGATCTGCAACCGCCTGTATCTCCATCATCAATGTGGAATTCCAGTGAAGTAAGACCTTTGGAAGGTTTCGTTTTCAGTGTCACGCCTTTCAACTTTAGTAGCATCGCTGCTAACTTGCCATCAAGCGCGGCAATAATGGGTAATACCGGTGTTTGGAAGCCTTCAAGGAACTCCTATGTCTCGAACTATAGATTAATGAAATTAATGATGGATGCTGGTCTACCCGCAGGAGTAATCAACTTCATTCCTGGTAAAGCAAGCCTAGTTGGGGACATTTGTATGACCCATCCTGAACTTGCAGGAGTNCACTTTACAGGTTCTACTGCAGTATTCAGAAAGATGTGGAAGGATATTGCAAACAACTTGGAGAACCTTCGTTCTTATCCAAGAATAGTTGGTGAAACTGGAGGNAAGGACTTCATCGTCGCTCANCCTGATTGTGACCAGCGTGCTCTAACAGTAGCATTATTGCGTGGTGCATTCGAATTCCAAGGACAGAAATGTAGNGCTGCTAGCAGAGCTTACATTCCCGAAAGCGTTTGGGAATCGATTAAAGATGAATATTGCGAAGAAGTTTCAAAGATTAGAATTGGAGANCCAAGAGATTTCTCCAACTTCATGTCAGCAGTCATCGACAGAAAATCATTTGACAACATAACGGGATATATTGACAGAGCAAAGGAAGACCCAGGCTGTGAGATTGTCACTGGAGGAGGATACGACGACAAGACTGGNTACTTTATCGATCCAACTACTATTGTCTGTAAAGACTCTAGATACGAAACAATGTCAGAGGAAATCTTCGGCCCTGTGCTGTCAATTCACGTATACCCAGATGATGACTTTGAGAGAATTCTAGAAGTCTGTGACTCAACATCTGAATACGCATTNACAGGTTCAATCTTTGCAACAGATAGAAGAAATATCGAAATCGCAGCTAAAGCTTTGAGATTTAGTGCTGGAAATTTCTACATTAACGATAAGCCTACAGGAGCAGTTGTAGGACAGCAACCATTCGGTGGCGCAAGAGGTAGTGGAACAAATGACAAAGCAGGTTCTCCATTGAATCTACTAAGATGGGTGAGCCCTCGCTCAATCAAGGAGACATTTGCGCCTCCTCATGATTGGACTTACGGATTCTTGAACTGAGCCGGAAGCCTTCCTTTCTCTTCGAGAGGTTTGCGAACTTTTGGGGTCAAGAGTTGTACTTCCCGATTTTTCGCAACAAGAGATAGAATGTACCAACCGATGGAAAGTATGGGTGTAGATACCAATAGAGTCATTCCAAACCAGATAAACAGGTTCTCACTGGTCGAGTCCCAATACCACCAACCGACTAATAGTAATGTTAGAATTAGAAAGAATCTCGATGCTTCACTTGGGGTTTGCCAACCTCTGTGATCTATACGAGGAGCAAACATCCAATCCATCCAGCCCATNNNTAGATTACATAGAAATCATTAATGAAAGAGTGTTTATTTCAACCGGATGGTTAAACTCCACCCCACACTAGGACTAATCCCTGCGATGATGAACGCACTTGAGCGGACTGCTGTTTCAGTGACGAGTGATGGGCGAACTGAGCGGGGACAATGCAAACATTCGTTTAATGAGTACATACTGGAATGCGCATGCAAGCCATGATGGCGCCTCTCACGCCACCTCCAAGGGGCCTTGCATTAGCATCAAAATCATCTCCCTGGAGCGTAATATGGAGAATGATTGGCGTTGTTTTGCTGCTGTTCTTAATCGCGCAGACAATGATATTATCACTATTAGGAATTGTTGAAGGTGATGCAGCGTTAACAATACTATCACTCATCTGTTCAATACCATTGTTATTGGTTTTCTTTTTTGCTAGAAGACCGAAATTAACTCATGTAGTGATCGCAACTCCTGATGATGGAGGAACTACGCAACACATGCTACCGAACTCACGGGCTTTGTTTACACCTATACCAACACGGTTCTCTCATCATTTGATTAAGGATTCACCACCACTAGAAATGCCTCCAACATCAACACTATGGATCGTTTTCTCTATCACCGTAATCACAGCATTCCTAGGATTACTACCTGCTATGTTTAGCGACAATATGTTCTTACTTCTGCTAGCTGTAATCGTTGGAGTCCCTGCTTGGTTGTTTGGATTTTCACTGCCTGTTCACGCATGGTGGGCCTTTTCGACTAGGCATTTCCAACTTATGACGACGAAAATAGAAGGAGAGAATATGTTGATTGCAGGAATGTTGTCGACATTCCCCGCTTTAGTAATCAACTCCTTACTATTCCCACTGTTATTGATTTTGATTGGAATTGAGTCAATGGAACCTGGTTCCATTGGAGAGTTATTAATTCTCAGTGTAAGCGCACCTGTTGGAGAAGAAATATGCAAAGCAGTATTTGTCTTGAGCCTTTACAAGATGATAGATTCACCAAAACGAGGGTTTCAAATTGGGTTCTCAGTAGGGCTTGGTTTCGCTTTGTTAGAGAACCTAATTTACATAATGAATTCATTGGCATCGGGAGGTGCTATTGGTTACTCCATGACCACGATAATGAGAGGAGTAGGATCTATTCCAGGTCACGCTTTATGGACAGGTCTTTCTGGCGTTTCAATCGGTTGGTATCTGTCTAAAAAACGAGGAATCTACAATGATAACTTAGCACAACAAAACTCACCAAGTTGGGTCGTATTTGATGGTGAGTCAGGACAAATCGTGAACACTGAAAGGGAACTTAGTTCGATTGGAAGAAAGGTCAGGGGATGGCTATACAAGCCTTATGACAAAGTTTGGAGCCTTCCTAATCATCCAATATCGGGATTATCTCTAGCAATATTGGGACACGCATTCTGGAATGGTAGCCTATGGTTCGTATCCTGGTTGTTCATAGAGCAAGACATAATTGTACAATTTATTGCAAGTTTGGTATGGATTGGGATGCTAATTATTGGCCTTTGGATTATTGGAAGAGAAATATTGGCCGCAGTAATGCATCTTCCATCAAATCCATAAAGATTCTACAATTGAATTATTGAATCAAATATAGGGATAAGGTATAGACGTTGATTCCCGTCCGAAGGGATTGGGGAGAGACATGATTGACATCATGGAACCTGGACTAACACAAGGTAACTTACTAGTTACCATCGTAATTGTGGGTGTTCTTATTCTCATTTCCGAACGGCATCGTGTATTGGATAGAATGGGAGTGTATGCTGCTGCTGCATTGGGAATCACTGTCGGCGCTTTAGGCCACTGGACTTGGCTAGTTATTCTTCTAGGATTTTTGGGAACTGCTCACAAGGCAACTAAATGGCGTTTTGATGAAAAAACTGCAAAGGGGCTTTCAGAATCAAGCGATGGCCACAGAAGTTGGGGCAATGTTGTAGCCAACGGAGGCCTACCTGGTTTGGTAGCGATAATTGCCTTCCTTATGGACGACCATGAAAATGGATTATGGTTGTTCTCTGCAGCGGTTGCAGTAGCAGCAGCAGATACATTTGCTTCTGAAATCGGTTGTCTCGATGATCGAGTCAGAATGATTACCACAATGAAAAAGTGTGAACCTGGTCTTAATGGTGGCTTTTCTCCTAACGGTCAGATCGCCGCCTTAGTGGGTTCGACTATTATTGCAATCTTGGCCTTTTTATCCGAGCAAGATTTCCAACTTGCTGGAATGGTCGCCTTAATTGGATGGCTAGGATGCCAGGTAGATAGCGTACTGGGAGCTGTGTTGGAAAACCGTGGTTTAATGACTAAAGGTACTGTTAATGCTGCTGCAATCACTTCCGGAATAATTGCAATGTGGTGGTACCTCGGATTCCCACATCTATGATGTGGATTCATCTACTCAAAGTGCTTGGGTGGTAATATGCAGAGGGGCTGGATTGCAATTTTTGCCCTTCTTTGCATAAGTATTCCAGCAATAGGTCCAATGATTACAAACGCCTCAGCCGAGGACACAGAATACGAACCAGGGTACGTAAATTGGGAAGGTCAGAATTTACACAG
>NZGQ01000035.1 GCA_002689565.1 Methanobacteriota archaeon | reverse complement strand
AGGAAATCCCGCGTTGAAAAGGCTATTGAGAAGGTTGGGCTCGAAGAAAATACAAAAACCGACGTTTCCAAACTTTCCGGCGGTCAAAGGCAAAGAGCTGTGATTGCTAAAGCACTTGCATCTAATGCTGAATTTATTGTCTTAGACGAACCATTGGTCGGAATCGACAAAGAAACAAGGAATTCCCTCCTCAAGTTACTTGATGATCTGTGCCATGATGAAGATAAAACAATCTTGATGATATCTCATGATATAACCGCAATGCGCCAAACCGCCCACCGCATAATATACCTCGAAGAGGGAATAAGATTTGATGGTCCTTCGAGTAGCTTCCCTGATTTCTCGTTATTAGCCGAGATTAGAGGGATTGTGCAAGTCCATGATGTGCCGAAGGAAATTATACCCAAGGAGGAAGAATGATGAGTTTGGGTGTCATCATACTAGAGCTAGTAGCTCCGTTATTGGAATTATTAGCACCTTACATGCCAGGAGATACATTTCCATCTTTCTTTAAGTTGGAAATGGCTCAACGCTCATTAATTGCTGCAGTAATGGTTACTATTGTTGCTGGTTATCTTGGATTATTCTTGATTATGAAGAATCAAGCATTGATGGGAGATGGTTTGGCTCACGTTTCCTTTGGAGGAATTGCACTCGGAGTTGTTCTTGGAGCATCGAGCCCACTATGGTATGCCATGTTATTTGCAGTAATAGCATCCGTATGTATCAACGAATTGCAATCAAGAGATATTCTGACAGGTGATGCTTCCATTGCAATTTTCTTAACTGGTATGCTCGCTCTTGGATTGGTTATATTGAAAGTCTGGGAAGGAGAGGAATTTACTGGAATTGCGCAGGTACACTCTTATCTATTTGGAAATCTATTATTAATGCCAGAAGATAGTTTAGATCTTATTGCATTAGTTTGCGTCATTTCTTTAGTATTGCTTGCTGCTATGAGAAATGCATTACTTACAACCAGTATTGACCCACTCTCCGCAAGAATCCAGGGCATTCCCGTAAGAAGAATCGAACTTCTATTTGGAATAATTACTGCAGCGGTTGTGGTGAGCATGGTAAAAGTGGTAGGNGCTCTTCTNGTGACTGCNTTACTAGTTACTCCTGCTGCTACAGCAAAACAAATTTCTTCNAGTTTCAAATCATGCGTATTTATGACTCAAGTCATAGGATTAATCTCAGTCATGTCCGGGATATACATCTCATCAGAAATGAATTCAGGAACNGGCTCTACNATTGCNTTNGTTGCTGCAATNATTTTCGCAATTGTTGTAATTTCTAAATCAGCAATCAATGTTGTAATTAGAAAGTACGAAAACTGAGTTTTCACATCGAAACACGCATTGCTACCGCATTTCCTCCACCCAAACACAGAGAAACAATTCCACTGTNTGATCGAAGCCTGCGCATTATCCCAAGCATGGTNATTAGACANCGNGTGCCACTACTGCCTAATGGGTGGCCTAAGGCTACTGCNCCTCCATGNAGATTGAATCTATCATCAGGAATTCCAACTTCCTGGGCAACTGCACATGAAGCACTTGCAAATGCTTCGTTGTGCTCGTAAACATCAATGTCNAANACATCCATTCCTGCTCTTTCTAACAGCATTTGAATTGCTGGAACTGGTGCATACATCACTCNACTAGGTTCTACTCCCGCTGTGCAATAATCTTCTATGATTGCGATAATTTCCCAGCCGTTCTGCTTTGCAAANTCTTCCTCAGCAACCAAAACTGCTGATGCTCCATCATTTAGAGTCGAAGCGTTTCCTGCTGTTACCATTCCATCCTCTTGGAATACAGTTCGTAATCCAGCAAGTGCTTCTGGCGTAGTACCTGCTCTAACACCTTCATCTATTGACAATTCAGGCATGTCAAATCNTTCCCAATCAAACCAGCCGTTTTCTTCTGCTTGGGCCGCGTTATTTTGTGAACGTGCTGCAAAAGCATCCATTTTTTCTCTTGAGATATTGCACTCTTCTGCTACAATCTCTCCAGTATTACCCATGTGAACGTCATTGTAAACATCCCATAGGCCATCATGAACCATNGATGGGACTAGTTCTTTCTCCTCNCCNTTNCGCTTTTCGAACTTTGGAGCATTGGTCATGCTCTCCATTCCACCAGCAATAATGGCCTTGTATTCTCCAGCCTTTATGCTGTTAGCAGCCATCATAACCGCCTTCAAAGAAGAGCCACAAACTTTGTTGATAGTAGTAGCAGCAATCGTATTTGGCAGGCCGGCACCCAATGCAACTTGACGTGCTGGAGCTTGACCTGCACCTGTTTGTAGAACTTGACCGAACAGAACTTCGTCAATCACTCCACTTGAGGGATCAATATTGCATCGATTAAGCAATTCCTTTACCGATCGCACTCCCAGTTCAACAGCGCTCAAACCAGAGAGGCTGCCTCTGAATTTACCGATAGGAGTTCTTGCTACACCACATATCGCAACTCTCGCCATAGAGGGGCTAATCAGACTCGATTCTTCAACTTGCGCGCGGACGGAAGTGTTCTTGTGTAGTGGTTACTCGCCGATACATGGCCAAGTTCAAGACCAACATCGAGACCGACCGCGCTAAAGATGAAATGAGAAACATCGAGGTTGAAATTGACTTCACTCCTAATGCCCTTGCCAGTATCCTCTACCGCCAAGGTAATACTCACATTCTTTGCTGTGTAACCAAAGAATCCCGATTGCCTGGATGGTTTCCTCGCGATGCCACAAAGGGCTGGGTTCATGCAGAATATTCCCTACTTCCAGGATCCACTGATTCACGCTTCCGTAGAGAACGCAGAGGTGCAAAAGGAAGAACTCAGGAGATTGAGAGATTNGTTGCGCGCTCTCTTAGAGGTGCAATTGATCTTGAAGCACTAGGTCCNATTGCNCTNACTGTAGATTGTGACGTTCTAAACGCAGATGGTGGAACACGTTGTGCTTCTATTACTGCAGCAAATATTGCATTAAGATTGGCTGTTCGAAGATTGATTGCAAGCGGAGACTGCCTTCCTATGGATTTGCGACCAAGTCGTGAAGATAGAGAAAATGGATGGACGCCNCCTCAATTGACACCNACCGAAGCAAGAAATCATGAAAACAAGGTTATCCCACACGACTTATCTGCAATTTCGGTTGGTCTAATCGGAGAAGATGTTTACCTTGATTTAGATTACATCTTGGATTCCAATGCNGATGTNGACATGAATGTGGTTGGGACATCAGACGGCAGATTCGTAGAGGTTCAGGGGACTGGAGAAGAATCAACCTTCTCATACGACGAACTGCAAGAACTCATCGAGATGGCAAGAAATGGTCTTGCGCAACTTGCTGAAGTTCAAGTTGCTGTGCTTGATGACATCGAGTGANGAGCCGCAAGACTTGAAGTACTGATGTCCGTGGCCGGAATATCCCGGGTTAGTAGCTTAGTTGGGAGAGCGCGGCACTGAAGATGCCGAGGTCGCTGGTTCAAGTCCGGCCTAACCCACCTCTCAATTATTTTAGTGAAAACACGAGNCTCATTCAGAGTTAATAGATTGACTACTCACAATTATTAGTTCTGTTTAATTATTCGCAGCCTCTCGAAGAAACGGGGCACGACATGAACGCTGANACAGGGAATGACAACAGGATACCAGTAACTGTTCTTACCGGNTTTTTGGGTTCAGGAAAAACTACTCTTCTCAACCACATCCTTTCTAGTACTGAACACAAAATGAAATTCGCAGTTATTGAAAACGAATTTGGTGATGTTGGAATTGACGAAAATATTCTAGTCGAAAGTTCAGAAGAAGCAATCATTGAGGTAATGAACGGATGCATATGCTGTACAGTACGCGGGGATTTGACAGAAACTCTGGATAATATGTATGATAGAATCAAGGATTTTGATGGAGTTCTAATCGAAACTACCGGCTTAGCAGACCCTGCTCCCGTGGCTCAAACCTTCTTCGTAGAGGACAAAGTCGTTGACAGGTACAAGTTGGACGGAATAGTCACTGTTGTAGATGCCAAACATATTACTCAGCATTTGGATGATGAGAAGCCAGAAGATGTAGAGAACGAATCTGTCGAACAGTTGGCATTNGCAGACAGAATTATGCTAAACAAAATCGACCTAGTCTCAGATGATGAACTAAAACAAGTCGAGTCTAGAATCAAAACAATAAATGGATCTGCACCAATTTATCATACTCAAAACAGTTTAATCGACCCTAAGGAGTTAATCAATATNGGAGCATTCGATCTAAGTCAGACATTAGAAATGGATCCTGAATTTTTAGACACAGAGGCTGAGCACCAACACGATGACAGAGTCACATCTTCGAGCGCAAGATTCGAAGGAGAACTTAACGTGAACAAGCTAGATCGATGGATTGGATCNATAATGCGAGACAANGGTGAAGANCTATTNCGTTACAAAGGAGTTCTTGCTGTAAGAGGAATGGAAGAAAAATTCGTATTCCAAGGCGTTCATATGCTCTTTAATGGAGATTTTACTGAAGAAATTGGGCTTTGGAAAGAAGGCGAAACAAGAGAATGTCGATTTGTGTTCATCGGTCGCGACCTAGACCACNNTGCACTGCAGAAAGGATTGATGGAGTGTNTTGCTGAAGATCTTAGATTTGATGTTGGAGACATGATTTACGCAAATATTGGACATTATGCTAAAGGTAAAATCCTCAAGTGTTGGGACNANGGTAACCCGTACAGAGTNGAAATTCAAGACGAAAACAAAACAAATGTATGGGTTCCTATCGATAGTGACCAATTCGTGATGTCTGATATTTGATTGCANATTACCACCCAGGTGCTGAANATGACTGCAAGANTTACCGTCTGNGACGGATGTTGTTGTGGACGAACAGAAAAAGGCAATAATGAGGTNCCAGTGGACTTTTTGCGCTCTGAGTGGAAAAAACATGAACTGAAAAATGATGTGAAACTTACAATTTCAGGATGTTTAGGACCTTGCAAAATGAACAATGTTTCTCTGATAACTTTCAACGGAAATAGAATCTGGCTAGGGAAGTTAAACGGCGAAGAGCATTATGGAGCACTGGTGGCTTGGGCTCAAAAAATTGCAGCTGGTGGAGACGATGCTAACATTCCAGAAATACTAGATGAACTCCAATTCGTACCAGTAACAAAGATTTGATCTGGTAATCTAAATTTGAAAGTTCGGTTTCTCTCTCTGGGAAAAACCGGCAAATTATGGCCGGTTCTTTTGAAAAACGGCATAGTATTCATTTGCTGATGCCCCATAGGGGCATACATGGGGTCACAAGATATTGATACAGATATCGAAAATACCCTCGAAGATTCTGGTGACACAAAACCTGTTGACAAGATTTCAAAGGAATTGACGGGCATTAGGAAAAGAAGGAATACTGACTCCAAAACCAGATTCCCCTCCGCAATTGAAGATTGGACTTTGCTTGCAGGTTTAGGCTATGGCGCACTCTATGCACTACTGTTATTTGGAATGTCAGGTGGAGTTTTTGGAGAATCGACTGCCCTAGACCATTGGGCTAGTGATACGTTCCTAGACAGTGGAGAACAATGTGAAGAGGTCATAGATACGCCATGGATACACGCTTATCCTGATAATGATGCCGAGGCTGTCAAGATTTCTGGAAGAAACTTAGCACAAGGAATTGCTGTGCTGAATTGGACCGTAGTGGCCACTGAGGGTGGAGAAACGCCTGAAGAAAGTCAAGGAGAAGTCAACAAAAAATCAACTAAAGTCGACTTTGCAGATTGGAAAACTGGCACATATGAACTTGTCATTACAATCGATCTTTATGAGACTGGAACCAATATGAGTTCNAAGAGTGAAGATGACCGCGTAAATGGCACAGAACAAATNGACAAGGTTCTCGAATTTGAGATCAGCACATCAGAAAATGCACTNTCTTTCCTACCCTTTGTNGACTCTGAAGTAAAAAGAGAAGCAACACTTCTAGATGACGGCCCTCGATCCTGCTGGTCGGTTACCGACCTTGGAAACTGGGGCTTCGTACTGATGGGAGCAGAATTAGGTGGAGGGCGTGAAACCGCAATGCTAACAGGTGGAGCGGCTGGAATTCCTGCATGGTGGATGGCCTTCATTTCCTTGTCACTTTCCGTAATTTCATTATTCCTTGCATACCCTGTAATGTACAAATTATATCACCAAGATACTGATGACATGCTATCTAGAACACACATCAAAAAGGTGGTAGTAGATGTATTACGAAATTCTGAAAATCGAATGCATATCAATATTGATTGGGACCTCTACAAAATAGAAGTNAGAGATCTATCGATAGATATCATGGTCCCATATTCGAACACTGAAGGGACGTTTTCTGATACNGCNGATGTNAGATCNGAAATTCTGAAGGAAGTGTTAGAAGAATTNGCATTATTCCGNGTCTTCAANCCTGTCCAATTNACGGTTAGGTCAATTGGTGACAATCAAGCTATCGACTTCGAAACNGGANTNGGCGTTGGCAGCGGAATGATNGAAGATGAAGATGTTGAAGACCAGGACTACACTACGTTCTTCCGTGATTTACATATGCTTTCAAAGGTAGAAGATGATGTTAGAGAATCGGTCAAAGGATTCTTTAGATCAAAGAGTGAACTAATTCTACAAATGGCTACAGTAACTAGCGAAGACTCAATAATTTTCGTTCGAGTAGCATACAAACCAAACCAAAGATTCGCTTTCTTCAGATTCAAGGATTCGAACTCTGATATTGAAAAGAATCTAAGAAAATACATTTCTAGAGAGAATCCTGAATTGATGGGAACTCAAGAATTGATCGTCAAAGGACGTAACCTAGTATCTACACTAGCAGACCGCTCTGGCGCAGGGCGTATTGAGACTCTTTCTTCCAAGGATAGTAAAGATGCAAGAGTCGCTGCTGTTGCCAAACAAGATGGCCTGGGCGGCAGAGTACTCCAAACAAAGTTGTTCGGAGACATCCTATCAACTGTTGAATATACTGCAAACGAAAAGCGTGANATGATCAACAAATGGGGATTCTGGGGCCTAATCGTTTTCGTTTGGATTCCGTTNATGGCATCTGGAGTTCTAGTTGGGGCGATGTTGGGGCTACTATCACGAATGAAGTTCATGCGTGTACTTTGGGCTACATTCGTGGGTGGTGCTGCTGCTTCTCTGACTTGGGCATATACGGCTGAAGGTATCATNACTGTAATGCACAAATACAAACTTGAAGCTGCAATTCCTATTGCAATTATCGCATTCATAGGAATGGCATTCCTNCACATGAGATCGACGAAGATACGCCGCCAAGCCGAGTTATTCGAAGATACTCTACTAGACTCATTCCACGCAGATATCCGTGACAAATACGGAAACCAGTGAGGGAAATCAATGGTTGGAGATCATGCTACATTGGGAATCCTGACTGTTTCAGACCGTGCTCACAAGGGTGAATATGAAGACGAAGGAGGACCTGCGATTTTGGGGTTCTTCCNAGAAGCNATTGCTTCAGAATGGAGTTCTCATTATCGGGTAGTTCCTGATGAGGTCTCNGCAATATCAGCAGCCATAATCNAAATGACTGATGATTTGGGTTGTGACGTAGTAGTAACAACTGGGGGAACTGGTCCTGCCAAGAGGGATGTCACTCCTGAAGCAACTCTGGAGGTTTGTGATAGAATACTCCCTGGTTTTGGTGAACAAATGAGAGCGATTTCTCTCGAGTTTGTTCCTACTGCAATTCTCTCTCGTCAAATGGGGGGAACAAGAGGAAATAGTCTGATTTTCAACCTCCCAGGTCGACCTAAGGCAATAAGAGAAACTATAGACGAAATTTGGAAAGCAGTNCCATATTGCGTTGACTTATTGGGTGGCCCGTACATCGACATGAATGATGGAGTATGCAACGCATTTAGACCAAAGAGTGCTAGAAGAAGGTGAAAAAATGAATCGAAATATATTGATTACGGGTGCAAAAATGGTACTGCCAACTGGAATTGTATCAGGTGACTTACGAATTACAGATGGTGTGATTTCAGAAATCTCAACTCAAAGTAATATCGAACCAAACGATGGTGAACTAATCCATGATGCAACAGGCCTACATCTACTTCCCGGAATTATTGATCCACAAGTTCACTTCAGAGATCCTGGCCAACCAGAAAAAGAGGACCTATACACTGGATCACGTGCAGCAGCTAGCGGAGGAGTGACCTCCTTCCTCGACATGCCAAACAATGTACCGAGCCAGACAACTCTTGATTCAATGTATGACAAATTAGAAACTGCATCTAAAAAATGTGTAACGAATTATGGATTCTTTATCGGCGCTACAGAATCCAATGTTGAAGAATTGCAGAAAGCTGTCGGAACTCCCGGTTCTCCTATTGCAATACCTGGTATTTGCGGAATCAAGATTTTCATGGGATCATCTACCGGCGACCTTCTAGTAAACGAATCAAATGCTCTAAAGACAATTTTCGACAATACTGCTGGTCTAATTGCAGTTCATGCTGAAGATGAAACAAGAATGATTGAGAGAAAGAAAATCATTGAAGGGCGAACAGACATGGCTGCACATGCTGAATGGAGAGATGATGAGACCGCCATAATTGCAACAAAAAGGGCTGTAGGTTATGCACAAGATAGTGGACATAGATTACACATCTTACATCTGACTTCTGGAATAGAGGCGGATTACCTAGCAGAACTTACTTCTCTTTACAAAGAAGAGGGGAAGGCTCACATTACCACAGAAGTCCTTCCACAACACCTCACATACGATGAAACAGACGTAGAGGAATTAGGAACCAGACTAAAGATGAATCCACCAATTCGTTATCAAAAGGATAAGGAAACTCTTTGGAAGAGATTACTTGATGGAACAATTGCTTGTATTGCAACTGACCACGCACCACACACTATGGAAAATAAAAAACTGGGATTCCCAAAAGCGCACAGTGGAATGCCGGGTGTAGAAACATCACTTTCTGTTATGCTAACTCATGTATCTGAAGGTAAATGTACTCTAGAGCAAGTTGTAAAATGGATGTCAACAGACGTAGCAGAATGCTATCAGATGGTTGGTAAAGGAAGATTAGAGGAAGGTTATGACGGAGATATTGTCTTGGTTGACTTGGACAAAGAAATCGTAGTTGAAGATAAGAATACTTGGACTACAGTGGGATGGAGTCCATTCGTAGGGAAAAATCTAGTTGGGTGGCCAGTTCTAACTGTTGTCGACGGAATTCCGGTGTTTGAAAGGAACGATGAAACTGGTCCAAAAGGTAGGTGTCTGGTCGATGCAGGAGAGGTAGGAAAACCTCTGGTTATGCTGCCTTGGAATTAAATTTGAATAGATAAATGAAAATTTATCCGCTAAGTTTTTTACTAAGATTGCAAATTGTCAACCGGGAAAACCTATGAGCAAAATGGAAGAAAAACTCGGGCCTGGGCATCAACAGATAGTTATTGGATTGCTAATTTTCGTAGCAGGAGCTCTTTGGGGAGTTATGCTTGCAAACGGTGATGAAATCAATTTGAGAGACCTATTCACATCGTCAGTAATCATGCTTTCTGGTGCGATGATAACAATGCTGGGAATATCATTTGGTACAGACAAAGAAGATGATAGAACCAATGATTTGCAAGATGCTATACACGAACTAACAGGTATGCTGAACAAGTTGCAGGCGAAAGTTACTGGCAAAAGTAGCAGTGAAGAAGAATAATCACAAGTTGTACAACTTGCTGTATTTTTCCTCAACATAGTTTAGGAATGGTTCAGGACTTGGTGCCATTCCTGTTGCTGATTCTATCAGTTCTGAAGGAGTCATTACTGAACCCTTTGCGTGAATTTTTTCACTTAGCCAATCAAGCATACTTGACCAATCCCCTGATTTTACGATTTCATCTATGTCTCCCAATTCGTTTGACATCGTTTCCAATAACTGTGCAGCGTACAGATTACCAAGTGTGTATGTAGGGAAATATCCGAATGCACCCATAGACCAATGAATGTCTTGAAGGCAACCTAAGGAATCGTTTGGAACCTCTATTCCAAACCAATCTCTCATCATTTTATTCCAAGTCTCCGGAATGTCTTCGACTTTCAGATCACCATTGAACATCATTTTTTCAATCTCATATCTAATCATTATATGCAAATTGTAAGTTATTTCATCCGCTTCAACGCGAATGAAATCTGGCTTAACTTCATTTGCGACTAAATCAAGAGTCTCATTGCTCCAATCTGGACAATCTGGGAATTGTTCACGGAACCAAGGCATCGCTATGTGCCAGAAAGCGGCTGTCCTACCAATTTGATTCTCCCAAAATCGACTTTGAGATTCATGCACACCGAGAGAAATCGCAGTTCCGACAGGAGAATAACTGTGTTCTCTTGGTAGGCCCTGCTCATACAATCCATGTCCAGACTCATGCATAACTGCATAAAGACAAGAAAATGGATCTTTTTCATCAAATCGTGTTGTAAATCTGGTGTCACCAGGCCAAAGACCAGCGCAAAACGGATGAGTAGAGCGGTCCATTCTTCCCGCTTCAAAATCAAAGCCCATTGCTTTGCTAACTTTGTTACAAAACAATTCTTGACCATCCGCCGGGAAAACCATGTCGCTTGGTAGCCTAGGAATTGTCACATCTGATTCCATAATTCTTGACAAAAGAGGGACTAATCTTGCTTTTAATCCTGAAAATAAGGGATCATAATCTTCTACAGTCATCCCGACTTCATACTCATCGAGAAGAACATCGTAAGGAGTGTGTTCGCAACCAAGATAACCAATTTTTTCTCTTGTTAAATCAATCAAATTTTGCAAATGGGGTGCAAATTGAGAAAAATCGCTATCACTGCGAGCTTTTTGCCATGCAATCAAAGCTTCGCTACGTGCTTTGGTGAATTTAGAAACAAATGAGGTTGGTATTTTTACTGCTTCATCATATTTCCTTCTCATCTCTCGAAGGTTCGCTGCAAAAAAGTCGTCGTGTGTCTCATCTTCTAATTCAGTAATTAGAGAGTTCATTTCTTCGTCGATCAAACTATTGTGTCTCTGACCAGCAAGCCAAGCAAGAATTTCACCCCTTGCTTCAGCACCCTTGGATGGCATTATTGTTTCTTGATCCCAACCAAGATGGCCTTGGATTGCCTCATATCTGTACAGGTCATTAACTCGCGTAATGAATTCTTCTTTTGCGCCCATGGCCCAGCGAAGAGGTTTTTTCACTTCAATATTTCACGTGAAGACGGGCACAATTTGAAGGCTTAGTAGCGCCTCCGCTATACATGCCCTCTCCGTTTCGGCGTAAAACGAAGGAGAAGGACTCCGCCAATCTCGAGGATGATTCCGATTTGGAAGAGGTAGTAGAAGCCGAAGAACCGATTGATGAAAGTGTAACTGAAATCGAGAATGTGGATTTAGAAAAATTACTACTAGAATCTGCTAAGCGTGTCACCCACACATGCATGGACATCAGACGAGGCGAGAATGTTCTCATTGTTTGCGACCCAACTACTGGAGAAATTGGTCAGGCATTACATCGCTCGGCTACAGAAAGATCTGACCGTGTGTTGTTAATTGTCATGCCCAAGGGTAGACACCATGGTGAAGAGCCTCCTTCTCCTGTTGCCAACTTGATGAAACAACAGCAAATTGTAATTGCTCCTACAAAGTACTCGCTTACTCATACAAGAGCTGTAAGGGCTTCACTCAAGGATGGTGCTAGAGTGGCAACAATGCCGGGTATGACGAATGAAATGTTCATCAGCGGAGGAATGGCTGCTGATTTTAATGAAATTAAGAAGAGCCTGAGCCAAATTTCTGGAACTCTACGTAGAAAGAAATTGATTCATGTCAAAGATTCTAAAGGCACAGATGTTGAATTCGAAGTATCTTGGAAAGATTGGAATTTAGATGACAATGGTATTTGTAATAGACCAAGGATGATTACTAATCTGCCTGCTGGTAAAGCCTTTGTTTTACCAAAAGAAGGTACAATGAACGGTACAATAGTTATTGATGGAACTTGGGAATCAACATTGCTGGATGAACCTTTGGAACTCATTGTGGAAAACGGTATTGTAATTGACATTAAGGGAGATTCCACTGCTGCACAAATACGACAACAGTTTGGTGAAGCCGCATCTAGACTGAGGACGAAAGACCGCGAATTGGTATGGACCGTCGCAGAATTTGGTTTTGGAATGAATCCCAATGCTCAATTGACTGGCCATGTTTTAGAAGATGAAAAGCAATTAGGAACCTGCTATTTTTCTATTGGTGATAACACAAGTCTGGGAGGAAGTGCTGATGTCGGCATCCATGTTCCAGGTGTGATAACAAAACCATCAGTGTGGCTGGATGATTTGCAAATATTGAGCGACGGCGATTTTGTCAACTAATCAACGGTTTTGGGTTCCACAAACCGGGCAGAACCTCCAACTTGGATCTACTCCAATCCTACAACCTCTACAATGTAATCCAGAACGAATAGTTGGCTGTATTGGCTGAGCTGTTTGGTTCCATCCTTGTTGCTGCTGTTGCTGCTGTTGCTGCTGTTGTTGAGCGAGCCAAGCCTGTTGTTGCTGTTGCTGCTGTTGTTGAGCGAGCCAAGCCTGTTGTTG
>NZGQ01000088.1 GCA_002689565.1 Methanobacteriota archaeon | reverse complement strand
CTAGAAAGAAAGAGGAAGAACTCCTTCGTATTTCTGAGAAGGCGAAGAGCATCGATTTCACCACTCTAGGTGTAGCGGCAAGAAGTGTCGCTTCCAAGCCAGTAGAGAAAGGTGCAACGGAAGTTTCCATTGGCGACACCTCCAGTTTCGAAGAAGTCGGCTCAGCGTGGGTACAGGATGACGAAGGTGGCATGAATATCTCGTGGACCGGGAAGACTGCAACCGCATTGACTGGGGTCAAGGGCTTGAAGAGAGGATTCGCAGCTGCTGCAACTGTAACTGCTAGTGACGATTTACAGAGGATCAAAGGAGTTGGACCTTTCATCGAGGACAAATTAAATGCTTTAGGAATCTACACTTTCGAACAGGTCGGTAACATGACCGCTGAGATTGAAGAACAAGTTAACATCGCTATCGAATTCTTCCCAGGAAGAATCAAGCGAGATAAGTGGGCAAACCAAGCTCGTAAGTTCGCTAAAGAAAAGTGACTAATTTGTAATCAAACCTCAGATTGATGGTTCAGACCATTTTGTGGTAAGACTTAGAGTGTGTTGACCTTGGATAACATCTCCATGATAACTTCATGGACGAGATACTCTTCGTCATAATTAATGAGGCACCTGTTGGCAGTACTTGTCATGGCATTGTGCCTCACATCAACTACTGCTGCATTGGCACAAGAAAATGCAGAGGAGTATTCTTTGAAAAGAACGGTTCTTGTCGAAGAAAGAACTGCAATCTGGTGCACGTCATGTGCGGAAATCGATCCCGAATTGTCGGTAGTAGCAAAGTCACATGGAGCTAGAACTGCAATAGTAGGAATTCATGTCAATGATGCTTTCGAAAATGATGCTAGCCTTGCTAGAATTGAATATCAAAACCTGACTGATTCTGAACAATATGGAACTCCAACATTCTTTGTTGATGGCGTCAAAACAGCAGAAGGATATGATGCTTGGAGCGATGTGCAAAAGCGCATATTAAGCCAAGAAAACTCTAGGCAAGCACCAGAAGAAATAGCAGTCCAACTTATTGGAGGAGAGGTCGAATTACCAACTCCAGATTACGGACAAATCACTTTGATGGTTCTCGAACACAACAAAATAGTCCCAGAAGGAGAAGACAATCCCGGAGAGAAAACAAGAGATAGAGTGTTAATTGGGATGGAAGTTATTGACTCGTCTGGTAACAAATCATCATATGGCGTTCTAGAACTTCCTGAATTGTGGTCACTCATAGTAATCCATGAACCAGTAGAAGGCGGAAGTCCCTATGGAGTTGTAGAGATCACAAATCAAGAATATGATACTAATCCAGATACTAATCTCGTGATGGTTGTTGCACTATGTGTTCTCTTAGGTGGTTTGTTAGTATTTATTCCACAGAAAATATCCTCAAATAGTGAAGAAGAGTAAGAAAACCGTTACTTTTAAGCTCTGAAATTCCAAAAAACTACTGTTTTTCGGCGAAAAATGCACAAATACACCAAATCTTTGATAAGGTTAGAGTATAATGTACTAACATGGAACCGACACACGACGCTTCTGAAGATTGGGAAATCAACAGTGTTAGATCTTGGATGGTAGAATATACCGTAGAAGTTGGAGAAGAGACCAACAGACACCTTTCCATGATCAGCGCTAGTGATGTAAGTGATGTACATCATCATTTACTTAGCGAACTTAGGAAAATGTACCAAACCAGCGAGAAAGTGGATGTAACAGTCCATCGAATCGAACCGGTCACTACAAACACAGATGCCCTATATTTTGAAGGAATTTATTCCCCTTAATTCGAAGTGTACCTGATTACGATATTTTGCTGATCTGCTAGAATCAAATTTTGGTAATCACTGCTAGCTGTTCCATTTACGGTCATTTCTATCGTTCCATCACGATAATCCATTATTCCAGTTTCATCAAAGTGGACTCCCCATACATCGAAAAATACCTCTAGAGGAACATCTTCCTTTGTGTAATTCTCGACGTGTAGTTTGCCGGTTGTATCGTGAGTGTGTACCATGTGCATGGCATTTGAGCAGATCTCGGTATAGATTCCAGCATTGGCAGGAATTTCATACTCTTCTTCATCGATTAAAATGGTAAGGTAAGGATGAATGTGCATCTGCATTGAACTATCATGGTCAGTCAAGCAGTATTGTCCCAATGGATGGATTTCATCTGAAGTATTCGCGAGAGAAGATTTCGAGGTGTCATCATCATCGAATAAATTGATCAAACCTTGATATTCCATAAGCCCGATTAAAGATGCGAGACAAACGATGGTGAATATTTTCCACCAGGCGTTTTCACTCAGAAATCATTCCTCCTCATATGAGGATTTTGGAGCGACGTAGCCACCGCGCTTCCTGCGTTCCTTGGCCATGACATCCACTTTTTGTGTCGCTGCTCCTGAATTCCATTCGCTGGTTCCGTACATCTTTGACAGTTTGAAGAAACCAATTGTTGCACCTACGTGTGCGATGTGAGCTGTTGTGCAGAATTGACAGATTTTTCCAATTTCATACTCAGCATACATCAAGTAAAGGATTACTCCTAATCCAATAATTCCGAAGTTAGTTCCAATCTTTATGTGATTCAAAACCCAAGATGCTGCTGGCTCTTTAGCCATTGAAATGATCAACCACATGAATAGTGCGAAAGCAAGCATTCCTAGCAACCCCCATGGGATTCCAAGTACAGGCATTGTGTTCCAATCATTATTCCCGATAACGCTGGCACAATCACAAACAGTGCCCGCTGAACAAAATGCGCCTCCACCCATCTCCTGTGATTTGTTGTGCATCCAGAGAGTGTGTGCAGAAACAGTGAATCCGCTAAAACAAATCAAAAACATTCCAGCGAACATTTGCCCTAATTTTGTTTCAAGGGATTTCCACTTTGAGCGTAGAGCAGGTATAGCAAGACTCTCGCCTAAGGGTGTGAACATTGCAACTCCTAGGGCAAATAATGCCAAGTGTGGAAGCAAATTGGTATCAAAGCANTCTAATCCAGCAACCATGTTTACGCACCTCTTGGAANAATGTCATCCAAAGCATCTCTGAAATCATAGCCAGGNGTTTCGAGATTTGTATATTGAATTATACCGCTAGGNTCGATCAAGAAGTANGTTGGAGTTCCAAAATTACCCCAATCATCTTGNTGAGAATTATCCTGCANATCCATGTATGGGAAATTGTGACTATATGCTTCTCTGAAATCTTCNACTACAGTCCTACCGTATGACTTACCGGATACACTTTCATCCCAAAGGGAAATAGAAACTGCTAGGAATTCAACAGAGACACCTTCAGGCATTGGACGTTGAGGGTTATCTCCTAACCAAGCAGCTTGTTCTTGTGGTGTGAATTTCTTTTCAGCAGCGCTGACACAAATACCACANTTGGTATCCATAAATTCAACCAAATAGTANGTACCAGGNTCNCCTTCGCTCCATGTATCATTGAATTGTTCTCCAAGTTCGAAATCAACCCANACTGTTCCNTCATATATCTGNCCATTAAGATCAGGCGCTCTATCACCGACTCCGATTCCAGTGTATACCGGATCTGTAGTGAGTGCGATGTATGTAAATGCAGTAATGAAAATTATTGAAACAATCATCACTCCATCAGAGCGAGCTCCTGCTTCGTTACCTATATTTCTTCGAATCATTTTTTCACCCCATAATCTCCTTGATTAGGACCCTTGCAGTGTAGGCCACGGCTTCTTCGCTATCATAGTTGACCTTGAAACCTAAATCTTTGAGNCGGTTTATNGCAAGCATTGCCTTNGGGATATCTCCNGCCCAACCTCNNTCTCCACCAGTATATTCGATACTGGCNCCACTGCACCCTGTTTCTTTTACTACGATTGCAGCAATATTCCTAACNCTGCANGTGTCNTTTGAACCTAGNTTNTAGAGGTTGATTGGTTCATCTGTGTTATCGATGACATGTAAAATCGCATCCACGCANTCNCCCACTTCCATGTATGATTTCTCCTGAAGTCCGTTNCCTANAACCTCTAAACGACTAGGATCTGCCTTCAACTTGTGAATGAAATCAAAAATCACACCGTGAGTTCCTCTTTCACCAATGATGTTTGCGAATCTGAAAACCCATGCTTGTAAACCAAATGTTCCAACCCATGATCCAATCAAACCTTCACCTGCTTGCTTTGACGCACCATAAAGTGAGATTGGTAAGCAAGGACCATGATTCTCAGGCGTTGGCATTGGTGCATTTTCTCCGTATACTACTGACGATGANGCGAATGCTATTTTAGGAACTTCAGCCAAACGCATGGCTTCTAAAACATTGTANGTTGCAATTGTACCCTCTTTCAAATCCGTATCTGTAATTCTTGTACCAAGCCTGATATCTGGATTTGCTGCAAGGTGGTAAACCATGTCGATTCCATTCATTAATGGTTTAATAGAATCCAAATCTTTGAGGTCGACATTGTGGAAATCTACTGCACCAGAATCGATGTGTCCTTGAATAAAGCTAAGAACTCCAGAGGATAGATTGTCTACTACTACTACATTATCGCCACGTGANACTAATCGGTCAACTAAGTGTGAACCGATGAACCCCGCACCTCCAGTAACAAGTGCTCGCATGTGAGGNCCTCATCAATCATNGATTTTAATCCTCAGTATCANCGTCTAGATTTACTTTCAACCTACCTCCCTTCAAAATAAACATGGTGTATTGACCAAACAGCCTCCTTTGTTGTGGTAGGAACGACGCAACGAATACCAAAAGTTCCAGGAGTTGAAAAATATGCCAAAAGCAGAAAAAAATCTAGAGCAAGATAATGAACAAAACGCTAACAGCACCCTTGTGGGTTTTGTTAGAAAATCAAATGCAGGACGGGCTGTTAAACTGTCAATTAACACCAGTTCTTTCCAGGATTGTGCAACATATGTAACCAGTGATGGGCAAACATACGTGCAATTAGTGGTTAGTTTGAACGCACTTACAGGNATCATGGATGGTTCACGTGCAGTCACATCAATCAATCATTTGAATGATTGAGAAATATCAGCCAGCTCGTNCTTTCCGAAGGGCGGGCTGGCACCTTTATAATCCAACAATTNTGTATTTGCGTAGCCGAATCACATATATTGGACGCGGAAACCGCGTAGTGTAATGGTGGTTGGCTCTACCCAGCGTCTACGCATAGTCGCAGGACTTCCTATGTATAACGAGGAAGAGACCATTGGTACTGTAATTACCAATGTTCTCGAACATGTTGATGAGGTCATCTGTGTTGATGATGGATCTTCAGATTCCAGTGCAAGAATNGCTGAAGCCTGTGGCGCTATTGTTCACAGACATCGTGTTAACAGAGGATACGGTGGTGCTCTCAAATCTCTATTTGCAAAAGCTCGTGAGATGAATGCTGATTGTCTCGTAATACTTGATAGCGACGGCCAACACAATACTGAAGACATACCAAATATGCTAGAACCGATTTTATCTGAGGAAGCAGATTTCGTAATCGGAAGTAGATTCGTCGAAGGAGGAGGTAGTGAAGAAATGCCTGCTTACAGAAGACTTGGAATCAAGGTCATTACTGCTGCATCTAACTTATCTAGNGACTTATCGATACAAGACACTCAATCTGGATTCAGAGCATTTTCTAAACTTGCTATTGAAAGATTGAGATTCGATTCTGAAGGAATGGAATTATCACTCGAAATGCTCGAGGATGCTCATGAAAAAGNTCTCAAAATAAAAGAAGTACCCACNCTCATTCGTTACGATGTACCAAAAGGTAGCAATTTTACTGCATTATCACACGGTTTCACAGTTTTAGCATGGGCAATGATTTCACTTTCCCAGAAGAANCCTNTACTTGTCCTAGGATTACCTGGATTTGGATTATTTGCAGCTGGCGCTGCAATGGGACTTAACGCAGTCAACGGAATATCTGATTCAGTTGATTCACTTGTTGGACCCGGGCTAACTGCGGTTTGGATTGGAGTTTTAGGATTAGCAATGATGGCAACAGGATTTGTTCTTCAATCTGCTAGAAATTTCCTCCGTCACCTGTTGGTTAGAGAATTCGGAATGGCCTGATATCCAATCGTAGCAGCATAGCCTTCATGGGTTGAATGCACACCCCACCTTTCATGGGGACAGCAAAGGAGAGATTTGCTGAGTATTCCCAGGTGGCCAAAGAAAAACTCGATTCTGGCCTTGATAGTGCTTATTCGCAGATATTAGCTCAGCCAAAAACCACCTTCATTTTACTAGTGATTGTATCCTTATGGCTAGGAAACATTGGGACTAATTTCCAAGACCAAATTGTTGACGACGTTGAAGTATTCTTACCGGAAGGTGCAGAATCAACTGACCTACTACTCGAAGTAAGAGAAGAATGGTCTACAGATGTCGCATTCATATATATCAAAACTCCAAATGCAGANGATCCCGAACTATATGGCGCNGAGTACAATGTAACAAGTCAAGACATTCTTCATGAAATATCNTGGATTGAAGGNGANGATGAATGGAGAGCACCCGGAATCAAACAAAATGGACTTGATTGGGACAAAGAAGACCGNGGTAAGAAAGACGGTGTACTTTGGATTATCTCAATCGCTCAAATNATTAAAGAAATTAATTCTAGTGATGGAAGATTTAATCGTGCAATGTGTGAAAACCCNGGNGAGCGTTTAACNGCTCAANTAGTCGATTGCCAATTNTCAGAACAAACTCCNGTTTTACGNGGTGGCNTGTATGCAATTCCTGGTGATGAGTCTACAGATGGCCAGAGTAGAATCGACGAAATAGTAAACCAATCAAACGGCTCGTTAGAATCATTAGCCAAGGATACTAATGGAGATGGTATTTGGGACACTACTGCTGTTTTGGTCGGAATGATCTCTTCAAATCAGATCGATCAAACCGGAGTTTGGAATGATTACGAGGAGTTCTTTACCCATATTGATTCTGTAATTGAAGAAGAAAATCGCCCCTCTCAATATAGCGGTAATCAATTGAATATGACGCAAACCGGACTTTCAAAAATACTTGAAGATGTATCAGGTGCGATATATCTCGATTTATTGAATATGATGCCTATCTCTCTATTCTTGACTGTATTAGTGGTTACACTTCTTCACCGTTCTTGGAAGGTTGTAATAATTTCTGGAACACCAATTGTGATGGCTCTAGCGGTTACTTTTGGTGCGACTGTTTTGCTTGAAATGACTTTGACACCAATGATTATTGCTACATTCCCGATATTGATTGGATTAGGTGTTGATTACGCGTTGCACATGGTCAACCGTATCGAAGAGGTGCGGAGAAAAAGAATTGATGAGGCTGTTGAAGAAAATGAAAAACGCAGACGAAAGGGCCTTGTCCCTAACGATGTCCCTGACATGTGGGATCCTGATTTTTACAGATCTTGTGTAATGGAAATGTCAAGAACAACCGGAGTAGCAGTATTAGTTTCTGCAGTGACAACTATTATCGGATTCTCTGTTCTAATCCTCCCTAGTATCGTCTCAATTATACCAATAAGGTCTGTTGGAATGACCCTAGTCGCAGGGATAATCGCTACTCTTGTTTTCTCTATGATTTTGGTTCCAGTTCTGATTTGGCTTCTGAAATTCAACAAACGAAGTAATCCACCGATGTGGGGATCAATTTCCAAATTCCCTGTGAAAAATTTCGCAGTAGTGATTCTGATCGCTGGAATGATAACATTAGCTGGATTGAGTAATCTTGATGAATTAGACAAACCGATAACAGGTTCTGATCAAACACCAGATAACATTCCTTCAATGGAAGCAATGGTTGAATATTCAAATACATTCTCAGGGGGTCAAACCTCGCTCTTCATATTTGATGCTTCAAAGCATATTAATGATGATAGTATCAATGACCAAGATATGAAAATTCGTTCGCTCGAGGTTCTTGATGCAATGGATGCTTTGGAACAAGAAATCGGTGAAGTTGCTTACACCAATACTACCAGTTTGATTACATTCCTTGAAGCCGTACCCGTGATTATTTCTGAACCCACAACCGGCTTGACTTTGTATGATGGAACACTTTGGGGATTACTGCATGAAGAATGCTGGGAATCAAATAGTCTCGAATGTGCAACTTGGATGTTACTCGATGCAACTTCATCTGACGGTGAAGGTAGAAAACATCTCAGGAAGGACATGGTTAATGTTGCATATGACACACTATCCAAAGAAGTCCAATGGATGCTAACAAATGGTGACGGAACCAAAGCTTTAGTTTACGTAACTCAGCCTTACATGAATTTAGATAATGCTAGTATGCTTCGAGACGAAATCGATGTAATGCTGGGTGATCCTCTGGA
>NZGQ01000087.1 GCA_002689565.1 Methanobacteriota archaeon | reverse complement strand
CAAAGGTATAGAGCCGAGAGTATTAACTGAATCAGTCAACAATTTGGATAAGAGTAAGAAGTTACCTATTCACTCTTTCAGGAAGCCATAAGTCCACTCATGAGGTGGGGCAAATGTCTCTTTGATTGACCGAGGACTTACCCATCTGAGTAGATTTAATGGGGAGCCGGCTTTGTCGTTAGTACCACTGCCTCTTGCACCGCCAAATGGTTGCTGACCAACTACAGCACCGGTTGGTTTGTCATTGATGTAGAAATTTCCAGAGGAATATCTCAAAGCAGACATTGCGGTGAGCACATCTTCACGATTTGCCGCAAAAATAGACCCTGTTAGTGCGTATTGTGAAGTTGAATCACAAACTTTCAAGATATTCTCAAAGTCATGGTCTGGGTATACATGAATAGATAATACAGGGCCAAATATTTCTTCTGCCATTGATTCGTAATGAGGGTCATTGCAGATTATGGTTGTTGGATGAATGAAGTATCCAGTTGAATCATCATATGTGCCACCAGTGATTATTTTACAACCAGTATCTTGTTTGGCTCGCTCAATATATCCAACAATGTTGTCAAATGATTTTTTGTCTATCACAGCAGACATAAAATTGGAGAAATCCTTTGGATCTCCAACGGTTATTTTACCGACTTGTTCAACATAATTATCTTTTATCGATTCCCAAACAGATTCAGGAATGTATGCTCTACTAGCAGCACTGCATTTTTGACCTTGGAATTCAAATGCTCCTCTAATCAGAGCAACAGTTAACGCTTCAGTGTCACATTTTGGATGTGCTACAATGAAATCTTTACCCCCAGTTTCACCAACTATTCTTGGGTAAGAGCGCAGGTTTTCTAAATTATTAGCAACATCTTTCCACATCTGCCTAAACACTGATGTTGAGCCAGTAAAGTGTATTCCAGCCAGCATTGGATGAGATAAACAAGTATCACCCACCATGCTTGCCTTTCCGGGTATGAAATTTATTACTCCATCAGGTAGTCCAGCATCCATCATCAACTGCATCAAGTAGTAATTTGATAGGTATGAATTTCTGCTTGGCTTCCAAACTCCAGTATTGCCCATGATTGCTGCTGATGATGGCAGGTTTGCTGCAATGCTGCTGAAATTAAATGGCGTTACTGAAAACACAAAACCTTCCAAAGGCCTGACTTCGCTGGAATTCCACATACTTGAAGGGGATACAGGAGGTTGTAGGTCTTCGTATATTTCTCGAGCATATTGAACATTGAATCTCCAAAAATCAATTAATTCACAGGCTGAATCAATTTCTGCCTGGTGGCAGGTTTTTGATTGGTTAATCATTGTACTTGCATTGATTTTAGCTCGATACTCTCCCTTTAGCAATTCACTCGCTTTTAGAAATATAGCACCTCTAGCTTCCCATGGCATTGTAGACCATGATTCATGAGCATTCAATGCCGCATCTATTGCATCTGAAACTTCCTTCTCTCCAGCCATATGAACTCTTGCAATCACATGGCTATGGTTGTGCGGCATAACTTGTTCAACAACGTTGTCAGTATAGACTTCTACCCCATTTATGATACATGGTATTTCAACAACCTGTGCTGATTGTCTTGACAATTCTGCTTTGAGTTCAGTACGTTCTTTACTACCTGGAAGATATCCTAAAACTGGTTCATTAACCGGTGTTGGCGGGGTGGGTACATTATTCACCATGAACAGGCGTGTAGAAACCGTCTATTGAATTTCACTCTAGTATAAGTGAGCAAATTTTTGACGAATCTTAGAGATTTTTGGGCCGACAACAGCCATGCAGTATCCTTGTCCAGGGTTTCTCTCATAGTAATCATGATGATATTTTTCAGCAATTACAAAATTGATAGGCTCTTCGATAGTAGTAACAATCTCTTTGTCAAAATAATCTTGCATCTCGACAATTTTGCTCCTAGCAGCATTTTCTTGTTTTTCGTTCAATGGCATTATGCAACTTCTGTATTGGGTGCCAATATCATTTCCTTGACGATTCAATTGAGTTGGGTCGTGTACGGTGAAAAAGATGTCAAGGATTGTAGAGTAGTCGATTATATTTGGATCGTACATTATCTCGACAATTTCTGCATGGCCTGTTGTTCCCGAACATACTGATTTGTAATTTGGATTTTTATCTGGACCACCAGCATATGCAGGTAAAGCAGATACTATTCCTTTCATTCTCTTATAGGCGCCTTCTGTGCACCAAAAACATCCACCTCCAAGTAAGACTCTTTCCATGCCTAGACGGCATAGTATTGAGTTATCAAGCCTCGTTTCCAACTGTTGTAAAACTCACCTAGTAAAACATTAATTCAAATACCGAATTCCTTCCCTCTTGCCATGGACTGGTCAACTGACCCAAAAATGTTAGAAGGTAGGTCCTTTTACAAACTGGGAGAATCTATTTTTGATCACAAAAAGAAGACTCTAGTTATCGGTATATTATCATGCATGCTTTTGGGTTCTCTAATTTCAATGGGGCCGAATTGGGCAGAATCATGGGGCGAAGGAGACTTAGAGTCAGTAGAAGCAGGTGATTTAAGGAAGAGTGCCTTTGCTTCTGAAGATGAAGGTAATCAGTCAGAAGACTTCATTCTTCTAATCAACCATCCTACATTAGATGACTCGTCTCCAGAATGGCAGCTAGCAGTTACTACTGCATTAGCAGAATTTCACGATATGGATGATGTCACAATTCAGTATTCATGGGAAACTTCAGGAGAAAAGCGCAACAAGTTTGTCTATCAAGATGAAGATGGTTTTTGGGCAAAAAATCGTGTGACTATCAGTCTTGATAGAAAAGAAGCAAAAGCTCTGTACGCCGATAATTATGAATCAATTGTAATCGATGACGATTTTGAGTCATGGAGAACTGGGGCAGTAGCAATCGACGTTACATTTGATACCAGGATTCAGGAAGATCTGATTACTGCTGAATTAGTTTCTGGACCGCTTACTGTACTAATTCTGCTAATCGTATTCGGGACTTTAGTAGCGGCACTATTGCCATTTGGAATTGCGATATTGACAGTATTATCGGCTATGGGGGTGACAATTTGGCTATCCAATACCACAGATGTCACCCAATATGCTCTGAATATTATCACATTGATTGGAATTGGTGTATCGGTTGATTACTCACTCTTCTTAGTCAATAGATTCCGCGAAGAGATGAATCGGGGAAGAGATATTCGAACATCGACTGCTATGACGGTCGCAACTGCTGGAAAGGCGGTCTTCTTCAGCGGTGTTACAGTTGCGATTGGGTTGATGGGTATGTTATTCTTTGAGAATACTGGATTGCCAAGTCTTGGAATTGGTGGAACATTAGCAGTTACAATTGCGATGATTTTCTCAATAATCGTATTACCTGCAGTACTAGCTATGCTTGGGCATAGAATATTCAAAGGCAAACTTCCTACTCGAATAAACTTAGGATTTGGACGTTTCAAAAAGAGTGTACCATTCGCTTTCAGCACCGAAAATGATGATGGAAAGGGAATGTGGGCAAAGATTGCAAATTTCGTAATGGANAGGCCATGGGCAGTACTGATTCCAACNNTAGTCATTCTTCTAGGAGCCGGTTTGCCTTTCTTACAGGCGGATTTCTCTATTGCATCTAGAGACGCTTTACCGCCNGATGATGAAACNAGNGTNGGNTTCGAACATATGGANGAAAAATGGCCAGAATCTGCGGTAAACTCTGCTATGATTGTCNTAGATTTCGATGGNGANGATCCNTTGTTNGANGATAACATCAGAGCGATGTATCGNTGGATGGATTCTCAGNTAGATGATCCAAGGGTGAATAATTCCTTCGGNTATGCAATGCATCCTGTGATTGGCTTAACTGAAGATGCAGTAGTTGAGTTCTGGCTGACTCCTGCTGACAACCTAACCCTTGAGCAAATCACAACGAGAGAATACATGAAGCAGCAATTCATTTCTGATAATGTAACATACCTGATCTTCTCATTAGAAGGACCAATTACCGGAGAGGATAGCAGAAATTTCGTTGCAGATGTGAGAAGCGACAAATCAGAATTATTGGATGAACTTACAGTCGGGGATGATTCTAGATTATTGGTAGCAGGATTTGCCGCATACAGCCTAGATATTTTGGATGCAATAAAAGACAAACTGCCTATCGCTATCGCATTTATCTTCATTTCAACTATGGTCTTGATTTACATTCAAGTTAGAAGCGTAATAATCCCAATTAAGGCGATTGTGATGAATATTTTATCGATATCAGCATCGTTTGGAATGCTCGTATTTGTGTTCCAATGGGGTTATGGGGCTGATTTGCTGAACTTTACACCCCAGCCGATTGAAACAACAAATCCAGTGATAATGTTCTGTATCGTGTTTGGTTTGTCCATGGATTATGAAGTTCTGATGCTATCAAGAATCCATGAGGAATGGGAGGCGACTGGAGACAACAAACAAGCTGTCGCAAACGGCTTACAGAAGACTGGCCGTTTGATTACGGGTGCAGCAGCGATCATGGTAGTTGTGTTCTTGGCGTTTGGATTATCCTCGGTTGTAATTCTCAAACAGATAGGATTAGGATTGGCATTGGCGATATTCATCGATGCGACAATAGTCAGAGCATTAGTTGTACCTTCAACCATGAGGTTGATGGGTAAGTGGAACTGGTGGACTCCGAAATGGCTCGGTGGTTCAAAGAACCTCAAAGAGGTAAAGGAATCCAAGGAATGAGTGGAAAAACATCAGGGCAATAAGAAGATCAGCAGCCCTTCCGTGTTTTGTTTTTTGCAATTTATCCCTTCTAGAATTCCTTCCCCAACGTGCTGTAATCCAAAGTAGGATTATGCCAATTGGTCCTGTAAATCCATGAAGGCTGCCCGGAACTAATCCAAGTCCAGTATACCACCTTGCAGCAAATGCGATGAGAACAGACAATATCGCCGCTTGTAGAATTCTCTCTCCAACCTTTTCGTGCCGTTCCAACTCATCTTGGCGGCTTTCTCCGCTCAAATCCCGGCTTTTCTTTTTCCAGCCGTATTGCCACCACATCCATCCCAATATTGAAACCGCAGTAATGGGGTGCAGCAGCAAGATAACCGTGTTTACTGCTGCCATTGTTTCTTAATGCAAAGGCTCCCCTTTCATTGTTCTTTGGAATGATTCGTAGCCGGTGGCTCTAAAGAGGTCGGACTTAGGCGCTCACCCCGTAGGGGTGAACACGCTGCAAGAGAACAACCTAGCTGTTTGCCTAAAATCTGGAATGATTGAAAACCTCCCTCCTAGAACCCGACAATCAAAAGTCGCAAAGACTGCACAATGGAGGGCTCTTGACAAACCATGGAAATCCCTCTTACTGATCGCTCTTCACGAGGTTCAGATTCCAGATGAAGAAGATGGAGTATCTTCACCGATGGCTAGAACCAGAAGAAGTCCACGCTCAAGAAGAGGTTCCCGTTCATCTGCAGGGCCAATGGAATGGCTTCCTAAGGCCGAAGAAGTACTGATTGACGATGGATCACCTGTCGCATACAGGCTAGCTGTTTTGTTGATAAGGAAGACCTTGTATTCCGAAGATTGGGAAGAATCTTGGGATGAAACTTTAGATGGATTAAGAGAAGATGCAACGACTAATGGAGTACATCCGGTATGGTCAAAAATGGCTGAATCAACTCCGATTCTTGCACAATTTGCTGCATTCCCGCAGAATGAAGTAGCAGAACAAAAAGCGGACAAATTCGAAGTGTCTGGTGCAAGAATAGATCCTAAAAATTCCAAATCCTTAGTTACTACACTCGCCGAGTTTGAAGCGATATCCTCGGATGCAACAGTGAAAATGGCTTTACAGAAAGCAAAGGCCCAACTCAAAGGAAAGAGGGGGNTAAGGGATATTTCCGGACTAGAATCCCTTGAAGGAGATGCTTCAATTATCAGTGTATTATTACAGATNNACTTAGGCAGNGATGCTTCAGAGTCTCTCAAGGAATTAGCAAAATCACAATCGAAATTGGCGGATGAATTTACAGATTTAGTAAATCTTCGAGAAGGTAAAGCAAGTGATTGGGATAAGTCTCGATCACTTTCTGGAGATGATGAATTATCTCTTGCAAGGAAAAAGGAAGCATGGAATTTAATGCCACAAGAAGCCTCCAAATTGTCTAGTGATGAGATACAAGAGGGCATTGAGTTTTCAACAACTTCTCAACAACGTGAAGCCTTGACATGGTGGAAACTAGCATCTCTTGTCCGTGAAGGTTCAGCAGATTTGGCATTGGAATTACTAACTTCATTGACTGTAGAATCAGATGCAGATATGGCAATACTACTCCCACTTGTCAAAGAACTTGGTGAAGATGCATTCGGTTGGCTAGAATCACAAATTACGATTCTTTCAGAGGAGGCTCTATCAGAAATTGTCATAGATTTTGAACTTGGTAACAATCTAAGATTTGCTGCAGCAAGAAGATTGCATGACACAGGAGCATCATTAGGACTCGATGCATCTATTGATTTATTTTCAAGAGGCCTTGACCTTACTCGCTTAGCAGAGGTATTGTTTGCTGATGAGAATCGAAGTATAGAGCACCCTTATGCTACGCTATTGGTCGTTCACTTGTTGCCTGCTAAGACAAAGGGATGGAGCTTTGAAACCATAAGGAAAGCAAGAAAAAATGCACTATCAACAGTAGAAACAGCAGAGGTTCCAGATGCATTTTCATCTGCGAGCAGAGGGCTTGTTTTGATGCTTGATGGGGCTGCTCAATCCGACGATGCTTGGGTCGTAGATACACTTGACAAAAATGGAATTAAGGCATTCAATAATTGTAAACAAGCCTTGAGAGATGGAGGAGATGGTCTTGCGGATTCAAAGGTCATTGATACATTAGTAAAGAGTGTTAGTGAAGCAAATTTGAGTGATATCGAGTTGAGACTATTCACGGCTGTAATCGATACGCTGAGACTTAATCGCGCATCTTGGCTACTTCAAACTGGTAAATCAAAAGGAGTTGTAGAATTACTGGATGGTCTTCTTTCTGGCGAGGTCACAGCAATGCCGATGATGCAAGCGGTGCGTCATTTGGTTTTGGAACACGACATCGGTCTAACAAACCTGGTTTCATGGTATCAAGAAAACGATCCTCAATCGCCTTGGCACACTTTGGCAAGAGCAGCGATGCATGTAAGCAATAATGACGAATTAAATGCAGCACGTGATTACAAGAAAGCCGGAGATCACGAGGATTTCGATTATGAGCACAAGATTCTCCTACATCGCAAGGCACTGATTCATCTTGCACACGCAGAGCAGTGGTCAGAGGCTGTTTCACTTCTCGAGAAGGAACCAGCGCTCAAATCGGCTCTAACAAAGAGGTTCCAACTTTACCTCAATGTATCTCATGTAGCTGCAAATAAAAGAAACACCGATGAGGCTACTAGGATGCTTACCAATTTCGTAAAAAGAACCGAGTTGGTAAATCAAGAAGATCAGTTCGGGAAGATAGAGAGTGTGAAGAGAGTCAAGCATTCTGAAGAAGAACTGGACATGTTGCGAAATTATCCAAGTTCGCACCCACGCCCTCTGCCAAGAGAGCCGTTCTCTGGTAGAGTTAAGGCTGCACTAAACTCTCTGCAAAGAGAGCGTCGTAGAAACCGTCATACATTCGAAAACCGCTATGCTCAAGCAATGTTACACGAACCTTCAGGAGAAGAAATTTACGAAATAGCGTTGGCAGCATCTTCGGAGAAACCTTTGGAAGGCCTGATGTTATTGGAACGCGCACAGAATTCTGGCAAATTTGGTGTTCTTGATATCAAAAGACTCGCCGATGCGGAGAGAAGGCTTTTCGCTACACATCGCCACAATTTGCCAGTAAAACAAAGAGCATACCTGCGCCATCTTGCGCTAACTCCTCTTGTGATTGTAGATACAAATATCCTGATTGATGAATTGCATTACAAGATATCTGAGAAGTTAGGAATTAACTCTGAAGCGGCCCTAGATATTGGTGGAAGAGGGAGGTTCCATCGTATCCTAAAACATCGTGCTCAAGAAGGAGTCATTCAATTGTGGCTACCAAAGGTAGTGCAAACAGAATTAGTCTCTATTGCTGCAGACGTAGAAAGAATCCGCGAGAGATTCACAGAGACATTAGTAGCAGAAGGTAAACTTGACGAAGTAGTCAACAAGGATTCATTGGTCGAAATCGCTAACCAGGCTATTTCTGAATTTTCCACTTGGAAACCCCTGGATTTGCATATAGAGGATGAGGCAAATGACGAGGATATTCGCACAGATTTGAAGAAATTCTTGTTGGAACACAGCGATATTTACGATGAGATAACCGCGATGAAGAGAATGCATGGCGAACCTCTACGAACAGTGATTGAGGATAAGGACATCTTCCCTGAAATCGCAGATCAAACCTTGATGTGTTTATGCACAGCAATGGCAAACAGGCCACTTGGAGAATTAGGCGGAATCTTGATTGCTACAAGAGATTCAGACTTCGCACTTGTTGCAAGAGCCATGGAAGAAAGATTTGGTTTCGGTGTTATTGCTAACAGCAGAGACCTAAACACTTGGTTACGCTGAATCACAATCGAGTTTGGTTTTTTAGCGAAGTGCTGGCTACAGTGCCAATCACATGTGAGATATAATCGCCTTTCCAAATGCTGAGCAGGATAGTAGTTCTGCATCATCCATCAATCTTTCAAAGTCGTAGGTGAC
>NZGQ01000086.1 GCA_002689565.1 Methanobacteriota archaeon | reverse complement strand
GACAACCATGCACAAATACAGAGAAATGACGGACAATGGAGGATTGAGGAAATATGGCCTCCACAGGATGCTACTTGGGAAACAATCGATCTAACTTCGTGCGACCAACAAGGAGCTAGTGTAGGGGGCACATCGGTTATCGGAGGCGGGGTCCAAACCGTCACAATTACTTGTGGTGGGTTTGAACAGGATATGCACATTGCAGGCTTACCAACTCTTCATCTTGATGTTACAGCATCATTCGATGGTGGGCAAATATTTGCAGAATTACAAGATGCTGAAACCGGTCTTAGACTAGGCCATGCAACAATGGACATACGCTATCATGCAGGCGGATATGATCCACAAACCGTGTTCCCGGGACAAGATTTAGTCATGCTAATGGAATTCCAGGCGCTTGACGTAATACTTCCTGCGGGACACGGAATTAAACTCGTTCTAACAGAAACAGGCGAAGATTACCTTGCCCCAGCCTGTGGAAATTCTTGTCCCGTGACTGTAAACGGGGGCGATTTTGCATTCCCACAAATAAGTCGTGACGGTAGCACAGTTTTCGTCACTCCGCAGAGTGAAGATGCCGCAAACAACTGAAAAAACTCTAATTGTGCAAATTCACAATCTAGGGTCAACCTCGCGTGCATTTGACTAAAAGAACTTATCAAAACAATCTTAATATTTGCTCGTTTAAGCATTAAAAAGCCAATTTTATAGGAAATTATAGTAAAAAATCGAATAAAAACTGAGCGATTGTATAATATACCGTCTTCATAGGCAACGGTGCGATACCTATGATGGATAAAGCAAAACTAGAGTATATTTGGCTAGATGGTTACGAACCCACACAGAACATGCGCAGTAAGACAATGGTGCGCCCAAATTTCACAGGAACTCTCGAAGAATGTCCTATTTGGATGTTTGACGGCTCTTCCACCCGTCAAGCAGACGGAAGCGCTTCTGATTGTTTGTTGAAGCCAGTAAACATCTTCCCAGATCCTCAGCGCGTAAATGGCTGGTTAGTAATGTGTGAAGTAATGAATCCAGATGGAACACCACACGTAAGTAATGGCAGAGCAACTATTGATGACGATGATGCTGATTTTTGGTTTGGTTTTGAACAGGAATATTTCATTATGGATGTTGATACACAACTTCCTCTAGGCTTCCCTGTTGGAGGCTACCCAGGCCCACAAGGCCTGTATTATTGTTCTGTGGGTGGTAAAAATACACACGGCAGAGCTCTCGTTGAGGAGCACGCAGACATTTGTCTTGAAGCAGGACTGAACTTCGAAGGGATTAACCAAGAAGTTGCCTGTGGTCAGTGGGAATTCCAAATTTTCGCTAAAGGAGCAAAGCAAGCAGGGGACGAACTCTGGGTTGCTCGCTACCTTTTGGATAGGTTGACTGAAGATTATGGCTACTATATCGAATATCATCCAAAACCAATCAAAGGCGATTGGAATGGTTCAGGTATGCATGCAAACTTTTCCAACGGAGCGATGCGAGATACTGGTGGCAAGGAGCTATTCGATAGCATATGTGAGGCATTTGGACAAAACATCCAGAGACACATGTCTGTTTATGGTGCACATAACGAAGAGAGATTGACCGGACTTCACGAGACCCAATCAATCGATCAATTCTCATATGGTGTTTCAGATCGTGGCGCATCTATTCGTGTACCGGCATCTGTTCCTACAGACGGTTGGGTTGGTAGACTCGAAGACCGCCGCCCTGCATCAAACGGCGATCCATACAAGATCGGGGCAGTAATTATTGAGACCACCAAGTCGGTTTGTTGATCAAGAAGAAATCTCTTCTTTTCGCAAGCGCACGACGCCGATGATTACAGCGAAAATAACGCTTAACGTCATGATGTTAGCAATTATCATCGATATAGAATCGATTAAAATCCCATAGAGTAGCCATAAACCCAAGGCTATTGTTACTATGCTAAATGTTGCGAGAGAGATCCCATCATGGCGTTTGTTAACCCAAACTTCTCTAATTTGGGGAACCCAGGCGATAATACCCAACACCCCAGCAAATAACCCGATAGCTTCAATCCAAATCTCTGCCATACCTAGCCCTGTTTGACTATCGTGTTTGAATTCTCTTACAGAATTAGAAAACACCTATCGTGGAAATTGTTTTGTTCTAACTAGTGATGCACTAAGCATGGCAAGCAAGGAAGCACTGGTGAAATTGAAGGATGCAATGAGCGACTCTGGAAAATCTGTTGAAGATTTGTTTAAGGAAATCGATACCGATGGAGATGGGACAATAAACGGACCTGAATTGTACAAAGGCATCAAGGTTATAGCAGGAGAAGCACTCACTCCGAGCCAGATTTCAATGATAATCACCGCTCTTGACACCAATGGTGACAACCGAATAGACGTCATGGAATTGCGAAATGCATTAGCCTGAACCCGATGTGCATAGAAGCCTAATGCCTAATTTAGGCTCGCAGTATAGCAAACAAGACTTAACCCCACTCGGCGCGGGGATTACTAAATTCTATTTTTGAGATATTCGCAAATGGTATAATTCTTGATCCGTCCTCGCCAACAACAGAAACTAACGGACCAGTCTGATCTGTAATTTCATGACCAGTCGTCAGAACACTCTTCGGCCCCGTTAACAATCCTAAAATCCCAGAATGCTTGATAGAACAATTCTCCTTTTGGAAAGGATATTCTAGAATATCTCCAATCACGGTTTTTCCACCATTCAAATAAATCGTATCCCAGGTACCAAAACCGAGCAGCGTTTGTTTTAGGTCTTCGTCAGGAGCTGACTTCTCCATTTTCTCTACCATGTTGATGAATCCCATTTCATCATATGCTTCTGCAGGAACTTCATCTGGTAAAGGATCCCATTCTAGGTTCTTGTTCGAGAACACCAATATCACTTTACTTGGAGGGGCTGCTTTGTCCGTTCGGGATTCATGCAAGTCGCATAATAGGTCACCCTTTCTGCATGTCCANGCAACAATATCCTTNTGCATTAGAGTTCCACCATTCTTTCGTTTCTGGAAAAANCGCCCCTCNCTGGTTATCGTAAANGACCCTGACCAATGCTTCTGTTCAACGAATAGGATNTCTTTTTTTGTTGCTATGACCATATCGATTTCTCTTCTTCCACCCTCTTCAGGATCGGGAAGTCTAATTCCCTCAAGGACTAGAGCATCACCTGCAACAGCCCTCGTAAGCTTCATCAAACGAAATTCTGCAAGCCTTCCAGAAACAACATGCCCTTCAGGCTCGAATTTTTTCCTCCTCGAAAAAAACTCAGCAAACCTTCCCATATTATCGCCTCAACAACGAATCTACAGAATCAACTACGACACTAACATTCTTTCCAGAACCATGTAAATCTTCAACGGTAGCCTCTCCCGACAATACGAGAACTGATACACAGTTTGCCTTTATCGCCATCTCCATGTCAGTGTACAATCTATCCCCCACCATTGCACACTCACTAGGTTTAAGTCCCAATTCCTCAATCTTGTGCATGATCATTCCAGGATTAGGTTTACCCGTGATATGTACGGGGTCTTTCCCTGTTGTTACTTTGAGCATTGCAAGATAGGCCCCAACATCTGGTAAACCTCCATCGGGTGACGGGCACACCATGTCGGGGTGGCTAGCAACTAGCGGCACTCCCCTGTGCATGTGTATCGAGCCAGTCGATATTTTCTCATAATTGATTTCAGTATCATATCCTAAAACGACGTATTCCGGAGACTCATCTCTAGTCGAAATTCCAACATCCTCCATCATTTGACACATACCTTCTGTAGCAATGGCCCATGTTTTGGTCACACCTTCTCTTTGCAACCATGAGAGTAAATCGTGAGTTGAAAGCAGTACATCATCTGCAGTGCAAGGAATCCCCATCTTGTGTAATTTTGCGACATATTGGTCGACAGATCTCGAAGAATTATTTGACAAAAAGTATCGCTGAACACCCTGGTCTTTGCAACGTGCCAAAAACTCAAGAGCTCCAGGAATAAGATTTCCTCCAAGGTAAATCGTCCCATCTAAATCTAAAAATATCGCTTTTACGCCCTCGAGTTTTGTATCCATAATATAGCCTCAGAATAGTAAAGTCTTCACCAAGAACCATTTCGAGTGAAGGTTTTCTTGAGCTTCTTTGCTCGCGATCATTTCAGTCATCATTTCTTGAATGACGGGCTTTCTGCCCGCTTTTCCTACAAACCAATTAAGCAACCATTTCCGTCTACTCATCTTTTGCATTTTGAATGAATTAGTCAATTCAGGGCCGAGTGCAGCCCACAATTCTTCTTGGTATGCAGGCCCTCCCTTGTTTTCCAGCACGTGTCGTGCAGCCATTTCTCCACTTAGTAATGCATTACCAACTCCTTCTCCAGAGAAAGGGTCGACTAAGCTTGCAGAATCTCCGACAAGCAATGCTCCCGGGGCATAAGCACGCCTCGGTTGATTTTTCTCACCCTTTCTCGGACTGCCAAACGGTAGTTGCCACCCCTTTCCAGTGCCTTCAATCATCACAGCATCAGCAAATCTTTCTTTGAATAAAGGATGATTTGCAATTACATCTGCTTGTAGAGTTTTCAATTTCTTTTTTTGCTTGTCAAGAAGACCCATAACCATGCCAATTCCGACATTGACCTTCCCTCCGCCAATAGGGAATAGCCAGAAATAACCAGGCACAACAGTGTCTACGAAGTGAATCTCAATATTGCCTGAATCTTCTTCACAACCCTTTACTCCAGACCAATATTCACGATATCCTCCGCAGTAATGCATCCTGTCAACCAATTCCTCTTTTGCCATTTCCTTGACGATTTTTCTTGCAACAGGGCAGTTGTAGCCAGCGGCACCAATCGTCCATGGAGCAGAATAGACTCTCTTTTCGCCCCTCTTCCCTCCAATTCCAATTTCGACACCAGTTATTTTCCCATCCTCATCGAATACTTTAGTCACCATTGCATCTTGTATTACTGAGCCGCCGTTTTCAAGGACTAATTCAGTTGCTCTATCGAAAAGTAACCAGTCAAATTGCTGTCTAGGGAGCGAATATCCAGCTTCCATTTTTTCAACATCTTCTTCCGGGAGGGGAACGGTTACGCCTTTACCATTTGGCGAGGAAAACAAGATCCCAGTTACGCGGAAATGAGGCGTCGACTCAAGAGTTGCTTTAACTCCAAGCGCCTTAACATGGCTGAGAGATTTTCCACCAACAGCGTCTCCGCAGACCTTATCTCTAGGCCAAATCCGCTTTTCGAGCAAGAGCACCTTCTTACCTTCCATTGCGAGGTAAGATGCAGCAGCGGAACCCCCTGGTCCCCCCCCTACAACAATACAATCGAAATCAGAACCAGAATCTGGAACCGGGCCGGTTTCAATAGGCTCATCCCAAAACCTCTCCTCCGCCATACTGCGCACACATCACACCAAGCACAAGAGGGTAGTGCTTAATGGACGAGAATCTGAGAACAAATGCCAACTCTACCGCCATCATCAAAAGCAACCAACACGGCCACTAAACATGGCCACAAAGCGACAACAAGCCGCGCTAGGCCTATTTTTTGTAACTCTTCTCTGGGGGGGGACGTTTGTTTGGATGAAACAAGCGATGGTTTCTCTTGAAGGAGAACTCAACCAATACACTACAGCCGGAGTGGTAGGAGTGATAGTGTGCTCACGATTTTTGATCGCATTTGTGGCGCTGTTGCCGTTTTCTAGCACAGCACGTAACGCATTAACATCGAAAGAAGACTGGAAAGGAGGCCTTATTCTTGGCGGCCTGATGCTTGCCGGCTTCGTTTTACAGATGATAGGAATCGAATCAGTCTCTCCCTCTGTATCGGCATTTTTGACATCACTATATGTGGTATTTACAGCAATTTTGTCAGTTAAAATCAGCGATAGGAAACCAACTCGTATGATGATAGTTGGCGTTGGTCTAGCAACCCTGGGCGCCGGCTTTATTGACGGCCCACCACACATAGTATGGGGCACAGGAGAGCTACTAACAGTAGCATGCGCATTTTTCTTCGCCCTTCACATAATTTACACAGATCGTATTACCAAGAAACTCAATCCAATTGCAGTAACATCAACATCATTTGCAGTTTTAGTCGTTGGTGCAGGCGCAATTGCAATATTTTCCTCGGGCGACATCATGGTGTTTGAATCAGCATGGCAAGATGGAGTAATCATCCCTCTACTTTGTCTAGGATTATTTGGGTCTCTTGCTTGTATATTGATGTTGAATGTATTTCAGAAACACCTCAACCCAACCCACGCAGCAATCATATACTCATTCGAGCCTGTTTGGGCTACACTATATGGGTGGCAACAAGATTTAGTCGACATATCGATATGGCTACTTATGGGCTTGTTATTGTTACTTGGAAATGTCATTGTGGAATTAGACGAGTCTCAAGAAGAACCTCATCTTAGCGAAGCCGCAGGCCCGGAATAATCGTAAAATGACACCATGGTTTGTGTGTTCGCAATTCCGCCAACCTTCGATAGACCATCTAAAATCGCATCACCTAGGGAATCCATCGATGGACTTACAACTTCGATTAGCAAGTCCCAATCGCCAGCCACAACATTACAGCGGACAACATAGGGGAACTCACAGATTTTTTGTGCAACATCCCGCCTGTCTACGTTTCCCCGGTCACATCTGGCAAAAATGAAAGCTCGCAATTCATAGCCCCAAGCCTTCGCATCAATATCTACAGTATACCTTCGGATTATCCCTTCTCGTTTCAGTCGCACCATCCTGTCGTGCGTTGTAACCCTTGCAACACCCATCGAATCGGCAATAGATGTGACGGATGCCCTGGAGTCTTGTTTGAGCAATTCAATCAATTTAAGATCATTCGAATCAAGTTTCATGGCCGAACGATTCGACACTACATATTGAATGATTCCGTCATATTGTCGGAGTTTCTACTGGAAACAGGGGTATTTACCGACATCCACTCGACATTTTGGGCGAATTGTTGATGAGCATCCGGCCCAAACACAAGTTTGGGAATATACATGGCCGACAAAAGGAAATTTTCAACCAATGCTGTTCATGCAGGTACGCAGCACATCGAAGGAGCAGTAAACACTCCAATCTTTCAATCTTCAACCTACAAGTTGACCGATGAAAGATACGCAGGATGGGCTGCAGGAGCGCAACATACGCTACTTTATGCCCGATTATCAAGCGTAAATTCGGAAGCAGTAGTCCAGAAGATCTGTGCATTAGAAGGCGCAGAGGATGGGGAGTTATTCGCAAGCGGAATGGCAGCAATATCTACTACATTGATGGGATTGCTGTCTCAAGGAGACCACATAGTAGCAAGCTCAGATGTATATGGTGGTACTTATGGTCTAATGACGGAAGAATTACCACGTTTTGGAATATCAACGACTATGGCAGACATGCAAGATCCAGCATCGTATGAAGCAGCAATACAGGACAATACTAAGATGTTGTATATCGAGACAATCACCAACCCTGTGATAAAAATCTGCGATATTGAAGCAATGTCTGCAATTGCAAAGAAGCACAATTTACTATTGGTTATTGACAACACTTTCGCTTCACCATGGGGCTGTCAGCCAATTACGATGGGTGCAGATTTAGTAATTCATTCAACTACCAAATATCTTGGTGGCCACTCAGATATTGTAGGGGGCGCTGTTGTTGGAAAAGCAGACTTAATCGCTGCAATGTTCATCAAAAAAGTACACTTTGGAGGCTCACCAGACCCACACAATTGCTACCTGTTAGAACGTGGAATTAGAACACTGGCGGCCAGAATGCCAATTCATTGCTCAAACGCAGCAGAAATCGCAAAGAGACTAGAATCACATGATTTAATTGAAGTTGTCCATCACCCATCTCTAGAATCTCATAGAGACCATGAGCTTGCAAAGAGAATCATCCCTAAGGGGACTGGAATGATTGCATTCACTGTCAAGGGAGGAGACGACGCTGCTCTCAAATTCATGCGAGGCCTAGAATTGATTTTCGAAGCAACTAGCCTTGGNGGCGTAGAGAGNCTAGTTGAGTGNCCATTCAANTCTTCACACATGTTCATTCCTGAAGACGTTAGAATTGCTGCNGGNCTTGGCAGAGGATTCGTAAGAATGTCAATTGGGATAGAGGATCTTGAAGANCTTTGGGAAGACATTTCNGGCGCNCTTTCGACTATTTGATCACGGCAATTCTTCAATTTGNCCGCAAGCCTTTCTAAGAGTTTCAAGGAAGTTTTTGTAATCAACATCTTCTCCCNCTACTAGTGCCTTTCCAGCATTCCAAACNCCGATAGCAGCAGGNCTCCAAGCCCCTCCCTTGTCTCTAGCATTAGTGGAGAACTGCCATTCTTGCCCGCTAGATTTGCCTGCAGCGACCAGCCAAGCCCAAGACGCAGACTCTGCATCTATGTCGGGCTTTTTTGCTAATGCTAATTTCTCAGCTTTACCCATNCCCTCNACAAGACCNGTTACTGTAAGGTCGTGAATCATTCCAACCGGGCCNGGAACCTTTCCTTTACGATACGGGAACCTNTGTGTAATGTCTGCTTTAGCTCTTTGAGATTCGATATCTTTCAAGAATTTTCCAAAGGCNCGCNTCTTGTTGCACTGAGCACTCCACAACTCTTCAGCCTCTTCTTCTTCTATNCCTATGCTAATCAATCCAGCAAGACCGTGATCTTCCCACAAGCCGGATAAGACGTCGTTACAGGATGATGCGGCAATTTCAAGCGCATCTCCTCCTCTTTCAGCGGTTTCTCCACCCTTGGAAATTCTAATTCCAGAGCCAGCAGCTTCTAGCATTAATTTTAGAGCAACTTCTTTTTCCGAAGATGAACCATTCAATTCGAGCACAGCGTCTTCGGCATTATCAAACCACTTTTCACCAACAATGAATCCTTCATTCAAGTGATGTAGAACCGCCATTTTAACTCTCTTAGAGATTGAACCTTCGTTGAGAGTTAATCCCATCCAAGCGTCAAGGACTCGGTCCAAAGCCTCCTCTGCCCCATCCCTTGAGGCCCCTTCAGGAGCCCAGACAGCGTCTGGCGTCATTACCGTCGAAAGGTTAGGAGGCAGCATTGAAAGAGCGAGATCATGAATGAAAGAAGACTTCCCNTTGACAGTCTCCAACTTATCGAATCCTATTGCGACTTTACTACCATCTATGAAATTCATTAACAGATAGCCTTCTTTTGACATTTCGTCATCAGCGATGGCCTCGAAATCCAAACCTTCTGTGGCCCAGATATTTTCTTNATTTTCAAATTCAAATCTCGAACGGCGTAAAATCTCATCTAACCAACCNTTCGGAATATTTGGCTCAGGACCTGTGCAGACAAATCCNCCTTTCCANGAGAAGAAAAAGTAACCCCTGCGAGCATGGTCTTCCCAAGGAAGCATTCTCAGGGTNGGCATGTGGTGATTTTGAAGTCCTGCCTGGTATGCAACCTTGCCATCTCCTCTTCTTACATAGGACGCCTTGCCAAATGATTGGTGGCTNTAATTNCCGACAAGCGAAATATCCTCATCATGNGCGGCCATAAGCGAACCAGCTAACGCTTTTCCGACATCATCTCCTCGCTTCGCCATCATTCTTTTTCCAAGCCACTTTCTATCGTGGCGTTTATCCAATATTTTGCGTAAGTCGCGTAAAGTCTTGGTTACAGGATCGGTTCTTCCCCACTTTAATTTCCCAGTCCAAGTCATGGCGGGAAGAAGAGTTTCNCCTTCTTCTAGTAATTTATCGAGGTTTTTTCGCAGGCGTTTTTGAGTATCAACATTGGCTTGTTTCGTGCCACGCATACGCATGCGTTGGCGCTTTTTGCCTGGAAACTCAACCTGTGCGGGCTTCGCCATTAGTCTGGCGGAGAAGCCCCCCCCTGTTCACACCTTCCCCCATCTGAGAAGAGCCAATTTCTCTATCTCTCCAGGGCTTGCAGGGATTACCAGACAGTGCAAACGCCCGGTTTCAGCCTCTGCTAATTCGCTTAATGCAAGGTAAGAAATCTTCTGATTGGTAGTCCCCATNTCACTGCACAAAACAACCATCAAACTAGAAATGTCATCNCANATTTCTNTACACGANTCNGATTTTAATTGCGAAAGTGGCGAATCACAAGGCATTTCTTCAACAGAATCTTTNAATTTATCAGCCATCAAGAACATCGAATTAGCCGCATCTTTCGGCTGCATAGGGATTTGCCCACCAACACCTTCACCNGTTGGGTCTAAATCTAGTAGAACGAGAGTGTGTAGCCCCTGTGCCCGATTTAATGCGATTACTTCCAAAGGAGAGGTTGCAACCCATCCGCCGTAAGGGTAAGTGAGAGTAGTTTGTCTTCCAAAGCGATAGTTGGATAGGCCTATTGCTCCAGTAACCAAGCCGGTAATCGAGACCCCGTGAATGACAGAGCAGGCAACCCCCGCCTCTTCGGCTTGGAGCTGTAAATCAACGTGTGTGGTCGCTTGCAAAGGATCTCCTACAACCAACAAAGCAACAGAATTCTCCTTTGCTATTTTTAGTAATTCAACAGGATCTTCGACTTCTGGGCGCATGACCTTCTCTATTTTACCGATTTCAGACTCTAGTTGTTCTAAGTCCTCATCACTCCACAAAGCAGTATAGGCCTCATATCTTCGGTAATCTGCGGTTTTTGCAGCCTCAATAGCCTCAAGGGTCATTCCAGCAATTCCCCCTGGACCCATTCCAATTAGAACTAATCCAGCCGCCATGCTCAAACCACTTGCTCCTGTGGGTGTGGCGAAGACAATGCGCCATTTGAGAGTGCCGAGCAGGGAAACTTCCCTCTGGAGAGACGAATTAGCCAATAAGAAGTGGCTTTCAAACGGACACGGCATCCATAATTTAGGTGATTACAGAGGCATCCCCCTCAATGAATCGGCGCCAACTAGTATCGATGGCTTAGAGATATTAGAATTGGAACCGTTATCTTCCGGTCCGCAACACTGGACCCAGAGATTAGATTCTGAGTTGTATCACAACTATCGAGAACTTTGGCCGATGAGCCATGACCAAATGGGGGATGTACTGATTGTAAAAATCCCTGAGCAAATATCTCAGTATTCCAAAGAAATAGGAAAAGCGATGCTAGATCAACATCCTAGTGCAAGGATAGCATGCGCGGATAACGGGGTAAAAGGCGAATTCCGCGTTAGAGATTTGACGGTGCTGGCAACTAGGAACGGAGAGTCGACAAAGACCAAGGTAAGGGAACATGGAAACGAATTTTGGATAGATCCCAGCTTAGTCTATTACTCGCCCAGATTAGCAACAGAAAGATTGGAAAACCTGGAAACAGCGAAACAACTCTCAACCATTCTTGGTCGAAGAATAGACGTTTGCGACCCTTATGCTGGTGTTGGACCTGCTGTAATTCCACTTGCTAAAATGACAAATCATGTCGACAAAATCTATGCTAGCGATCTAAACTCACATGCTGCAGATTTTCTTGCAATAAACTTGCCAGAACACACAACCAGTTGTGCCGATGCTAGAACTCTATCTTCAACGCTATCGCAATGTTGTGACCTGCTTTTAGTGAATCTACCACACGATTGCATTGAACACTTGCCGGACCTCCTGGGTCTACTCAAGAAGAATCACGAAGTTGTGATTAGAGGTTGGGCAATTTTACCATCCGATTCTTTGGGCGAGGCCGAAGAACAAATTCGCAACCATCTTGCAAAATCCAAAATAATCTCTTTAGCAATCGAGGCAAGGAAGTCCTATGCTTCCAACATCTCTTATGTTAGCATAGAAGCCCACATCATCAGAGGCTAGCCGCTGAATTCATGAATAGGGAGCCTTTAGCATTAGATATGCAGACAAAGGTCAAGTGCCGATGCGGGGCGGAAATTGATATTTCTGGAGTAACTCCTCGGTTGAATGGAATTGATGTTTATTGCAAGGTTTGCGGGTCTGTGACCAATCACAAGATAGTTTAAAATCGCATTTTTTTACCTTTTAGCCGGTAGAAAGGTCATATAGTAAGTGTTGCGGATTACACCTGAGGGTAAGACCCTCGGGAAATGTGAAAACAATGATGGATGCAAAAATGAAAGGAATGGTCATGGCCGCAATGGCTGGGCTTTGCTTGGTACTCGGCATAATTGCTACA
>NZGQ01000085.1 GCA_002689565.1 Methanobacteriota archaeon | reverse complement strand
AATGTCCTCAAGCACGTGGCAATGCCTTGAGAGAATTTTCTGCAACAATTCGCGACGATTCCAAGAATCCTTGTGTGCAGTCATTGCTTCTTCTTCAGACATCAAACAATCCTCCCAGTAATCTTGGGGGTACATCCGACCTCAATGAATGAATCGGGTACAAATCACTTATTTTTGAATCGCTTAAGACGGAATGTTTCTTCTCTTTCCATCTCTTCAAGTCTCAATTGGATGAATACTCTAGCTTCTTCTAACTCTGGTATTACCTTGAACTCAAGAGCGTTTACACGTCTCTTAGTTGCTTCAATTTCAGCAAGTAAACGCTTCAAAGTAGCTTCCATTTCAGCAGCCTTAACCATTCTCTCAATTAGATTACCAAAAGAATCTGCTGCTTCATCGATGTATGGAGACGAACCAGTAAAACCGATTGATCTCTCGCCGAATGCCTGCTTCAAATTAGTCCCAGAAACTGAAGGCACTACTACACCCATGATGTTTCTTCTCTCAACTTCAACTTCAGGAGAAGCGGAGTTAGCGATAGCCGCTGAGCGAACTTTTAGTCCACCTTCGATTGAGTTCGCTAAATCGATTCTTGATTTAGCCAAAACATAGGATTCTGTTAATTCTCTTTTTGCCTTAATCATATCAGATAGAAGATTTCTAAATTCATGAAATAGACCATCTCGCTTCATCTTCAATAGTTTGTAACCATTCTTGGTTTGCTTGATGCGTCGCTTTAGGTTAATGAGTTCACTTCGTGTTGGTGTTATGTCCAATGCCATGTGATTTCACCTCCTATTTTCTCCAAGTAAAGCAGTTCACTCCCTGTTTTCAGGGTGGTACTTCTCGATCCACTTTTGGTCAAGGCGTACAAGATACTTGGTGTCAATATCTGACATCAAAGTCCAACATAGATCTAGAGTTTCATCGATAGAGCGGTCTTCGTCACGAGATTGTCTTAGGAACTTGTCCTCGAATACGCCTGAGAAGTCTAGCAATTGCTTGTCACGCTCGTTCAATGCATCTTCACCAACAATCGCTACCAGACCACGTAGTTCACGACCTTGTGCATATGCTGCATACATCTGGTCAGATACGGACTTGTGGTCTTCACGGGTTGTCTTTGCACCGATACATGAACCCATCAAACGTGATAGAGACGGTAGAACGTTAATCGGCGGATAGATACCAGCTTGGTGTAATTCACGAGAGATAACAATCTGTCCCTCAGTAATATATCCTGACAAGTCTGGAATTGGGTGAGTAATATCGTCACCAGGCATAGTTAGAATTGGGAACTGTGTGATACTTCCCTTCTTACCCTTTACAATTCCTGCACGCTCGTATAGCATAGCAAGGTCAGTGTACATGTAACCAGGGTAACCACGACGTCCAGGTACTTCTTCACGAGCAGCACCGATTTGACGAAGAGCGTCACAGTAGTTGGTCATGTCAGTATAGATAACCAGTACGTGGTAATCCTTCTCGAAAGCAAGGTATTCCGCTGCAGTTAGTGCAAGACGAGGGGTAATGATTCTCTCAACCGCTGGGTCGTCAGCAAGATTGACGAACAGTACCGCTTTTTCAAGCGCTCCAGTTCTCTCTAAGTCGCTACGGAAGAAATTGTATTCTTCAGAAGTAATACCCATTGCACAGAATACTACAATGAATTCTTGATCAGAATCCTTTAGTTTTGCTTGACGTGCAATCTGCAGAGCAATGTCATTGTGTGGTAGACCAGATGCTGAGAAAATTGGCAACTTCTGTCCACGGACTAATGTAGTACAACAATCGATAGCGCTGATTCCGGTTTGAATGAAATCGTGAGGGCTTTGACGAGAGTATGGGTTGATAGCAGCACCAATGATGTCATGTTTTTCTTCTGCAACAATTTCAGGACCGCCGTCACGTGGGCGTCCTGCACCGTCTAGAATACGGCCGATTAGGTCATCGGATACAGGGAGCTTAAACACGTCTCCCATGAACTTGACACCTGTGCCCAAGTCTACTCCTGCAGTTCCTTCGAAAACCTGAACGACAACTAGTTCGTCAGATGTGTCAAGAACCTGTCCATTCTTCATTGTTCCATCGCTCAAGCGTAGTTCTACGATTTCACCGAATGCTACAGGTTCTGTCTTGTTCAAGAAGACCAGAGGCCCCTTGACGTCAGTGATGGTTCGATATTCCTTTCCAGACATTTCTATTCCTCCTAGTTCTCCACGATCGCCGCTGCGATTTCTTCATTCATTTTATTCACAAGCGCATCGATTTCATCCGCATAAGTTGATTCGAAACGACCACGCATCAATTCAGTCCTTGCAGGGACGTTTACGACATCTTGGAGTTCTGCTCCAGCAGCCATTGCATTCTTTGCAGACTCCTGGAAGGTCAAGATAGCCTTAGCCATCTTGTAGTGTAAGTCTACAGAACAGAAAGCATCCACTTCGTGGAAACCATTCTGCTGTAGGAAGTATTCACGAATCATACGTGCTACTTCAAGTGTTAATTGCTGGTCGACAGGTAAAGCGTCAGAACCAACCAACTGTACAATCTCTTGCAATTCTGCTTCAATCTGAAGCAAACCACTGATTGCAGTTCTAATCTCAGGATAATCCTGTTCGATATTATCACGGAACCATTGGTCGAGTGATGGTGGATACAGACTGTATGAAGACAGCCAGTTGATCGCAGGGAAGTGCCTTTGACGAGCTAGACCTGCATCCAATCCCCAGAATACCTTAACGATACGTAGAGTTCCTTGGGAAACCGGCTCAGAAATGTCACCACCAGGCGGTGATACCGCTCCGATTACAGTTACTGATCCATCGTCTCCGTTAAGGGTCTGAACACGACCTGCACGCTCGTAGAATTCTGCAATTCTACTTGATAGGTAAGCAGGATATCCTTCTTCACCAGGCATTTCTTCAAGACGGGAAGAAATCTCACGCATTGCTTCTGCCCAGCGACTTGTTGAATCAGCCATCAGAGCAACATCGTATCCCATGTCACGGAAGTATTCTGCAATTGTAATTCCAGTATATACCGAAGCTTCACGAGCAGCTACAGGCATGTTGGAGGTATTCGCAATCATGACTGTTCTGTTCATCAGTGGCTTTCCAGTGTTAGGATCGATTAGGTGAGGGAACTCGTCTAGAACTTCTGTCATTTCGTTTCCACGCTCACCACATCCGATGTAAACAACAATTTGTGCATCGGAGTACTTAGCTAGTGATTGTTGAGTTACTGTTTTTCCAGAACCGAATGGTCCAGGAATACCGGCTGCGCCACCCTTGGCTAGTGGGAAGAGGAAGTCAAGAATTCGCATTCCGGTGATCAGTGGTGTATCTGGTGCGTACTTCTGCTGATAAGGACGAGGTGAACGCACCGGCCACTTCTGCATCATCTGCATTGTTGTACCATCTTCGAGTGTACAGACATCTTCTGTAACATTGTAGTCACCTGAAGAGATTGCCTTTACTACTCCGCCTTTACCTGGTGGCACCATAATTTTGTGAACGATCGTTTCTGTCTCTTGTACAGTACCGATTACTTGTCCACTCACTACTTCGTCACCTTTGGAAACTGTGGCTTCAAATGTCCACTTCTTTTCCATGTCGAATCCGTCTGCATCAACACCTCTAGTGATGAATACACCCATTACTTCTTCTAAAGTAGCCAGCGGACGCTGAATACCGTCGTAAATTTGGGTTAACAGTCCTGGTCCTAGTGCGACAGACAGTGTTTCACGTGTATTCAATACTGGTTCACCTGGGCGAATACCACTTGTATCTTCGTACACCTGAATAATTGCTTTATCGCCGTGTAACTCGATGACCTCACCCATGAGACCTTCGTGTCCTACACGTACCACATCATACATTCCCGCTTGCATTCCAGTTGCCGTTACAACCGGACCTGAAATTCGGTAGATTACTCCTTCATTGCTCATTTCCTCTTCCTCCTTGGACTTGGTTGGAATCACTTCCACAAATCGACTCCTATCGCCTTGCGAATTGTTTCGCGAAGGGTTGTGTCCTCTTCTGTACCGATTCCCAGTACAGTCGGGGTTACACTTTCTGAGAGTCTATCTCTTAGACGCTCAGGTAGGGCGGACAGAACCGCGGAGTCGACGACCACGATTCCCACGCCCTTCGTTGTTAATAAATTCCTGAAGACTTTGGAAGTTTCTTCTTCCCCTTCAGGGTTGTACAGTGTGCTAATACCTGCAAGTTGGAACCCAAGTGTGAACTCGGGACTGCCTACGACTGCGATTTCCATTCATATCACCTCAGAGTACGTGAGCCTCCAGCACTTCAGTTGACAAACCAGCCATTCGGCCTCTGACAATAAAGCGTAGATCCTCGATTTCCTGAATCTTTGCAGACACATAGTGTATAACCGGCAAAGCGGAAATCGGATGGAGGTAACTCATACGCTGCATCTGGGCGTTTTCTAATTCACGCAACCAGGTGATGACAGGGTCCAACGTTCTCTTTTCATCAGATTCAGAGATGACATTTTGGAAACCGTCTGAGTCGAATTTATTCGACAAGCGTAACACATCAAGGAGACCATCTCTGCTACTTGTAGCCTGTGAGAAGTTCCTTTCTGCAACAAGGCGACCACCAGGGATGAGCGCCTCTATGATTTCCTCTCCAGAAAGGCCGAATGCCTGTCCTTCGAGTATGTTGATAATATTGCGGTGATCTATTTCTGTGCCAAGATGATTCCTCAAGATTCTGATGTCTGGGGAACCACTTTGCAATAGCCCTAATGAGTGCTTGAAATAGTGTCTATCAAGTGCATCTTCGTACATTTGTAATCCTTCATCTTCACCTAATGCTAACAAGGTCTTTCCGAAGGAAAGTCTGCGCATTTGTTCCACAGCATCACGAAGAGTGTTTGATTCTTCGATGATCTTCAACCATGGAATATTGATTTCGCTCTCTTCGGGAAGTATAGAATGTGAAACTTTCTTCACATCCACTTCATTCGATACAGCACGCAAAACAACTTTTGCATTGTGATATTGGAACCTATTAGTGTATATTTCGACTATACCTCTAATATTCCCATTGCACAGATTCAAAATGTTCGATAATTCTGATTGCAAGTTATGTGTAAGTGCTGCCTCAACTAAGTCGCCTCCTGTGAAGTGACCTGCGTAGAGATCGATCTCAGTCCTGTAACCATTGTCAGCAACTGCGACGGTTAGTTGGTCTGGTGATTGTTGGATTAACTGACGTAGCCTTGTTCTGTCCATCAAATTGGACTTACGTGACTTGGCACGTGCTGCTACGTAAGCTGTGTTGTTTCCGAAGATTGCCATTTAATCGACTCCTTGATTCATCCAAATAGGGTCTCATTAACCGCTGCTCTCTGTTCAACCCATGCTTCTTTCAACAATGTGTCGAAAGTAAAGTCGAATGAGAGTGTTCCGTCCTCGGCTTCTAGTACAAAGCCACCCAATCCATCTACATCATCTCCCATCTTGTAGTCCTTAGCGGCATCCGATAGGGCTGATCTGTCGATTTTTGTTGGGCGCAAAACCATCTTTCCTTTGCTGACAGTACCTGCTTTCTTTACAAGACTCTTCAAGAGACTTGCACGTCCAGCAAGACTTGCATTGCCGAGTTGTGCACAAGCACTTGCCAATGTGGCTTTTAACTCAGCATTGCGAGCAACTAGGAAATCTTTCTGATTGGCTTGCCGAGCAGATGCGACCAATTCTCTTGCGAGTTGATCGGCTTCTTTGCTCGCTTTTGTCGATGCATCTCCTTCGATAGAATTTGCACGATCCTTAGCCTCACCTAGTATGGCTTCCGCTTCTTCTCTGGCTGCCTTAATGGTAGCCTTAGCTTCTGCTTCTGCTGAAGCAGAAATATCCTTTGCGAGTTGGTCTAACGTCATTCTTTCACCTCAAGCCTGATTTCCAAGAGTATATTCTTCTTGGTTTCAGACGGTTCTGCTCATAGGAACAGTGGTAGTGCGCCTAGAATAACGATAGATTCTGGCAGAGCAGTGAAAATTAGAGCAGGTCCGAACTTGGAACCGTCTTCTGCTAGCATACCAACAGCAGCGCTTCCGATGTTACCTTGCGAGTATCCAGCACCAATTGCTGCTAGACCCAATGCAATTCCTGCACCCATGTACTTACCCCAGTCATCGTAATTTCCATCAGCATCTGTTACTGCTGCTAGAACACCTTGTGCTAGCATAGTGATGCTCATGAGAACCATTAGTAGTCTCAGGCTCAATTTCATACTTCTTTTCTTCATATTTTTACCTCCTATTTTGTCCAGTGGGACTATGATGCGTGACCCTCCACGTGAAGGGGACGGCCTCCTAGTGGCGAGAATTCCTCACCAGAGCCGTCGTGGAACTTACCCATCCACTCAACGAAGTGCAGACGGATAGCGTGAATACTTGGAGACAGTAGCCCGAGGGCAAGTGCGAAAACTTGGACACCAATCCATATCACGAAGAATAATATTGCAGAGAGATAATCTGCAGAAGATATTGCGTCAGCCATGTTATGGAATCCCATTTCATTTCCGACTTCAGCAATCTTCACACCAGCTACTCCAACAGCCATTATACGCAAGTAAGACAGAGTGTTTGCTAGTAGACCAAAGGTTTCGATTGGACCCATAATTGCGCCACCAAGCCAGCCGAATTTCTCGTAGACTGCTAATCCGATAATTAGGCAGATTACGCCCACTATTACCATTCCAGACCAAATCGATCCCTGGAAAGTATCGTAATTAGCATCGGTGAGGAATCTCAAGATGTGTGCGGAGCCACCTACTAGAATAAGAATCCAAGAGCCTTTCTCAAAGAATGCCGCAACTGGCCCATGTGCCTTGAATACATTGTAGAATCCGATTATGAATCCGATTAGCAAGTGTGCACATCCTAGATAAATTGAGAGAAGAATGTAATCTGTTAGAGCGCCGCCTGCACGATGGAATGGCAAGTAAGTGTGCGATAGCCCAAACCATTCAACAAACACTGTGTCTTCAAGTATGTACTTGGTAGAGTCATACATTGGTTCATACAACCAAACAAAAGCATCCCATTTCTCTATTACGAAACCAAATGCTTCTGCAGTCAGGACCCCAACTATGAATGTAGCAATACCCATATTCATCAGAATTCTTGATGCGACTTTGCCGGTGGGATCGTGCCCTATCTTTGATTTCAAAAGAAGAGCAAGTAGCATAATCACAAGACCATATCCTGCATCTCCTAGGATGAGGCCATAGAAGATTGGGAATGTGAAAGCAATTACGCTGGTTGGATCGAAGGAACCATATTTAGGTCGACCAACCAAACTAGTAATCATAGAAGCGTGCTTTGTTGCAGGAATTGTATCGTATTCGACAGGAGGATAATCTGGCTCGTGATGGTGTCCATCATCATGGCCGTGGCCGTGGTCGTCAACGAATTCCTCGATAGTTAGATGAGATGATACTTTTGACAATACACTTCTTGCAACGTCTCCTTCACTTGTTGGAACCCATGCTTCCATGGCGAAAGCATGAGCGCTTGTTGCACAAAGCGTGTGCCCAGTTAGAATTTCTGACTCTCTTTCTAAGTATTCTAGAACTGCCAAAAGCATCCTACCGTTCTTGTGAGTCCAAGATTGCATCTCTGAATCACTATCTGCAACTCTTCTCTCACAATCTGAAATTGCTTTTTCTGCTTCACCAAGTAATGCAGAGGGTTTTCCTTTGCCACTAGGAATTTGAATCGACTTAGCACCTAGCTCCTGCATTGCCATCTGAACTTCTGCTCCATCCTTTCCTTGACAAGCAACTGCGACGATGTTTGAAGCAACATGTAGTTCAACCCTATCTCGTAGTTCACCAAAGACTTGTCCTGCTCTGCCTGCCTTGGAAGTCTCTCCCAAGTAAACATCGATGGAAGAAATCTCAGTCATCAACTCTAGTGGAATATTCAGAGGAGCAATCTTGGAAAGGATATCTACTCTTTCCTGAAGTTTAGAAATTTCAGCGCTTGCATCAGATCTCTTTGCGATTGTTTCTGTAATTGAGTCAATCTTTTCTCCAAATGATGAATCCAATGCCTTAGCAACNTCCTTAGCNGTTACNGGGCCTTGTTTNTTTGAACAATTCAAAACTGATATTGCTGCACGTACTTTTGCCAGAGTTACAGAAAGTTCATCTGCGTCTGGATGAGGAATTCCTATTTTTATACCATCCATTTCTCCAGAATATGGCTTTATGTGGACATTGCCAAGGTCTGCACACAAACGCAACGCTTCGTCGAGGTTGCTATTTGGACCCGCCATTGTGATGCGGGACATTTGTACAGTGCTAAACATCTATTTCACCTCAGTTGGACATCAACGAATCGATGATGAGTTTTACAGCTGCATCTCTACGATCTCCTGCAGAGGATTGTATTTCCTCAACAGCCTTTGCACCCTCAGCCTGAACACCTTCAGCCTCTTTACCTGCTTTATCTCTAGCAGAATCAAGAGTCTTTACAGTTGAACTGACTGCTCCATCCTGAGCACCTTGGATGATTTCAGAAGCTTCTTTGCGAGCATCTGCCAAAATTTTCGCGGCTTCATCCTTTGAAGCAGCAATTTTTGCATCGGCGGATTCTTCTGCATTTTTTATGCTTTGAAGTACACTCTCCATACTCATGCTAACACCCTTGGTGAAACTGGCGAGTTACAACCGGTAGATAACCAATGTGGTCGAATACGTATACAAATCCAATCTGGAAAAGAAGGGAATCCCACCAAACCGTGAAAACTAGAATCAGTACCCCCGAAACATGTCCGACCGCTCCAGCACAGGTGGTTTTGACCCGTCAGGTATCGACGAAGAGGCGTGGACTGAACTAGAAAGACAACTAGAAGCGACTATTCCAGTATATGATAAAGTCAACAAAATTATGACATTGGGCTTTGATAAGGGCATGCGTAAGCATGTACGTAATCATGCAAAACCTGGCATGAAAGTTCTAGAGATAGGGTGTGGACCAGGATCATTCGCCGTTGACATTGTAGGCATGGATCTAACATGCCTAGACCCAAGTGCTGAGATGCTCAAAGTTTGCAAAAAACGAGTGGACAAAATACGCAGCGAAAGAGGCGAGTCTGAAGCAAATTATGTTGAAGCTATTGCGGAAAACATACCGCTACCAGACAATACTTTTGATAGAGTATTTTGCTTATTTTCATTCAGGGATTTCAAAGACAAGAAACAAGGACTCGCGGAAATTTTCCGAGTCCTAAAGCCAGGTGGACAATTAGTGATTTGTGACGCTGGTAAAGCCAATTGGCTCCACGGGTTGTTCGGAAGAATATACATGGCAACTTTTGTTCAATGGGTTGCTAGAATTGTTACTAAAGATCCGAATCATCCTTGGAAGTGGCTTGCTAGAACATATACTCATTACGGAACTCATTCGTTTTACAAGAATATCATGAAGGAAGTTGGATTTACAGGTGTTAAGGCAAGATTACTTTTCCCTGGTATGTCAAGTCGATTCAAAGCTAGTAAGCCAGAGTAATTGCCACATTAGTTCCACAAAATGAAGGCGCGGCGAGGGGGATTCGAACCCCCGTGGGAAGACCCATCGGATTAGCAATCCGACGCAATGGCCAGGCTATGCGATCGCCGCAAGCATTCGGCCCACTTTGCTATTTGAGATAAAACAGACGGTTGCTAAAATTCAGTTAAAGAAATCTTGGAAATCTTCATCTAAATCTTCTGGTGCTTTGCCTGCTCGTTTTGCAAGCACCCTCTTCATACGCTTTCTTTTCTTAAGAATCAGCGGCAATCCTATGAAATTGATTATTATTGTCAGCAACATGATCATTCCTGCAATTTGGAAATTTTCAATATCCATGTAATCTTGTAGTTCTCCTAACCATTCAACATCATACGGAGGAGCTTCAGGCTCTGGAGGTTCAGGAATCCTATGCTCGTTGTATTGCCAATATTGGTCTTCGATATACACTCTCTCAACATTTTGTGAAGGATATTGAATTATTGTGTCTTCATTTCCGACGCTATCTAGTGGCGTTAAAATGTAGTAGTAGGTCCTATATGGAGAAATTCCATTGTTCTCAATACCTGTTTGAGAAAATGTGCCTTGCTCACCAGGAATGTTTTGTAAGCCAGAAGCAATAGGCTCAATGTACCTTAAATCGACATCCCCTGACATCTGCTCAATTCTGTAGAGGTTCCAAGAAAGTTCTCCATCTGGCTCATTATCGGGCCAGTTCCATGTAAGTGTCAATTCATAGCAACGATTCCAGTCTAAGTACCTCTCATAGCAGGCTGTATCATTGTTATAGACGATTGAAGAAGAAAACCCTGAAACATCAGCGTTAGGATTTATTGCATCCCCACATGTCAATCCAGGTAATCCTTCAACCAAAGACACCTTGGCAGCAAGATAATCCGGGTTTCCTGTCCTATCGGTTGGAATAACAGCGTAAGACGAGCAAATTCCTGTTTCTAATGGTCTTTCATCGACCCAATAACTAGTGGTGCCACCCAATGATGCAGATAGCGTATCTTGCAGCAGCCCACCCCATGTGAATTCGCTGCTGGTTTCACTAGGATCGGGGAAGTATGTCGATGCTGTAATTGGGCTAGTGAGCCTGTATACGTTCCACCCCCCAAAGTATGGATTCGCTATATCTCCAGTAGCATTCCAATCTAATCGCATTTTCCCATCAGGAAGTTGGGTCAGTATGGGATTAGTCAAATCTATCTCAGGAGAAGGCAATTCTCCCACTAACAACAAATCCATGTTTTCTGTAATATGTACTCTAAGAGTATCATTATCGATGAGCCTGTAAGAATCATCTGTGTCAAGAGGATCCCAGTCGGCTTCACCGTAGCTCACAAGTTGATGAACCTGTAAAGAATCTCTTGGCACATTATCAGGTAAGAGATTG
>NZGQ01000084.1 GCA_002689565.1 Methanobacteriota archaeon | reverse complement strand
TCGATCAAAGTTTGTTCATGCTTGAGATGGGTCTCAAAGTCATTCACGTTTTGAGTCAACAATAGATGCTTAGTCGCTTCTTTTGTGTGGCTGCCCCATTGCGACCAATCATTTGCAATCTCAATTGCTCTGTCGATTAAGTCCTCTTCCGAAACCACTTCGTCGATTGCACCAAGTTCACACGCTTCATCAGCACTCCAAACTTGGTTTTCAAGGAAGAATCGGCGGGCGACTTGTTCACCAACAAGGCGTGGAAGTAACCAGGTAGTTCCTCCGTCTGGAGAAAGTCCGATTCCGGAATATGATGCTGCCATTTTTCCACCGAGGCTAGCAATTCTAGCATCGCATGCAAGGGCTAGACCGAGTCCACCTCCTGCTGAAGCTCCATTTAGAGCCGCAACAAAGATTGTCTTCGAGGTTCGCATTTTCACGAGCATCGGGTGTAGAATATTGGTTAATTCACGAATCAATTCTACACTATCTCCGTCATTGATTGACTTCTGAAATGCCTTGATGTCTGCTCCTGCGGAGAAGAATTTGCCCTCTCCAGTAATTACGATAGCATTGCAGCCAATGTTATCCATTACTGCGTCTCTTATTTTTGGAAGAAACTCTCTGCTGAAGGACTGAGTTGCAGAACCACCCGTTAGTTGGATGAGAGTTACGCCATCTCTGTGACTAATTTTCATTGAATCACAACTTTACATTGACGTTCTTTACCTTGGTGTAGAAATTTAGAGCATCCTTTGATTGCTCGATTCCGATTCCGGAATGCTTCCAGCCAGTAAAGGCGGTTTGTGGGAAAGTAATCGGGTATTCGTTAATGCTAACCATTCCTGATTCTACATCTCTTGCAAACTTGTGTGCACGAGATAGATCGTTGGTCCAAACTCCATTCAATAAACCGAATGGAGTATCGTTAGCAAGAGCGAGTGCTTCAGAATCTTCGCTAAACTTGGTAACAGCAAGAACAGGACCGAATAACTCCTCTTGGAACAATAGGTTGTCAGAGGACACACCGGTTACTACAGTCGCTTCCATGAATGCTCCGTCTCTGTCCAAGGCATTGCCACCACATGCGACTTCTCCACCTTGTTCTAGTCCCTTGCTTAGCATGGATAGTACATCATCACGGTGAGATGTGTGAACCATACTTCCCATTCTAACACCTTCCTCCATACCAGGACCAACCGGCCACTTGGAAATTTCAGCAACGATAGCATCGACTAATTCGTCATGCACATCTTCGTGAACAATCAAGCGGGAACCTGCCCAACACATCTGTCCGGCATTCATGAATATACCAAAGCAAACCGCTTTTGCACAATATTTGATATTAGCATCTGGAAATACAACATTTGCACCTTTGCCACCCAACTCAAGTGTTACAGGAGTTAGGTTTTCGCTAGCTTTTGCCATAACTGCTTGACCGGTGGGTACACCGCCGGTGAGGACAATTCCATCTACTCCAGAATGACCAGCTAATGCGTCTCCAATAAGGCTACCAGATCCTGTGATGACTTGTAATACATCAGCAGGAAGACCAACTTCTGCTTCCTGCATAGCCTTCATCCAAGCGATCAGTGAAAGTGGTGTCCATGATGCTGGCTTTGCAATTACCGTACATCCTGCTGCAAGTGCTGGAGCAATTGAACGCAGAGCCAATTGTAGAGGGAAATTCCATGGAACGATATGAGCCGTAACTCCAAGAGGTTGTCTAAGAGTGTAATTTAGGCGATTTCCAGGAACTGGAATTGTGCTACCTTCTATTTTGTCGGAAAGTCCAGCAAAATACTCCAAGGTCCATGCACCATAGCGGATTTCACTCAATGCTTCACGGAATGTTTTGCCATTGTTGGAAGATTCGATTGCTGCAAGACTCTTTGCATTAGCATAAGTCGCTGCAGCCATTTTTTGAAGCACCCTTCCTCTCTGTGCAGGGTCCATTGCTGCCCAATCTCTTGATTTGAGAGCAGCACGAGACGCTGCAACACATCGCTCTACGTCGCCGAGAGTAGCCTTCGGTGTTGTTGCAATAACCTCACCTGTTGCCGGGTTCAACGTATCTGAAGTTGAACCATCTTCTGAATCGGTCCATTCGCCTGCAATCAACATTTGTTCGCTCGTCATTAGTCGGGCCAAGAGGAAACACCTCAAAGCCTCTCCGTTGAGGGTTGTCTTGATTAGCAAGCAGGAACAGCAGCAAATAATGGCGAAGCGGATAGGTATCGCTGATGCGACAACAACCAAAGTAACTGGCCGCCCACCGATTCTAGTTCTAATCGCAGGAGCAACAGGTGTTGGGAAATCCACTACTGCTGTAAAAATCGCTAATGAGCACTCATTTGCTAGATTGCTTTCAACAGATGCAATTCGGGAAATTATGCGTGTACAAAATACCAATGAAAATCATGCCTTGAATCGTTCTTCTTTCTCCAGAGGGGAGGCTGGAGATGCTGTCCTCGATTGGCAGGATACTTGCAAAGCTGTTGAGGCAGGAATTCTCGCAACAATAGAGAGAGCGAGACGAGAGGGAATCGATTTAATTCTGGAAGGAGTACATCTTGAACCAAGTTCACGCCTACTACGCTCATGGCGAGATTCAGGAGGGATAGCGGTTGGGATTGTTATGCATGTAGATGATGAAGAACAACATGCCGGTTTCCTGAAACAAAGAGAAATCCATTCATTCAGAAATGCAGAGAGATACATCTCTGCTCTGCCAAGGATAAGAGCAATCCAAGATTCACTAAAAGAAAAATCACGGATTGCAGATTGGAATACACTAGATGCAACCGTAGTCAAAGATAGTCTAGAAAGAGTCAATCATTGGTTGGATCTTGCTTGGAATGACTGGCGGAAATCACGTTAATTATCCAAGTCAATATCAAAGGAAATTATTCTCGTGAGCATGGAATTTCTATCTGCTGCTCCCAATTCAGTAGAAACAGATACTACTCCCCCTTCTTCTGTTACTGTAATATTCAGTAATTTCAGTTCTACNCCTCTAATTTCACCATGATGTANAACATCATCATGCAACGAGTCTATTGATTTCTGAACACTCTCTATCTCTGATAGCCCAGATTCATACCAAATCAAAGCTCTAGATTCTGTTAAACCAGGAAGGTTCTCTGCAATGTCTCCTGAAGCATCAATTGTGTCATCTCCTGCCGTATCATATGGCATCGAAATACCTGCTAATTTGACACCGAAAATTGCCATTGATAACAGTGACATCATCAAAACTACACCGGTTGCCAATAGCATCTGGCCTTGGTCATTTTTTGCACTAGAGCGCATTATGAGCCACGCTCCCACAAATCTAAACTTATAGTCCACAATTGATCATCAACCGCAACTAAACCATGAGAGTTAACTGTACTTCCACCTGGAGTTGCTACCTCCCCATATGGCTGGGAAGTACCCGAGTCCTTGGCTAACCAACAATTGGCTTCAATTCCAGATGCAAGATAGTTTTGAACCAATTCACAGGCTTCATCTTCTTGACCTAAGGCAAGAAGTTCTGCTAAACGTGAATCATAATCACTTTCCATAGCAGGTGTTGCTAATCCTAGATTGATTGCATCCTCGCCAGCAAATTGCATTTCAGCATCTCTTGAGATGCTTGCTTCATCAGGAACATGTACTGTAATCAGGAAAGCTGCTGTCATAAAAAATAGCCAAAACAGTGTCAGCATTTCCAGAATGTGGACCTGTGCATTGTCATCCCTTTGCACAACATCACCTCATGGAGAGAATGTACCAGCTGCTGGATTCAATTGCGGTAAATCGGTTACACCGATTAGATCTGGAGAGAATACAATAATGTTGAAACAAAGAATTGCGAGTAATATCATCAATCCTGAATGCTTCATACCACTGGTAAATCGACCGGTTGCCATCAAACCTGCCATCGAACCATTACCGAGGGCTTGCATTGTTACACCATAGTAGAAAATGGTCAAGAAAAACAGCGGCTCGATATTTCGTATGACCATGTTTCCTAGTTGTTGGCCTCCACCACCGTCTTCAGAATCGGAATTAGAACCCGCAATAGCAGGAATGAAAACCTTAGCTAGGACGACAATAACGCCAAGGAAAACACCGTAAGAAGTCCAAATAACCGAGATATATGAGGCGATAGAACGTTTTCTCTCACCCTCCAGGAACTTCAATTCACGGCTGTCATTTGCTGCCGTTACAAGAATGTCCGAAATCTTACCACCGGCTCGATTCGCTTCTGAAATTAGAGAAATTGCACGCAAAACAAGTGGCGTGCCAACCCTTACTGCGAACATTTCGATGACATCACCAAATGCAACACCCCAAGATAATTGGTCACTCATTTTCTTTACTTCGTGATTCAGGGCACCGTATTCACTCGTCGCTAACGTTTGAACCGCTACCGTCATCGACAGACCTCCCTTCCAGTATTCTGCAAGATCTCTTAGGAAATCAGGGAATTTTTCTTCCATTTGGTTGGTCTTTTCTTTGACCCTGTCCCAATAAAATGATGCTGGCCAAAACATAATGAAGAAACCTAAGCCGAAGAAATTGAGGAAAATCGTAGGCCTTAGAGAGAGCCCACCAAGATTTACCTCAGGACCAATCCACTGAGATTTATTGTTCATGTTTTCTGGAAGTCCATCATAATAATCCATCTTGAGCTTATATGTTGCTTCCTGTACGACGTTTTCAGATATAATTACAATTTGGTAAAGGTTACCTTTTTCCATATTGTCAATGTAAATTTCACAATTGTCATCGTTGGAATGAGTATTTCCTGAATATCGTGACATCTCTTGACCCGATGGATCGTAAATTATGAATTGATAATCCGAAGGTATTGCGGCTTCTACATCACAAGTACCGGTAAGAGATTGATCGGGCCGCACACTAGCAGTAATGTTTTCATCCATTCCCGGGACATCGAATAGTTGACCCAAACCAATGAAATCTTTCCAAGGTTTATCTGGCGTCATTACCAAAACATCTGGTTCATCTTTGAGCAATCCATAATCGCACGATTCATTATCATCAAATGTTGGCATGTAATTTGCATCATATCCGCAAGCCATGTTCACGAATAATGGCTGACCATTTGCTGCCGTTGTAAAGTGAGAGTTTGTAACCCAGAATGTAAAACACGCTAGACCTAAAAAGATGCTTGCACCAAGAATTGCATACAATTTAGTTAGGGTATTATCGTCTTTTGGAAGATCCAATTTAACGATGATTTTCTCCTTCTTTTTGCGTGCCAATTTCTCACCTCCTGATCACATTTTTTGCTCTTCGCTTGAGGACCACACAATGAAAGCAAACATTGCATGAATCATTGGAAGACCCAATAGTACAACTCCATACAAGGTACTCTCTTCCATTTGAGCACCTGCACCACTAACCCAGAACATAATGACAAGCATGACGATTAGGAACAATGGCATAGCAACTGCAACTACAACATATGATTCCGCTAACATTGCCAAAGATTCCAAGAACTCTTGAAGGCGTGTTCGGTTTTCACGCATGTAGTGCTCTGCACGATTAAGGAAATACAGTTTTAATGAACCTCCAGCAGTCAAAGTTCCAACCATTCCTTGGAAGAACTCTGTCATCCAAGGCGATGCTGCTCTATCAACCGCCATTTTCATCGCGGTCAACAAATCGTAACCTAATAGGGAAACGTCACGATAAATCATCGCAGAGTCATAGGCGATTTCACCATAGATGTCTCCATTCAGTGCTAATGATTTGAAAATCTTGTGCGGGGTTGCATTTGCAGCAGCCATTGCTGCGGTATAAGATGCTGCATATGGAAGGTATTTCTCCAATGCAACGCCTCTAGCATGAGCTGCTCTTGAAGCAGAGCCTTTCAAAAATTTGTAAGTTCCAAATGGTACAACTAAACCTAACATTACAGGAATTAGGATTTTAGCAAAAATTGGAAACTCCATGTATTGGAAGTAAGGACAACCTCTACTTTCAAGCGTCTCATCGACCAAGTCGCCATTCCAATATTCCCATTCATAGCATGCCATTGCATAAGCATCATCCGGCCTAGATTCATACCAATCAATCAAACCGATTTCTGGCATAAATACCGCCACCAATAGAATTACACAAATTATAGTTACAGTTACCGTTGTAACGAATAATTGTGCCATATAAACTTCAGGCATTATCGGCATGTTTCCTTTTACCAAATCGTCTGAAAGTTTTGTATCATTACGTGCTCTTTTCTTGAAGACTTTACCTAGGATACGATGACAAATTTTCTGCCATGCGGTTAACTCCATAATTAAAACCCCCTAGTTAATCAGCGTAGACCATCAACACGTGCTAGAATCTCATGAGGCCTTACGTAATACTCAGTAATGATTTGGCTTACCTGATCGGCCTTTCTAATATCGTTCAAAACCATCCATTCAAGAATACGTTTTCGGGTTCTTAACTCTCGACGCATTTCATCTTGACTGTAATTTATTTTGACCATTATTTTCTCAAGAACGTATGACTTTCCGGAGAATATGAAGTCATCATTTGCAACATTCCAGCGGAATACTTCATTGGTGATAACTTCCAAAGAGTTCGGATCAATTCCAACAATTTCGACAATTTGCTTACTTCTTCTGACACGTCGTCCATTGATACGAGTCTGAATTTGAATTACACATGCTTCCAAAGCAGGTAGCAATACACGAGGAATATCGATCGGTTTGTTCTCCAATCTGTGAACTAATGAAGGCACTGAGTCAGCGTGCACTGTTGAGTATGCACAGTGGCCTGTAGCCATTGCCTGGAACAGAACATATGCCTCTGCACCACGGATTTCACCCACAATAATGTATTCAGGTCGCTCACGCAGAGCCGCTTTGAGTAACTCGAATTCTCCAATCTCTCCTTCGTTGGATTCACCACCGAATCCCTGTCTTGTTAGACCAGGAACCCAGTTAGGTTGAGGAATATTTACTTCACGTGTAGATTCGATACTTACAATTTTCATCTGCCATGGGATGAAGATACACATAGCGTTTAGAGTCGTGGTTTTACCAGACGCTGTACCTCCTACGAATAGCATAGGAACTTCATTTTGGAATGCGACCCAAAGGTATGCGCCCATCAGTGAGGATAGAGTACGGAATGCGATGATGTCACAAGGAGAGAACGGATCGTCCTTGAATCTTCGAATACAAAATGCTGAACCCCTAGTAGATACTTCTCGGCCCAGCTTCATGACGATTCTTGAACCATCCATCAATGTAGCATCAAGTAGTGGATCCGCTACAGAAATGTGCTTACCACAACGCTGTGCTAGTTTGATAACATACGATTCTAATTCTTCATCTGTTTCCCATACACAGGTGGTTTCAACTGATTCGAATTTTCGATGGTAGGCGAAAATTGGAACATTTGTACCGTCCAAAGAGACGTCTTCTACGTTTGCATCATTCATCAGAACGTCCATTTTCCCATAACCAACTAGGTCTCTGCGAAGATAATAGAATAGTTTAGATTTAGATTTCTTGTTGATTTTCAGACCGTAGGCTTTGATCACTTTGTCCATCGCAGTACGAAGGTATGCCGTTGGGTCAGCATCGATTGCCTCGATGTTTGCAGTAAGAGAGCGAATGAAGATGTCCATTAGTTCATCTCGCCATTCTTGCTCTTTCTTGTTCAACGGCGGTTCAATGATTTGGTAAATGATGTTCAGTGTCCTCTTGTCACGTACAATTCTTGCGAATGCATGAGGCGGCATCACCGGGTATTTGTCAAGTTCATCGTACATTGCGCGTTGCTGGTTTCTTTGCCTTCTTTGGCCTCCACCACTTTTCCTTGCCATATGTAGAACCCCCTGACGCTCTAGACACTGTTACTCTCGGTTATGACCTTTCGCCATTGTGAGGGGCCCTACGGGCCCTCTCACAGGTTATCAAGCCAAGCCGAAACTCGGTTTTTCAAATCCTCTAGATTTGATTCGTTAGAAAATGAAAAATCCGCTTCCTGTAATATAACATCTAATCCCCATCCAGTCTCACGTTTATCTCTGACCTCAAGGTCGGATAAATCTCCGTCTTCAGGGCGTGCTCTAGATGTAACTCTCTCAAATCTCAATTTTTTGGAGGCAGTTATTGCTACAACTTTGAAAGATTCGCCCCAATGATTTTCGAAGACTACTCTTTCAGCGGTGCCTCGGAGCCCCTCGATTAAGACAATAGAATGGTTTGAAAGCAACTCATCTACAACATCGATTAATCTGTGAGCCAAAACATCCTCTCCGTGCTCTGCACGAAGTTGAGTTGCAACCTCTCCAAAGACATGAGGTGCTTCTGGTATTCCTCTAGCCTTCACTTCAGCTCTTATCATGTCGCCCATTGAGCGTACAGGAATCCCTGTTGATGCGAGAATTGCAGCAAACTCGCCTTTACCTGCAGCTGGCAATCCGCTGACAGCAAATACGAGCCCCATGATTTAGTCGGCGAGGTTTCAATTGTTGAACTCTGCCCTTCCCCATTTGCGGTCAAGCAGTTTCATCAGTAAAATTGCGGCAGCCACTAAACCTGCACTAACTGCTAATATCCCTTTGAATCCTGTTGCCATTTTTTCATTATCGAAATCAACCGATTCTGCTTGCAATCCCTTGTCTTGAACTTGATCGGCCCAATTTTCGTAAAATGATACGTCTCCTTGAGTGAATGATAGCAAGAATAGAGCAAGTAGAGGTATGACGGTGCCAATCCAAAACCATGTCATGATTTTTGCATCAAAAATTGCCTTATTCGGAGCTAAACCCATCAAGAAGGCTGTCAAACAAACGATGTAGATACTATTTGCAATCATTACAATTAATCCAACCGGCAATACCGCCCATTCGTCCAATCTCCAAGCCATTAGGCAAAGGAATATCACAGAAATCCAAGTAGTTGCAAGGAAATAAACCGTTACTTTTGCTCTAATCAACTGAGGAACACTGAGCGGTAAACCATTCATGTGTTCGGGAGAATCTAGTGCGGTTAACCAAGAATAAAAGTTGAAGCCAAAGAAACCCAAAAATGGAGCGTATGAAAGAAGATTAATNGGGATNGGTGCTTCGGCGAAATCCACCAACCAAGCCATCATTAACAAAACAATTANCGGTACGGAATAGGACACGNTCATCTTCTTCAATGAACCTGACCGGATTAGGTCGACGGCTTCTTTTGCCACCAGCAATCTTAGAGGGCCGTTTCCTAAAAATCTCAAACGAGCCCATGCAGGTAAGAAAATTTCTTTCTTGGAGACAACCTTTACCTCGAAATCATCTAGAACTAATTGTGATGCTATCCAAGCCAAACAGATCGATGCTACTAATGCTGGAATCGCTAAAATTAGCCCATCCGGTTGCTGAGTTGCTAGGCCCCAAAGGAAGTATTGCCGTGGTAACAACCCCAATCCGATGACTGTCCCTATCGCTACTACGAAAAATGGAGTAAGGCGGCTGAACCAGCCGCCCAATAACCAAAGTGAAGATGCAATGAATGAGAATGCCAAGCCCTGGGCTAAAGTTACAGACATTGCAACCCAAGTCCTTGGTAGACTGCTATACTCCAATGGCGTACTGACATCAGTAAAACTCTCCAGAAGAATACCGATGGCCATACCTGAGATTACAGGAGTAAGAATTAGCATAACGTAGTAAGATAAATCCTTTACATAATAGGCAAAATGTGCTGTAGGATTTGTTAGTGGTTGTAGAGCGGGAGATGCTAGAAGGTAATTTTTTGTTCCAGTACGAGCCAAGACTTTCTCTCTACCTAAAAATGCGAATGAGCCCATTCCTAAACTGAAAAATAACAAAGGCAAATGGAGTGCAAATCTAAGCTCATCCCAGGTAAATGAATTAGAATCTGTATCTGCTCCTTGAGCGGCTCCCTCGCCAACAAGAAACTGAAGACCAATTGTTGCCACCATAGTTACTAGAGCAACTAGAAGCGGGAATAGCAATATTCTCCTTTTTTTTGCGAAATCCAAATTTTCCCTAAATTCCTCAACAAACATAACTTGGAATGTAGCAGAGAATGCTGCCCAACCTACCAAAGGCGTGTTTAACTTCATCCCTGCATTGGTCGAACCCAATGCATTGGAATGAGATTGTTCTGAATAATCAGACCAATCACTACTTTGGATAGATACGGACAAGATTATTCCTCCTCATTTACACCTTCATCGCTCAATCTTTCCGCCTCTTCAATTGAATGCCCTACCAATCGAATAAATACATCTTCCAATGTTTCTTCATCACTCTCTTTCAATCCTTTGACGGTTCCAGCAGCAAGTACCTTGCCATGATTGATTATTGCCATTCTGTTACACATTCTTTCTGCCATTTCAAGTACGTGAGAGCAAAGGAAAATAGTTCCCCCATTTTTCACCATGTCAAGCAACCACTGACGGCATTTCCTCTGATAAATAGGATCTAAATTTGCAAATGGTTCATCCAAGAACAGCAACTTTGGCTCGTGAATAAATGCAGATGCTAGCATCACCTTTTGCCTCTGACCTTTTGAGAGATCTTTACACATTGTGTCGCTTTTTTCTTGCAGACCGAACCAATCCATCCAATATTTGACCTTAGAGTCTAAATCTTCAATTCCACGAAGCTTTCCTACAAATTGCAAAAATTCTCCAGGTGTAAGATATGATGGAGGAGATTCTGATTCAGGAACGATTCCGATATTCGCTTTCAATTTCTGAGGAGATTTTGCAGCATTAATTCCCAGAACCTCTACTGCCCCGATACTTGGTCGNAATTGCCCNGTTAGGAGTTTGATGAATGTTGANTTTCCAGCACCGTTNGGNCCGAANACGCCAAAGAATTCTCCTGANCTGACNTTNACATTAAGTGGATGAAGNGCGATGAAATCGCCATACCTCTTGCCCAAATCTTTTGCTACCACNAAGGATTCATCGCTGTCGGACATAAATCAACGATGTGACTCATGAATTTCAATGTGTGCTTACAAATTGATTTGGTATGACCTTCTCGGCGTAACATGGACGAAGTAGTTATCATCGAAGAGATTGAGTGTGAAAATGGTGACGGAACTATTGCAAAAGTAACTATCAACAGACCTGACAAATTAAATTCACTAAACCAAGACGTGGTCCGTGAATTGAAGAAAATGTGCAAATGGGTCGAAGAAAGCGATTCGGTGAGGTGTGTAATTATCACTGGGGCAAAACCAAATGCACCACCTGAGGGCAAAAGGGCAAAACCAAATTCATTTGTTGCTGGAGCAGATATTACAGAATTTGCGGGGAAAGGATCTGAAGAAATCAGAGAAATTTTCAGAGACAATGCTATTGAAGCAATTTGGAATCTGAGCAAACCAACTATCGCCATGGTGGATGGGTTTGCACTTGGTGGTGGATGTGAAGTCGCATGCTCTTGCGATATCAGAATCGCTAGTACTAGAGCGATTTTCGGGACTCCAGAAATAAAGCTAGGACTAATTCCCGGATATGGCGGAACACAGCGCTTAGTACACCTTGTTGGCTATGGAAGAGCGATGGANATGATGATGACTGGNNATAATGTAAGTGCTGAAGATGCTTACAGAATTGGTCTTGCAAATCACCTATGNGAACCAGAAGATTTGGAAAACAAAACCATGCAAATCGCACAAACAATCGCTTCTAAGTCTGCGAATACAATGAAAGTTGCAAAGAAAACTATNCGCGCTGCTTTAGATAACGGAATTACTGAAGGCGTTGAAATCGAAGCAATCGCATTCGCAGATTTATTCGATACCGAGGATCAAGANATTGGAGTTCAGGCATTCTTGAANCGAAGTGAGCCTGAGTGGAAGCATCGCTAATCGTCANTAGCCATTTCATCCTTCAATGCAGCAAGCGCTCCNGATGCGCCNGGTGGNGGAGGNAGTGANAGCCCTAGTTCNTCAGGTGAAGGAAGACCAGNAGGGAGTGGNAGAGTTGCAGTTTTNGCACGCTCTTCCTCTACAGCGACATATCCCGTNTCTANTGGNACTCTTAATTTCAAAATTGTAGATGGATCTATTCTCACTAAAGATGCACCATATACGTGCCCTGCTTCTGCATTTGCTGGTTCAATCAGAATATTTTGGCCATGATTTTCACTTTGAATTAGTCCAACCAAGTCTTCACCAGAACTGTGTTCTTCCCACATCTTTGCAGTGGATGCCCTGATTTCTGCCATTTGATCTCGGCGGCGCTCTTCAATACGGGCTCTGATCTTTGAGTGGCGATCTCTCTTGTCTTTGATGTGAGCTGCTATGTTTGCGTCTTCGATTGATTGAGGAGATACTTCTACAACATATTCCCCAGCAACGTGTACTTCTTCGACAGATAGGGAAATTTCTTCCANGTCATCATCTGGNTCGATTGTNATNTCGTTTTCTTCCTCAGCCTGCTTATTTGCAGCAACCTTTGCCATTTTNCTTTCACGGAGNGATGCCCCATCCATGTCGTCNTTTGTAACNGCCTCCGGGATATCAAGAGAAGATGTTTCATCTTCATTGGGAATCGCAACGGTTGGTATCACTTTACGAGCACTAGTACGAGTTACTGGTTTTGGCTTGTCACCAAGGTATACCCAAATTATAGCCAGTATAAGGATAACTCCGACCAATCCCCATCTACTATTATCATCTAATTCAGACTGCANCATGAAAAATGCTAGTATGGCTCCTACCAAGAGGATGAAAACTACTAGCCTTGATGATTTCATGCTGCTCACCTCAAGCCAAAACGCTCACACTCAAGAATATCACCCAAGACTGTCGAGGTTAGAAAGCAAACCTTTCAACGCCCTATGCCTATGGGAATATTGTTGCTTTTCCTCTAATGGAACGGCTCCAAATGGCTTACCATGAGTGCTTTTTACTCCAATCTCTCCAACAGGTAGAGGATTTCCTTCCACATCTAGGTCGGCTGGAATAAATATCGGATCAAATCCGAACCCTTCACCCATCACTGGTTCATGTGAAATACGACCGGGGCAGACTCCCTGGGAAACTATGGTTTGCCCGTTTTTGTAAAGAACTGCTACTGCTCTGAATTCNGCTTTTCTAAGATTTCCATCTTGAATTGGATCAGCACTAATCAGATGATTCATCAATTTCAATATTCCATGNACATCAAGCGTCTTGAGAGCATAAGAGGAGTAAACACCAGGAAAGCCGTGTAGTGCATCGACAAACAANCCTGCATCTTCTACCAGCAACATGTCATTCGGATTTGGAAGNTGAGGAATTGCTTGCTCTATTTTTGATAGTGCTACTACTTCTAAGTCATCTGCTTGAGGCTCNATTGACTCAAAATCAAATTGCTGGACTACAATTCCATAATCTGAAAAATAGGCCCTTGCTTCCTCAACCTTACCCTGATTGGTGGTCATGAACCAGATNGTCATAATCCAGTCCTGTAACGCATGACTTTTGAGCATGTTTGATAGAGTGGTGACTAACAGGGCAATTTGTGAATTCATATCTNGCTGTGGCNATNGGNGGAGCAATAGGAGCCACTCTTCGTTTTGCAATCAGCGAATGGGTCGGAACCCCACAAAGCACTTTACTGGTAAACGCATTAGGNTCNTTGATGCTTGGNGTTTGTATGGCTGCATTAGCCAATGAACTGATTTCAAAAGAGTTGACATTATTTATCGGAACTGGCATCCTAGGTGCATTTACAACAATGTCAACATTCTCAATTGAAACAATTGAATTGTGGAATGATGACCAAACAAAAGCGGTTGGATATGTACTAATTACAATGATACTATGTCCATTGTTGGCATTGGTTGGATGGAAAACTTTCGAATCTATTGCTTGATTGAAAGCATCCTTTGTAAAGCGATTTTAGCACCTTCTTGCACTTCAGATGCAACGATTACTTGGTTAGGTACTTCACCTTCTACTAAGCGTTCTAAGACATCCATCAAGTATGCTGGATGAATCATGTACATCGTAGAACAGGGACAAATTGTTGGTTCTAGACATTGTATGTGAAGATCNTCATGTTGCGAATCCAATCTAGCCACCATGTTGATTTCGGTTCCGACTGCAATGTTGGTTCCTGGTTTTTGTTGTGCNACAAATCTNCGAATGAATTCTGTGCTACCGTTGGCATCAGCAGCCTCTACGACCTCCATTGGACACTCTGGATGAACTACGACTACACCATCAGGATGCTCTGCCCTGAATTCATCGATTTGTGGGACTGTAAAACGCTTGTGAACAGAACAAAAACCGTGCCACAAGACTATTTTCAAATCTTCAGGTAATTCATTTTCCTCTTCCGGAGTCCAAACTGCCATTTGGTCAAGTGATATACCCATAGACAGCCCTGTGTTTCTACCTAAGTGTTGGTCTGGGAAAAATAGAACTGCGCCGTTTGGACCAGCACGTTCGTAAGCCCATTCTAGAATACCTGTAGCGTTAGATGATGTACAAACTATTCCTCCATGACGCCCACAGAAATCCTTCAGTTCTGCGGCACTGTTCATGTAGGTCACAGGAATCAAACAGGACTCACCTTCTTTCGCTGTAGCCGGATCACTAAGTCCTGATTTTTCTAAGATCTCTTTCCAGGCGATCTCTACATCATGTAAAGCGGCCATGTCTGCCATAGAACAACCTGCCCTCATATTGGGCAAAATTACTCTCTGTTCGTCAGAAGTGAGGATATCAGCCGATTCAGCCATGAAGTGCACGCCACAAAATACAATATTTTTAGCCTCAGATTTAGCAGCCAACTCAGAGAGTAGGAATGAATCTCCAAGTAAGTCTGCATGCATAACTATCTGATCTCTCTGATAGTGGTGTCCTAGAATCAGTAAATCGTCTCCAAGTTGCTGTTTAAGCTCGCTGATCCTTTCAGCAATTGCTGCCTCTTCAGGACCCATTTCATCACTTGTGAAATCAATGGCGCACATCGGTAGGGACATGGTCATAGTCTAACCTCATGCTTCTGTGTAGGCACCCCTTTTTCAACCATTCACACTTACGAGCATACAATGCAAGCATGGTCCGGAGGTGAGAGGCTGCATCTTGGAGCTGAAGCTGAAGTGATTTCAGGGACATGGCATGGCCGCCCTGCTGTCTTGAAAAAGCGCCGACCAAGAGGTTGGAGACATCCTGACTTAGATGCGAGTTTAACAAAGAAACGGATGACAAATGAAGTCAAATTAACAATTTGGCTTGCAAGAAGAGGAGCTCCTGTGCCTGCGATATGGGATGTTGACATCGACGAGTCGAAAATAATCATGGAAAAAATCGAAGGTAAGCCTTTGATCGAAATACTTCAGTCTAATGAGCACGATGAAAAATTGTTGATTGATGTTGGCAAGGCGATTAGAGAATTGCATAGGAATGCTGTCAATCATGGTGACCTATCAACCAATAACATCCTGATTACAAACCAAAGAGAAGTCGTTCTAATCGACCTCGGATTGTCGTCAAGAGAATATGATCTCGAAGGATTTGGTATTGATTTGCATGTTTTACATGAAATTTTACGAGCTAGCCACCCTGAGGTCAAAGGAGCGATGGATTTGGTCCTTAAGGGATATATTGCCCTAGATGAAGAATTAGGAAAGCCGGTTGCCGCACCAGGTGGTTTGCCCCCTAGTGCATTAGAAGTCACAACGAGGCTTAATCAAATCATGATGCGAGTTCGCTACCACGGGGGCTGAGATTAGATTCTCTTTGCTTCTGCATTATGTAGACAAACGCTAGAGAAATTACGAGGATTACACCAAACTTCAGAATGTTAGACGAATAAGCCTGAAGAGTTGGCTCTTTTTGTTGGACCTCGACGCTGATATCGCCCGAACTATCCATTTGCCGATACACATAATGATCTTCTAAAACCAATGGTGCCCACTGGTCCAATCCATCAGCAGTTAGTGGTTTTGTCAAGTTGGTAGACAAATCATGGATGTAAATTTCTCTGTCTGAATATTCTTCTGCAGCCTCTAATGGATTGATTTCTGTATATGCTGAGAACATCAAAACCCCGTAATCAAGATGGGGGTCAAACGCTGCAAATTTGTGGTCGGAGATAATCTTACTTTCACCGTTAATGGTATCCAATAAAATCAAGCGAGATGTTGCATTTACATCCACAGTTGCTGCTAATTTTGTTTTTGACAAAGATATGTCAGTAATTGTCGCATTTTCTACATCTACATTCAAATCTGCTGCCAGCAATATATCATCTTCATCTGGATCACCTGTTGCATTCAACTGTATGGAAATTAATCCCATAGCATCAGCAATTCCAAGATGTACAGTATCGGGTTCACTTTCGAAAACTAACGCTATTTGGCCATTAAATGATTCAAACAAAATAACTGAATCTCCTTGTTCCGGATTTGGACCTAGTTTCTGCCTTCCTTCAAAATCCCAGTATGTTACAAATCCATCTTCCAAAACCGCAAAACAGTCATCTGAGATAATATCAACAGCGGTAGGTTCGTCAACCTCTAGCGTGACTTTTGCGGTGGAGGGGGTTTCCAAATTTACAGCCATTAAGGTAGTTTGATTGGCGACGATTAGCATACCTTCTCTGACATCCCAAGTTGAATTTGAATCCAAGATTGGTTGGACCACGTCTATTTGTGACTCTAAATCATCAACCTCGTGTATAATCAATAAAGCCGATTCACCTCTATCGTCCAGTGTAGCCAACCAACCGTCTGCCGCTTCTACCCCCACTGGAGCATCGACGCCTCCTGCAGGAATTGACTGGTGGGTTAAATCCCAAGTGATTACTCCAGCAACTACGATGATTACCGCCGCAAGCACTGCACCAGTCTCTTTGCTAGTAGGCTTTGCAAATTTAGCGAATTGCTTAGACGCACTAGACTTGACCACATTCAAGGCTCTTTTCGGGTTTGTCAGTAAAGTTACAAGTCTAGCGTTGATAGTTCTTTCATCGAAAATACTCCAGAAAGGATCTGCCATCTTGTCGGCGATGTTCACTGCTAAAGCTGCTACAACCATTCCTCCAATGATATCCATAAACCAGTGTATTCCAAGATACAAAATACAGAATGCAG
>NZGQ01000083.1 GCA_002689565.1 Methanobacteriota archaeon | reverse complement strand
TCAGCACGGGTTCGGGATTGATTGGTTTCGGTGATGATGCAGTCGATGCTTATGTCGATGAAGGATATACAAATGCAGAAGCAAGAAGAGCCATTTTCAACACATTTGTTGGTAAGGATTCGATCTCAGCATCACGGATGATGATGATTAATTCAGAAGATCCTAACACCTTCAATCGGACTCTATTCGGGATCTCTGATCCTACAAACTCTGATTCTGATCAAGATGGAATTGATGATGGTTGGGAATTCTGTTATGCTGTATATGGCCTGCCTGATCCAACAACTCAAAACCACTGGTCTACCAATCCAGTCAATCCGTTTGATGTTAATTATGACCCTGATAGTGATGGTTGGTATGGCAGGACTTCGTTTGACACACCTGCTGCTCAGGGAATCTGGGAGAACCGGCAATTTACGCCATCAGGAAGTGTAATCCAAAATGGCATAGGAGATTTACCATTCACTAATCAAATGGAATATCTTAACGGGACCCGTCCTGATACAAACGATTCAGATGGAGATGCTGTAACTTTCAACACTGTTCTAAATTTGGGTGCTGTAATCTCTCATGATCGAGATTGGAATTTATCAGATGGACGTGAAGTCTTCAAATATGGAACAAATCCAATGGATAATGATACAGATGGAGATATGTTGCCTGATTGGTATGAGTACGAAAAGGGATGGAATGAGAGCAACGATAACTATTCCTCGAGATTGCAAGTAGAAGTGCAATGGATAGATGCAGCTACTGGTGGCCCATGCATAGCAGCAACAACAGCTTCATGTCGCCCACTTTCACAAGATTCAGGGACATTGTCTAGGCCTGCATTAGGATGGACTTGGGCAAGTTTCGATCCTACTAATCCAGTGGACGCTAACGAAGACCCTGATCAAGATGGTAATTGGGATTGTAGCGGTGCTACATGTGAATACACAGCCTATACCAATTTCATGGAATTTTATGCTGTAGCGAATCCAAATTTGGATTCACCCGACTCAGTGCGTCTTTCTGGTGAAACTTGGAATGGCTCTCCAATAACGGAATGGTGGGAATTCAGAGCATTCACTTTGGGATTAGGTGAGCCCAATGAAGACCTCACAAATTACCTGGGAATGAATCGTAAAAATATCGATGATGATAGTTATGTCTTGATAATCGATGATATGGATACAGATTTCCTTGTCCTAGATCCTGGAGATGATATGTTGCTGTGCTCTGGAGATGCTACTGATGATTGGGATTTGTATTATGTTGGGAACACAAATCGGGCACCTGCTGTTGACTTAGGTGAACATGAATACGGTTGGTATTTGCTTGATTTGGATGATGATCACATTGCAGAAGGTAGCGATCCGCTAAATTGGGATACTGATGGTGATTGGTTAGTGGATTGGTTCGAAGTCAAAGATGATGAAGAAGACGGCACAAGAGGCGATTCATCACCGCTAAGATATGACAGCAGAAACACCTCCTGATACTATCAGAATTCCCCCTAAAGGGGGATTTCTGGTTCTGACCTGTCGCCGGTTAGTTCAAGGCCTATGGAGTACACCGCAGTTTGGGTGAATTGTGTATGTCGCAGAAATTTTCGTCACGTGCCGCCCTCTTGTTGATGGTTTTCGTCTTGGTTTTAACGCCAATGAGCCCTCTATCTGAGATATTCATTGGCGAGGCTGAAGCAAATGGTGCTTCGCGTCACATCTACACTTTTTCTGATGGTAGCGTAGAAAATATCGCATTGTACCAAGGAGGTGCAGATAAGACAAGCATCGTTGCAATGCCTAAGGGTGCTGAAGTTCTTGATGTTCAAGTCACACTGTCAGGTGCATCATCTACGGGTTGGTCTCAGGTTTCTACCGATACCTACGATGAATGGATGGAAGGTACTGCCAGCTTAGTAGACTCCAGAAGTGAGGAACTTAGTTTAGGATTCAATTCAAGCAATATCGATTCTTCAACCCATGGAGTAGATGAAGAATCATTGCCTGGCTCTAACGCTTGGTTGGATAACGGTAGTTTCGCAGTACGTCAACCTCATACTTCCAATTCAACAGAATCTAGATTCAGTAATCAGGTCAAGGTCACAAGTCCAAACTTCATGGCACAAGGTCAAGGCGCAATACTTCGCAACCACGATTGGTTATTCATGTCAACTTTCACCGGTACTCAGTTTGACAAGGTTGTAACTCGAATGCACCCAAATAATGTGTCTCGAGATATAGTGGTTGATTTGCAGAGAGAATCCTCTTGTACACTTCCACAAGATCCAACTTCGACATATTACAAAGCATATGGTTTCAAGGATTGGACAATCACTGATGACGAAATGCTCTATGGGATTTTCTCAACATACAAATACGCATATTCTAGTTCAAACCCTACTCAGCACCTCAGAGTTTTAGCAATAGATGTCTCTGACGATTGGGTGTGGAAATGTGTTGATTCATACGATGTTTCTCCCCAATATGGCGAATATAGTGGGATTTCGTACGATAGAGATTCAGATTTGATTTGGATTAGTCATTCCCAACAAAGAAGGATTGTATCATATGAATTTGGAGATAATGGACAATTCACTCGTGGTGAGGAACAGTATTCATTCTCATCAGGAGACAATGCAAATACTGCTTGTGGTAAAACTGCTAGCAATGTCCATGGTCTTGTAGTACACTCTGGTTTCTTCTACATGCGTTGTATGAAAGGAAGCTATTACCAAGACACAGATCAACTGAGTGCTTGGGCAATATCAGGTTCCTCATCGTCACTAGTTCCTCAAACAGGAACCAGAGATATCACCGCTAAGGGGCTTGGATTATATTACGACGGAGAGAGAATTATTACGGTTGATTCTGGATATTCAACTTGGAATTCAAAAACTCTATACTACCGAGAATTTGGAATGGGTATTTCTTACCCAACGACTCCTGCTCCGGGAACCACTACATGGTTAGGTGAAACGATCGTTACCGATGATGATGTTCTAGCGGTCAACGTGAAGAACCATTGGTCAGCACCAACTCAAGGTGACAGGGTTGATTACTGGGTTAGCGCTGACAACGGTACACACTGGGAAGCAGTTGAGACTAACCAGACAATTCACTTTACTCATCCTGGAAATGAACTTGTATGGAAGATGCAATTAATCGGTTCTTCAGCTGTTTCATGGTGGATAAATCTGGAATATGCAACTTCTTACCAAACCTCTGGTGACTGGACAAGCAAGAAAGTTGCAACCGGGACAAATGTGGGCAAAGTACGAGCGGTTTGGATGGCTGATGAACCAAGTTCGACGGCGATAAATGTCATGGTTTCAAATGACAACGGGACTTCTTGGGAAAGCGCACAAAACAATATCGAGGTTTCATTCTCGACCCAAGGAGCAGGTAATGAATTACTCTACTCAGTGATTCTTTCAACCACAGATGATAAGGCCACACCGAAAGTCGATTCCTTCATTCTCTGGTACGAAGAAGGCTATCCTGATGCTCCACAGTTAGATATCGGTGATGATGGCGAGTGGGATTGGAAATCGATATTATTCTTGAATGAAAGTTCCGTCGTCGCATCGGATGATTCTCCAGTTGGTAGTGTAGTTTCAGAGACCCCATCTCTGGTTGACGCTTTCAATGATCATATTCCTGAAAATGGCGTTGGTACTGTCGANATTCCAATTGCAGTAAAAGCAAATACGCCTGGTAGAGTTAAGCTAACCGACCTTGACATAGAATATAGGCTGAATTCACGTGTTCTGGATGCAAGCCTAGAGGGTGGTCTAGTTGCTCCTGATGGCGTATACAGGAACTTAGTAGTCCGTTTAGCCCACGGTGANCTAGTNGACAGAGTTACNGAGGCAACAATTGGATTAAACAATTCACACGGTGTCGATCCGTCATTCCGTTGGCTAAGAGGAGATACTTGCAGTGTTGTNGATGATGCAGGCGGTATCGTTGAATTCGATGTTGGAAATTGTACTTCAACAATTGATAGNGAAGGCATTGTCTCTGTGAAAATGCCTTTGCGTGTCAACTGGACTTGGGATGATGAAAGAAAGATGGAAGCTATTGTTTCGATGAGCGATGATCTNGGACNTCAAGTCAACGCATGGACNACNGATACNCTTTCTCTNAATGTTGAAAATGANATTCAACTNGANNGNATGCGNGTTTGGGAAGAAACAGGAAGGGAANTATTCCCTGGTGATTGGGTCCGGGGTGGNTTTAATCTGTCAATTAATGGAGNAATCAACTTCGAAGGTTCAGCATTTTCTCCACAAGCAGGTGAATTTACTCTACGCGTGATTGGGCAAAACGTAACTTATGACGGTGACCCAATCGGTGATCCAGTAATTCTTCATTCAGAGGGTAACCCTGGATTCGGTCAGTACAACATGACATTCACTTCTCCAATCGAATCTATGCCTGGTGGAATGGTACTTTATGTCGAAGCAGTAAATCTAGCAAATGGTTCGACATATGTTAACCCAGGTTACAATACAATCAAGTTAATCTTTGATGGAAATGCACCATTGGTATTATTCGCGAGTCCTGAAATCTCANCTGAGATGCATAAGGGTCCACCTTCTCCTGGTGGTCAGGCTATTGAAATCATAATTCAAGACTCAGTAGATCCTCCGCAGACTGTTGATCTACACTACTGGGTTGGTTGTGAGCCNGGAGAACATGAGCGATGTGACGATTCTAACTTCAACGGATTGCCAGAGCCGATTGAATACCGCTCAAAGACTCTAACTACTCCTGAAATACTACCTGGTGGAATTAACGTATTCAATGGTTTGATTGATGATTCAATGCTAGTACATGGAGACAAAGTAGCGTTTTATGTTGAAGGAAAGGATGGGCAAAATAACGTAATTGCAATGGGTGGAGCGCCTGTATGTGATATGGAATCTGGTGAATTCTGTGGTGATAGGCCTGGCGACGTTATTCCTGATTGGGACAATTCTCTGTCATGGTACATAATTCGAGAAGAATTCGANCCTGAAATGGATGTTGATAACTCNACAATCATGGGNCATGATGATTTGGCACCATTNCACCCAGGNATTNCATACACNGCTACATTCATGGTTTCGGATATCAATGGTTGGTGGGATGTNGAGTACGTTCATCTTGCACTTGGTGGAGACTTCGATGATTCAGAAACCTCGATTTATGCTTATATCTCTCGCAATTCGGACGGTTCTCCAGAGATGTATCTGGAGAGTGGAGGAACCGGCTTAGCGGTTTCAAATCTCTATTCTACTATCACACTAGATCCAACAAATATTTCTCGAATGTTAGTGTCAATAAAGTTCCAGTTAACTTGGAATTTCCCTGAAATATGGGATACAAATGGTGAATCACACTTCATTCCAAAAGTTTGGATTGAAGATAAATCATGTGGCCTAGAGGAAGACGTTCCGTGTAACATTCACAAAGGAGGTTTAGGTAACGATTTGTGGAGTTTGGACAATGATTTGAGATTTGATACTCAACCGGGGCACATCTTGGCAATTCAACTCAGGGATGGTACAAACCACTACAATCCAGAATTTGATGAAACTCTGATTGGAGCAGGACAAGCTCTTCGATTCAGTGGGAAAGTAACATTCTCTGAAGATGAAACACCTGCACCTCCTGGCTCATTTACAATCTCACTTGGAGATTATGAACGTGAATGGACTACGACTAGTAGAGAAGGAGGATATTTCTCTATCGATATTCTAGTCCCCGATGTAAGAAGTGGCCACCTTGACTTACGAGCCAATTTAGTTGACTTGCCCGGTCTAGCAACTGATGAATCTGCTTTCAAACCAAGACTCCGTCTTGCAGTAGANAGCGAACGTCCAACTATCCATGCTATCTCCCTTGCAGGTATCGAGGCAGGTGAAGAAATNCCAATTTCAATGGCAAATGAATTGCAAGTTATGTTAGAGACACGGGACGATCAGGGATTCTCCTTAGATGATCCAGCAGTGCTTCACTATCTTGTGCGTGCAGGTGAAGCAGAAATCAGCAGAGGTTCTTCTCCGTTGCCAGATACAACTCCATTTGAAGATCAGTTCTTTTGGACAGGTTTCATTGATTTGACAGATGGTGGTGCAACAATGCTACTGCCGTCTTATACAATTGATGTATGGGTGACAGGTTCAGACGAATCAGGTAACCCGTACGATAGTATTGGAAACACAGTTGAAGAGCCACTTGCATCTTGGCCTCTGGCTTTGACTGGACCAGACATCAGTTTGAGAGCTGCAGATACCACATGGGAATGGTCCAATCCAACTCCTAACCCTGGTGAGGCAGTATCTCTATCTCTTGAAGCTAGAAATAATGGAGCCTCAGGTTCAGTAACCTTCGTTCTCCAAAGATTAGTCTCTGGTGACGATTGGGCAACAATATCCACTTCAACAGTTGAAATATCTAATGGCAAGACCATCCAAGTTAGCCTTGATGCTATGGCAGATGGTGAAGTTGATGAAACGTTAGAGCACAGAATNCTTCTGTTAGATTCAGGTGTTGANAAGGAAAGAATTTCGATTNNTCCNCTCCTAATCAAGGAAGAAATTGAAAGAGACGGTACTGCACTCGCTAACCAAGTTTCAGATTCACAATTATCGGTAATAATGTATCTAATCGCATTATGCTCTATGTCCTATGCTGTTTGGACTATGGTTCAAATGCGTAGAATAAGAAGAGGAGAAGAAGTTGACGAATCAGACCAAACCGCTGAAGTGATCCANACTATGGGTGGAAAGGCAGTTCCAGAAATAGTTCCTGATGTTCAGAATTTAGCNCAAACAGCCCCTGTTGCCCCTGTTGCCCCTGTTGCCCCTGTGGCGCCAGTTGTAGCAGCAACTCCGGCNNTAGCNAGCCCNGGNCCTCCTCTNCCNCCTNCTGGANTNCCAGAAGGTTGGACTATGGAGCAATGGNCGCATTACGGCCATCAGTGGGTTCAAAATCAGAAATNATTCTCGGGGGTAACCACATGAGTGGAACAGATTCGATGGTGACGCTACAAGAAAGNTTNGTCAANTTGGTAAATCAATTGAATATGCCTATTCTTGAGACGAGCATGGTTGTTTCGAGATGGACAAATCGCTTGTTAATCCAGTTGCAAGAACACACCACAGATTTACCTGAAAATCTATCTGAGCCTTGGCCGCTTGATTCGAAGCCTATTGATAGCCAAGCAAGTTTTGACCTCGACAAAGCACTATCTCTCGTAGATAGAGATCGCATGGACATCCTTGACACATTGATACGAGTGACTCTCGAAGAAGAACAAATGTTACTAAGTGATGCATTGGGAGTGATGCGTTCATGGGAACACCTTGCAAGGAATCAACTATCACAGGTTTCTGGGCCAGGTCAGCTATTTAGTCCAACTCAAATTCCAGAAGATTTCTAGGTGATAAAATGCGAACTATATTTGTGATATTTGTCTTAATTTCCTCTGGATTATCAGGCTGTTTCGGTAGTGATGAACTTTTTGATGAAGAGCGAGGTATTCCAGGAGGACTTGCATTAGCTTGTCTTCAAGATGATAAATTTGAAAAAATGAAAATTCATTTCCTTTATGAAAATGGATATGATCCAATCGCCATGGATCTTGTAAAATCAAGACTTCAGGAAGTCTGTAAAAAACCCGATGGCATTCAAATCATAGCGGAGGAGACTGATTTTTCTGAAGACAATGTATGGAATGCTAACGATGTTAGAGATGCTAGATGGAAGCATGGAGATGATGCTATGGGGTCTAGCACTCTAAATTGGTACTTCCTATTCCCAAAGGGCGTTTATGAGGATGATTCAGTACTTGGAGTGGCTGTTGATGCTTCGACCATCGCTGTATTCAAAGATTCCATTGATGATTCTGTTAATTTCCTAGGACGACCATCGGCTGACGAAATTGAAAGAGCAGTTACAGTTCATGAAGCAGGCCACTTACTTGGCTTGGTGAATTTGGTATACCAATCTCCGATACCTCATGAAGATCCAGATCACCCTGGCCATTCCAACAATGATGATTCAGTTATGTATTGGGCTATAGAAAGTAGCAGTATCGGTAACATCTTTTCAGGTAGTATACCAGATGAATTTGATGATGATGATAAATCGGATCTTGCCGGCATGGCTAGTGGAGAACTAGAGTGTTCAGATCAACTTTGGTCGTAGGATTTTGCAACACTTACGCTAGCATCCCGCCAAGCATCAAAAATTGACCACAAATAGAGTAAGACCCATAGTACTAGAGTAAAAGCTAGAGGAATTTGGAGTAGGAACCAATCGAATCCCCTCTGATGTTTTCTGTTGAAATGTTGTCCGAGATATAAGAACGGTATCAGTGACAATACGACAGCAATAACTGGGCGGAATGCCCCCCAAATTCCTACTCCTGCAGTGATTTCGGTCCAAATTGTCTTTCCTAATGCCAGAGAGTCTACCTCATTCTCATCGACAGGTACGACGACTTCAATCTCCTCATCATACTCTTGCATTGGAGGGACCAACACTCGGACACTTGTCAATGTGGCGACGCAAATCCTCATGGAAGTGATGTTATCTACCAACATCATGGGAGACCCGATTCTAGTTACAGGTTTCGAGCCTTTTGGAGGCCATGAAACCAACGTTTCAGGTCTTGTTGCTTCAGCAGTGTCTGGAGAAAATGTACGCGGTCACATGATCCGGTCTCTTGTTTTGCCTGTTGATTATAATGGTGCAACGACAGTTTCCAAGATGCTAGACACAGAAAACTTTGCAGCCATTATTCATGTTGGACTAGCAGAAAAATCATCTTTTCCACGAATAGAAACTCGTGCAAGAGATGTTCTCGACTTTCGAATTCCAGATAATTCTGGTAGATTAATAAAAAATAGTAATATCACGGGTAAAGGAGATCTTTATTCTACCATCAAGGTTGAAGATTGGGATATTGAGGGGATGATTGATTCACCAATAATCAGTGATGATGCTGGAGAATATATCTGCAATGAAACATTGTATCACACACTTTCCAAACTAGATGGGAATACCCCATGCTTTTTTCTTCATCTTCCACTTGAACAACCAGATGCTAAGGGCTTAGTTTTGCAATGCTTAGATAGAATGCTTAGGCCAGCATGTCTCGATGTAGGAGCAGGAGCTATAATTTCGGAGGGTAAATTCCTCGCAGCACGAAGGTCTCCAAGCGAAAAACACGCAGGTTGGTGGGAATTCCCTGGTGGCAAATTCGAAGATGGTGAGGATGTATCTCTGTGTTTGATTCGTGAGATCAATGAAGAATTAGAATTGGATGTTTCCACAGGAGATATGATTGGGGAATGGATTTTTGATCACGGGGATGTCGTGGTTAGGTTGCACGTAATGGAATGTTTCATTGAAAGTGGAGAAATGAAATTACATGTGCATGACAAAGTCAAGTGGTGTGTTGGTCCAGATGAAGTTAATTGGTTAGGGCCAGATCGTGATATAGCAGAAGCCATTAGTGCCAGGTTGAAGCTTCACCATCAGAATACATAGTAAATTCATCTCCAATTCTTCGTGGGATATTTTCTCTTCCACTATGCCATGTTGCTGCTTCAAGCCAATCTCCAAGGTTCTCACCTTCTATCTCAACCGTAATTACCCCTCCTAGAGGCTTGTCGCCTAGCAATGGGAATGCCACTTTTCCAGCCATCGCGGCTTGTCTTGAAATTTGGAAAATTGTACCATTTGCATCCAAGTTTTTGGACATATAATCTAATGCAGTGTCCAATATTGATTGTTTGTGAATCATCTCAAGAAAAGTCTCCAAACTAATCTCTTCCGATGCTAGAATATCATTTTGTTCGGTAGGGAAGTTTTGCTTTTTAGGTAGGCCGCATGTAAATTCAGGGAAAATTTTCAAAATCGAATCTAATACCAATTCTGGATCATCTGCGCCGACTAACTTTGTTGAGACTATGACAGAATATCCCTCATCGATTCCAGTGAGTTTCAGTCTGCGCATGAACGTCCCAGAACATCATAGTCAAAGAATTTAACAGGCCAACCTTGACATTTAGGTACAAAACAGGATAGTACATGCAGGTTCGGGTTTGTGCAGTGATACCCGTTCTAAATGAAGAAAAATTCATCGCTAGATGTATCAATAGTTTGTTAGCACAAACTATGCCTGTAGATATTTTGGTGATGGAAGGTGGCTCCACAGATTCTACGAAAGAAGTTCTTGCATCTTTTGGTGATGCGATTAAAGTGGTTGATAATCCGGGGAAACGAGTTGCTAATGCAAGGAATCTAGCCTTAGAACACATTGGAGAAGAAATCACGCATTGTTTTGAAATTATAGGTCACTCTTGGATTGACGAAGATCATGTTCAGAAGAGAGTTACAGATTTGCTAGAATTGGAATCGAAGTTGGGTGCGAAAATCGGAGCGATAGGGTGCTTGACGAAGTCCGGGGACTCAACCGGAATGGTTGCAAACTGGATAGAAGGGGCCATATCTTCACCAATTGGTTCTGGCGGTGGCCAATTCAAGAAATTTAAGGGTAGAGAGCAGACTAAGGTTCCTGCATTTTGCCTTCACAATGTAGAGGCTCTGAAATCAGTAGGTGGTTGGGATGAGAGATTCATAACAAGTCAAGACAGCGACTTGTCGATGAGATTAATCGCTTCAAATTGGCAGCTTTGGCGTTCTGATGTTTCATGTGTCTACATGCACAAAAGATCAACACTTGGTAAGTGGTGGAAAATGTGTCATCGTTACGGTTTTTGGAGAACAAAAGTTTTGTTGCGTCATCCAAAAAGATTTGATATTCGTGAGATTCTTCCAATATTAGGTCTAATACTGATATTTGCTCTACCACAATGGTGGTTCGCTCCAGCAGCATATGGGGCAGCCATACTGTTGATAGGGGTCGCTAATGCAATAACAAAATCTAATCTCACATCCATACTTGGAGTACCTCTTTGCTTGATAATTCTACATGTGGCTTTTACAATCGGTTTGTTTGATGGTTTAGTTCGGAATGGTAAGGCTCCCAGTGACCGTACATAATGCACAAACCTTCATGGATGAAAAAAGAAAGGAAGGTCTAGATGGCAAGGCAACTTACCTCACTTATTTTGCTATTCACGCCAGCATTGGTNTTGAATNCATTGAGGTTTATTGTGACTCCTTTGGGGGANATGATGGCCGTNTCAACAAATCTAGACATAGGGTTACATGTNGGAGCATTCGGTNTCGGTTATCTATTATTCAGANGAACACGTGTNGTGCGTGACCATGAGTGGCAAAGAAGTCGNGCAATCAAATCGGNAGGCACTCACTTCAAAGCAGAAGATAGTGGAGTATGGGAGAAGGATTTTGTAATGGATACGCAACTTTCANCAGAGGCCCAAGCTAATCTAAAAGGNCANGTNGGAGTCGCTGTCGGAGGAATGAAANCATCNACTGAAACTGAGATTGCAACAGAGGTAGAAGTCGAGATGTTGATNGATTCTGAACATGTCAGAAGGGCGCAAGCAAGAGTTTCTGGGGACGAACAATTTGAAGATGGAGGAGTTAATTCAACAGTCGGTGCTGTTCGTAAACCCTCTCCGATGGATACATTCCTAGATTGGTTTTCTTCCTTATGGGGCAAGGACCGAAAATTAGAGCGAGATGCAAAAAAGAATGCAACACTTCTAGCAAGAAGTCAAGATGCCCCAGTAATCGCTCAACGCCCAATTGCTCCAATTCAACCAGTAGAATCTGAAGAAAAAAGACCAGTTCCAATGGAGATGATTTCGGTTACAGATACAGGTGCTCAATCGGTAACTATCGATGAAGAAACAAATGAGATTAGTGCTCCAGTTCAACGTGGGATTTCAATAGAAGAAATGGCATTTGGTGTTCAGCAAGGTAGTACAAACCCTTCCTCAAATGCAGGATTTGCACCCCAACCAACATGTAAGGTGTGCTCAACACCGAATCCTATCGGTGAGAGATTTTGCATAAATTGTGGTGCTAATCTCTAGCGTTGTACTGAATAACCACGACCGCTCCCGACCAAATAGCCGAGGTGATAATTTGTCAGAAAAGCGAGATTATTACGAGGTACTTGAAGTATCAAAAGATGCTGACGAAAAGGAGCTGAAAAAAGCCTTCAGATCTTTAGCAAGGAAATATCACCCGGACAAGAACGATGCTCCTGATGCTGATGAAAAGTTCAAGGAAATTCAAGAAGCATACGCGGTTCTTTCCGACGGTGAAAAACGCCGCAATTACGATCGCTTTGGACATAATGCACCTGGTGGCTCACCATTTGGTCCAGGTGGGTTCCAAGGATTCAATATCAATTTAGATGATATTCTGGGTGGCGATTTCTTTTCCAATATCTTTGGTGGAGGGCGCAGACGTTCTACTCAAAGTCAAGGCAACGATATTCTAATTCGCCATGAGATTTCATTGGAGTCAGTATTAAACGGAGAAAAAGACGAAATTGAAATTGACTTACCTTCAATTTGTCAGGATTGCAATGGTACTGGCGCCAAAGATGGAGTGACATCAGAGTGTTCAGAATGCAATGGTGCAGGCCAAGTAAGGATAAGACAGCAAATCGGTCCATTTGTACAGGACTCCATTCGTCCATGTCCACAGTGCAATGGTTCAGGTAGAACCTTCACAAATCGATGTAAAACTTGTGCGGGTGATGGTAAGGTTTCAGAATCACAGGTTTTACGATTTAACATTCCTAAAGGCGCCCAAGATGGGACTAGGTTACGTATGAGGGGCAAAGGTCAACCTGCTCCGTTTGGTAAAGGAATTGCAGGTGATTTGTTCATCGAGTTAATTGTGGAAGAGCACCCATGGTTCGAAAGAAACGGTATGGATCTGATAATGTCGCTTCCCCTTGGGTACAGTGATTTAGCCCTCGGTAATACCGTTAGCCTACCGCATATAGATGGCAAAGATTTGCAGATTAAAATTCCAGCTGGTACAAATTCTGGAGACACAATAACAATTCCATCAAGAGGTGTTCCATCCGGCCGAGGAGTGGGCAGGGGTGACGTAGTAGTATTGTGCAAATTGCACATGCCGAAGAAATTAGATAAGGCTACAAGAAAGGTGCTTGAAGGACTCCGCGATAGTTTGAACGGTAAGGATGATATTGTTGACAAAATCATCGAAGATGCACAAAACCGTCGTCGATGATTACTCCTCAGATTCTATTTTTCGATAAATTGTGCTTGCAGGTTTTGCAGCCATTGGCTCACCGTTAACCATGCCTGAGAGGTAAATGTCTAGGGACTTTGCATCACCTTGCAAGTCAACTCGAATAAACAATCTTGTATTGTCATGAATTGTATCCAAGAAAATCTCATTGTTACGGGACAGAAGTTTTGGCTCGACCTTCATTACACCCCATTGCCCACCTTCATGAGCTTCGAATTTAAGGGCTGCAACGCTCCATTCGCAATCTTGAGGAGTCAATCCAATCAATATTGGCCACGAACCATTTTCTCCCAATCTCTCATCCAAAGACCATACTGCCATGTCGATACCAGTTGTGTAATGTCTAACTTGCACTTCACCCCAAACTTCCAATGCCTCTTCCCAATCTAAGGAGGAAACCGATTTCAAGGCTCGAGAAAGATCAGTAGGCGAATAACTACCTTCATCCAGTTTGGTACTAAGCCATCTTAGTCGATTTTTCTTTTGTGCAAATTGTTCTGCGAATTTACGATTATTACTCAGATTGATGTAAAATATGATGAAAGGGAGAATTAGTATTACACCAATCATCCAATAGAAGACATCTGCAGCATCTTTTACTGCATCTGATGCAGGGAACCATGGCTCTTCACCTTCTTCTAATTCCGCTGTTGTGATACGAATCTTCCACTCTGCAGATTCTGCATTTTCGTTTAATGCGTCACTACCATTTACGTGTTGAATACGTATGAAATGTGTCCCAAGTCCAACATCCAGAGATAATCTGATTTTGTCCATTGAATAGGTTGCTGTAATTTGGTCTACAACGTCCCATGTTTCTTGATCGATATTCCAAATAGTGACTTNGAGNTCATATATGTCNCCTTCCACAACAACATCGACTANGTGAACNGATTCTANCCAACCAGTAGTTTCGACCCGCAAAATNTCCTGATAATCGTCCTTGTGAAGGGTTAATTCNCCGTCATNTGCACTTCCATCCATNNCAATCAAGGGATATGATGAGTTATCACTGTAAGCGGAAAGAGGTTTGAATCCTGGTGCATCCATTCCCCAACTTGCATCGAAGTGTGATTCTTTTACCATACTGGCTGTCCACTCGCAATGACATTCCCAATAGAATTCGATGTAATCGATGTCATCAATACTGTGGATTCTATCTCCTAGTGATGCATTGGACCAGTTTGATAATGAAGACTCTGAATATGCATAACGGTAATTCAAAACAACTTCTTCATTCTCCAGTAATGAGTTCGATGTCGTGATTATCAGTGATTCGTCTCCACTCAATTCCAATGAAAAAGGAACATGGCCAATTCCAGATATAGTGTCAATTACAGTCAATTGTAATCTTTCATTTGTGTTATACAACTTTGTGCCAATCATCCAAAATGAATTTGGATTCGGACTTGTGACAGAGACTAGAATCCTTCCATCTTCNGTTATTGGTACNTGTAAGAGTTCAGATTGACCTATCGAGGTGTTTAATGCAAGGTTTATCTCAAAATCCAGTTTTTCAGGATTAGATTCATTCTGAAAATGAACTTCGATANCGATTGCTGATGAAGATGCCTCTAGTCNNAATTCAAGTAACTGGCCCGCTAAAACCTCTATTGCAAAAACATCCTTACTATCATTAAGTAAATCGCCTGAAACTAGTGTTGGAGCACAATTTGATTGCGAGAGATACGGTTGTACACATTCGATTGTCTGTAAAGTGGAAAATGCATCAGAGGGTGCAGGAAGAGAATTAGGCAATTCTTCAGATACTGGAATCACCCACTGACATTTGTTAATATCTTCGAAGTGGAAAGTATGGTTTTGTGAGTCGAGAGAAATTGTGAAATCACTTCCATTAACCAATGTATTTCCAGCCTCATCATGAACACTTACCCATGAATCNTCGCAGTCAAACCAAGCATCGCCGCTTTTGGTTTCTTGANTAAAAGANTGACTAGAGCTGACAAGTGGGCTGACCAATAGTACGGCTACNAGCCACAACAGAGGTCTTCCCATACTTGGTGCGGTAAACTCATCATCCTTCAAATCATTCAAGACCAGCGCACCTCCCCGTGTGATTCATGGCAGGCCTAGGTCGCACAGTTCTAGCACGCCAACGGATGTCTAGATTATGGGGTCTAGGCGATAGAGTNGCCCCCTCTGCACATACNCCTGGCCTTGTTGTAACAGATGATGCAATAGATGTCAAGTGGGCACCTTTNNCGACCTCAAGCGATGGCGGTATTCCAAGATCAATCAANCTGATTTCACGTGCTCCATTTGCACCATGGGAGAGTTCCGAAAATGGGCCAACATTACAGGCATCAATAGGGCATGTACTTCCTCCTTCATTAGATGAAGCAGATGCGGGAGAGGTTGCCTCAAAAGGCGAGATGCTTTCTATTTCCTGGCAATCTCTAAATCATGATGAAGAACTCTTAGATTCTTCACTTAACCCACATGTTGTTATTCTAAGTGATGCTTTACAATTGGCTAATCGTCCTGGAAGATTAGTTGAAGCGATTCATGTAATCAAAAAACGATTTCCTGGTGCACTACTTTGGGCTCCTGGAATTGGAGGTCCTGATAATTGCGCAGTATTATCGTGGTTCGGAATAGATTTGTTTGATACCACACGTACTAGGCAAGCTGCTGCACATGGTGCTGTTCTGACTTGGAATGGCCCTAGATTTGCTCTTGAAGGAGAAAATTCGGACTCTCATTGGATGAGTGCTTTGGCTGATGTTCATTCAGCAATTTCAACAAATAGTCTCAGAGAATTAGCACAGTCGCAGTCCTTGAATAGTCCCCGTTTGGTTGAACATATGCGAAATCATGACAAATTGATTTCGTCTTCAGAAGGCATTCTTTCGCAGGTTGTTTCCTCAGGTAGCGCTTTGAGGGTTCACAGTATCGAATCACACGATGACCCTGTTATNCTCGACTGGGTCGATTTTGTTTCCAATAAATATGAAGCACCTAGTGGATTAGATAATGTTCTAATTCTCCTACCTTGTTCTGCTAGAAAACCCTACTCTTCTTCAAGAAGNCACAAAGCGTTTAGGAGAGCGATTAATCANANCTCTGCTCATGANGTGATGGTTACTTCACCACTGGGTTTGGTACCTAGNGATCTGGAGGAAGTTTGGCCNGCAGGACANTATGACATTCCAGTTACNGGTGACTGGACTCAAGATGAAATNAATCGTGTGACAAGAATGTTAGATTCATTAGTTTCNAAAAACAANTANAGAGTAATAATCAATCATTCTGGANTNGAGTATTCGTCTAGCATTGAAGTCATCGACACAAGACAAGATTCTTCAGCAACAAGTCACGAAGCACTTGACCGACTNAGTGAAGCNGTAGCATCACAAATGCAATCCAAGAAGAGGAGTGGTGAAAAAATCAACATCGATAATTTCCGNTCAGTTGCAAGATTTCACCACCTGAATGATAAATTTGCAAATCAGCACTCGACCCTATATCTAATCTTGCACCATCTATTAACTTAATATGACTATTTCCATCATCCATTTGTAATACGCCAAACACCTCCACGCCACCGCTAGTGGTCTCAAAACGCTTTGTATTATCGTAGTACAGCTCTACTGCTGCATCAGGAATACATACAACAGAGTATTCGCCAGCTTTAGGAAATAATTGAAGATTACCTGTAGTGTTTATAAGTCTAGCATTTGAACCATCATGTGCAATAGTAAAATCACTATCGTCTCCAAATTTAACAGCATGGCTATCGTCTAATGATATTTCAAAACTATTAGTATCAAGGTTGCCGCCAAGTTGAGGCGAAGTGTCATTAACTAAATCTGTAACAACAGTTTGGAATGTTGAGTCACCTCTCAAGAATGTAGAAGAACTGGCAGTTCCAGAACCTAATCTTGCAGTTGGAACTGTTCCTGATCCTATGTTTGATGCATTTAATGCTGTTAGTCCTGATCCATTTCCAGTGGCGATGCCTGTGAAGAATACATCACCATCCTTACTTAAAGTTATACCACTACCAACTAGAACACCAGCTCTTGCGGTGATTATTCCAATCGAATCTACGTTAGTTACGTCTTCATAAGTTAATACTCCACCAACAGTAGCGTTATTAAGAACTTCGAGACTGTGTAGA
>NZGQ01000082.1 GCA_002689565.1 Methanobacteriota archaeon | reverse complement strand
GCTCACTCGAGAGTTGGGACTAGATGAGTGACCTAAACGGCCGAAAGGTCGAGTTGTCAAGTAAAGCGACTGCTTGGCAACCTTGCATGATAGCAACCGAATCGATTGGCGAAGGAACCAATATTGGTGCATTGACCCACATCGGACAAAACGTAACCGTCGGCGCAAATTGTCGAATACAAGGTTCTGTTTACATTGCTGATGGTTGTGTGATAGGTAGCGAAGTATTCATCGGTCCAAATGCGACACTCACTAATGACAGATATCCACCTTCTGGAGGCAATTGGTCTCCCGTTGTGGTCGAAGACAAAGTGGTAATAGGAGCAAATGCCACCATTATAGCAGGAGTGAGATTATATTCAGGCTGCATAATTGCAGCAGGAGCAGTTGTTACTAAGGACGTCCCCTCCAACCAAGTGTGGGCAGGAAACCCGGCTACATTTCTGATGACAAAAAATGAATACCAACTAAAGAGGGATGAAAATGAGTAAAAAATCAGTATGCGATTTTCTTAGGAGATGCCTTGAGTATGCCGATGCATCAATTCAAAGGAAAGAAGCACGGGGTGATGATTCCAACATAATCGCTGAATGGCACGCATACAGGAATTACACTCAATATGCTCTGGAAGAGGTCGAGAAGGGAGATCTAGACCATTGGTTTGAAAGGAGTTTTTCTAAAGCAGAAATGGAACTTGATGTTGAGGAATTAGACCATCCAACAAGAGCCAAATGGCTAGCTGCTGCTGCATCTCCTCGCCCTCTCGCACTTGTTTCTACACGCAATAAGGATAGAGAGAATATCGCACCAATCACAAGCGTCTCTGTAGTCTCCAACTCCCCGCCCTTAGTAGTCATGTCACTATCTCAAAACAGAGAAGGAAGGCAGAGAGACACCTATCTCAATTTAATCGAGAATAAGGAATGTGAACTCCAATTTCTTGCACCGACTCGTGCGGCTGCAGAAGAAGCAGACCTTACTGGAAAGCCAGTAGATGGTAGCGAGTGGGACATGTTGGATAGTGAAGGACCAGTGCACCCTCTAGCAGTCGTCATTTTACGATGCAGACTCGTCGAAGACAATCCATTACCAGAAGGAGCTGTTGCCAGACTTTTGACTCTGAGAGTAGAGAGTATGGTAGTACCATCATATCTGCCGCCTGAAGAAGGCCTTTCTCTACTCTGCCAACATGGAATGGACAGATTGACTCCTAGCCCGATAGATTGGGAGCACATTGCCACGCATCATAGAAGCTGAGACAAGCCATTATCGAGCATCATAGATGCTTCCCATTGGATTTCCTCGTTCATTGATACATCCGGAATTCTACGATTACTGTCCCCATGGTTTGGATCTCCAAACACGTATTGAACCCCTCGAAGTTTTGCTATTTTCTTTGCTAAATCCAAAATCGAAATTTCATCTATTGAGCCGAGATTAAACGCCTTTCCTGTTAAGCCAGATTGGTCTGAGACTTTCAAAAGTGCTTCTACAACATCACCTATCCAAGTAAGAGACCGGGTTTGATTTCCATCACCGTGGACTACTATTGGGTCTGCTTCCATCATCATTGAAACAACTTGTCCGTTAGCATCACCTCTTAATCTTGGACCATACACATTGCAAGGCCTTACTATTACAACATCAAGCCCGTTTCTTGATTCAAATTGACATAGTAATTCGCCAATGTGTTTAGAAGAACCGTATGAATGCCTCTGATGCAAATGAGCTGGTGTGAAAACACTTGTGGAATCGTTACACAGAGGCATCTTTTCTTGCTCTCCAAAGGCTTCTGGTGATGAATAAAAGACCAGCTTTGCGCCTTCTTGTTTCGCACATTTCAGAGCTATTCTAGTGCCGTTTACATTGACGTCTACAACCAAATCCGCTTCTCTATGGAACCGTCTTGTTCCATTAATTGCTGCAAGGTGGTGAACCACATCTGGTTTGAAATTTGAGACTGCTTTGTTCCAATCAGCATAATTTCTTACATCTCCCTGGACGAATTTGGCATCAGGATTAATCTGTGATAAATCGCCTCTTGAAAGGTCATCAAGTATCACAACATCATCGCCACGTGCGATTAGTGCATCCACTAAATGGGAGCCAAGAAAACCAGCTCCTCCGCTAACCAAAACACGCATTCACTCACCTACACGCTCTAGAACCTGTAGTGTAACTTGTTCACCAGATTTGGTAATTCTAACCAAATCTCCATCATTTACGGCAAGACAAGGATCTTCTTTGAAACCATGCGAATATGGCAGATCTAGAAGACTACATGCAGGAAGAGTAAGAGAACAAACATCTCGATTTACAATCGCTTTCGGACCCTTACCAGTGTAGATTAGCCCCATCAAAACATATGGTGCAACTGTTGAGCCTGACCCTTTTGGGTAAATCAAAATCGTGTCTTCTATGGCTCTACCGTCCAATGGGTGGCCAACCTCTTCAATAATCCCACTATCTCTATTCACATATCCAAGATAAGTTATTGCAACATCAGAGACCATTGCCCTACCTTCAATTTCCCATTCGCCTTGGGAGTCTAATCCTTTACCGACTATTGAACAGTCTCCGGTTTGATGAGATTTGCCTGATTGATGCTGAGGCTGTGCTTTAGGCTGGAGTGGAGGAACTTCTCCAGAACTCAAACCAGGGTTGAATGCGTGTGCTACACAATCTTGAATTTCTCCAACTGAAGTTGGCATTTTGTTCAAACCACTAGTCAGATAGTGTTCTGCCTTGAGTGAATTAGTCATTAGATGATTGTAGCGTTTACGATTGTAAGGAGTTACCTCAGGACAAGTATCTTGCAGGATTACAGCACCTGCTTCCTCCAATATACCGATTGAACCATCCGCATCTGCCAATTCATAGTTGTGACTGGAGGTGAAAACCCACAAACGGTTTTCAGGAATAATTTGACCCATTTCGCTGTATGAACGTACTGCTGAGGCAGTGATTCGGATTTCTTCGAGGCTTGCTTGCGGGCAACCAATTACAACCAAATCGACTTGACCCTTTGGAGCGAGTTCTTCATACCTCTCGGCTAAATCCTGTTCGCTGAATACAAGCGATTCCTCATTGCCAGATAATTCTGGAGTCGCCGTATGGCCTTCTGCCCACAACATTGCACAACCGTAGTTTGCTGCTGCTGCTGTAAGTGCCTTCTTCGATGCGAAACTAATGTATGAAGGAAGACCACGAATATATGGCATTGGACCAAATGGAACATTCCAACCTGGCCTAACCTGCTTACCAATCCAATCACCGAGTATTGACCAATCCGCCAAACTTGACAACTCGCACTCGACGTCAACTGTAATATTGGGAACTCTATTTTCTTCAAGGTGCAATCCCCATTTTGGCGCATATCCAGTCAAAGCAGTAGCCAATGCGGACAATCCAGATTCACGATTTGTGACTAAATTGGTCCAAGAGTTGGAGAATGCAACTGCATTAGATTCTGCCCATGAAGCAATGCCCTCTTCATCTTCTATGCCTCGATCGTAGGGTGTGCAAGAAAGAGTCGCTTCTATTCCAAGCTTCTCATATGCGGAAATAATCTCAAACTGTTGTTCTAGAAAATCAGGATAATCAATATCCATTTCTTCCATTTTGCGTTTGTCGCATCCTGCTGAATTTAGAGTCGTTGGAATCGCAACTGAACCTTCACCTGCTAAATCAGCCAAGAATCTCCTAAGGCCATGACCTCCTGTAATTACAGAAACACCTGAAACGTGACTATGGTTTACTTCAATGAAACCTTTGGAATTAGCAGTTTTTGCGAGATCTACAACCAATCTGGCTGCTTTCTGTCTAGTTAGACCTTCTAGTCCCGAAAGCATTGATTCGAGCCTTTCGGGCAACTCCATGAACCGGTGGTAGAGCAACACTCCCTTGAACGCTTTGTAGGGAATACACTCTAATCGAAGAAAGTATGTGCCTTTGATATGAAAGACAAAAAATCAACAAAGAAGCAGAAAATAATCAAATTCCTAGGAATTTCTTCAGTCATAATATCCCTAGTTCTCAGTAGCATGGCATTGTACTATGTTAGTGAAAACAATGATACTAAATCAGGAGAAAACGGTGAAACTACACTCTCAAGAACAGGGCAACTGTATGGAACTAATGGTTGTGAGAATGGAGGATTTAGTATTCAATTTGGAATCGATTCTAATGAGGATGGAGTCTTGAATGATGAAGAAGTATCTGAAATCAAGAATGTATGCAATGGAGCAGAAGGCCCTCCTGGCCCAATGGGAAATAAAGGATATACTGGACCGAATGGAACTGATGGAATCGATGGATTGAATGGTAGTAACGGAGAAATCGGAGTTTCTTCATTCATCGGCTCATATGTTGGAGAATATGCTTCGTGCCCACAAGCCGCCATAATTGAAATGGGTAATAACTCCACTTCAGGAGTGGTTGAATCAAGTATCAAAATATGCTTCGAAAATCTAAGCAGTGGCCGCCTTACGGATATTGATCAAAATGCTGTGAATTCGTTTTCATCGGGATGTAATGGCGGTTATGCACATCAAGAGATGTTCCTATTTGCTGCTGCAAGAGATGGTAAATGCCTGTTATACAAAATAGAAAATAGCGAAGTCGTTCTGCTATCTGATGAAATTAATTTCTCACCTGGTTCAATCCTAGGTTTCTCATGGCATGATGGCAGATTTTGGTTTGACGCAAATGATAGCACTGGTGTACAATTGTGGTCTAGTGATGGAATTTCACTATCGAGAGAAACCAATCTTTCGACATCGGTTCAAGAAGGTGATCAAATCATAATTTTAGGAGAAGAAATAGTACTTAGACATCAAAATGGAATGATTTTCTTTGCAGATTCTGATGTATTCTTTCAAGGAACTTTCACCAATCTAACTGTAGCAAATCAAAATTTGATTTACAATACTGCTAATGGTATATTCCTAGAGGGTAGTTTATTGAGTGGTGAAATCCATTCTTCTGCTACTTATCATCAGGGATATTACTGGTTTATCGCAACTAGTGATACATTTGGCCCCCAGTTGCATAGAGCCAACTCATTTGGTCTTGAGAGAATGACTGACAGTCTACAAAATATGCCTGGGCAAATAATCAGCCCCACGGTTTCTTCGGGAAATGTACTGTTTGATTCCAGTGGTTTGTTTGCATTCAATACAAGTTCATTGACTCTATCTCACCTNAACACCTCAATTACAAACATACCTCAAAACTCAGATTGGATCTATCATCAAGACAAGTTNTGGTTCCAATGCGGAATTCCAGGAATTGGTTACGAATTATGTGCAAGCGATGGNANAGACGCTTGGTTACACTACGATTTTGTTCCCGGCATGGATTCATCCAACCCCGAACATTTGACGNTAATTGGTGACAACCTAGTCGCAATAATCGATGACCNGNTTCAAGGAGGACAACTCGTCATCATCAATGACCAAGACATGGAGTTGTTATGGGACCATAGCCCAGGTAGCTTTGATTCAGGNAGNCANGGACAGTTGTGGGTTGGCAAAGATTGGNTATTTTTCATCGCAGATGATGCAAATACTGGATTNGAGATGTATGGTTGGGCTCATGGCGAATTAAGCGATGAATGGATTATCATTCATTGACGCCAATCGTGACGTGCNGCAAGGGGTTGTCGCCAACCTTGACCNAATGCACGCTTCGAGACTCTAGGAGCAGGAGGCATTTGCCATCGCTTGTGTTCGTTTACTGCCAATCTGGTCAGAACTTCTCTGACCGTTCTTACATCATGACCTTCAGCGATAATCTGTGTTGCATCATATCCATCTTCGATGTGAAGACGAAGGATTTCATCAAGAACGGGATAAGGTGGNAGGCTATCTTCGTCTTTTTGATNAGGAGCTAATTCAGCGCTTGGCGGCTTTGTAAGTGTAGATTCAGTAACTGCATCTTTTCCAATCCGCTTATTGAATTGCCTTGCAAGAGCATAAACTTCCATCTTATACAAGTCACCCAATGGTGCATATCCTCCTGCCATATCACCATACAAAGTGCAGTAACCTTGACCGAGTTCAGATTTATTTCCGGTTGCAATAGCCATTGCTCCATGCGAATTAGCATGTGCCATAACGATTAGACCTCGCAATCTTGCTTGCAGGTTTTCANCAGCAACCGGGTGACCACCCTCCAAAATATGGGACAATGATGAATCTGTAGCCTGATGTAAATCGGTAATTGGCTGCATTATGAAATTGATACCTAAAGCCTCAGCTGTGGCTTTCGCATCATCGATACTATGCTGGCTTGAATGCTTTGAAGGCATAGAAATCCCTGTTACATTTGTTGAACCTACTGCTGCACTAGCAATACAAGCAGCCAAAGCAGAATCGATTCCTCCAGAAAGACCCAGGACAATCTTACCAATTCCACTCTTTTTGCAATAATCAGAAAGACCGATAATTATCGCATCAAGTAAATCCTCATCATTTTCTTCTAATTCCTCGCCTGGAGAGAGTGTAGAGATCTCCCCCCCTCCTATCCAAGTACACAATTCAGGACTTGACAAATCGGTTAACAAAACACCCTCCGACCATGCAGGTCCCACGACCACAGTGCCATCAGGCCAAGCAATAATTGAGCGGCCATCGAAAAGTAGGTCATCATTACCTCCAACTTGGTTTGCTAGTAAAAATGGATGATTTAGAGANTGNGCTGCGCTTCGTGCAACTGCAATTCTTGCGTTTGATTTGTTGGCATGATAGGGAGATGCAGACAGATTGACTGTCGCATCTAGAATGACTCCTTGGCGGCCCCATTCAACGATTTGAGCGATTGGATCGCTATCATAATCGTTCGGTGTAGCACCACAATGTTGCCAAGCATCCTCGCAAATAGTCACTCCAATATCTAGACCTGCAATAGTTCTAGCAATACCTGGCCGCTCATCGGCCTCGAAATATCTGGCCTCATCAAATACGTCATATGTTGGAAGTAACTGCTTTCTGGTTACTTCTCGTACTGAATCTCCTGCNCTAACAACTCCATTTCCNGGAAGTGAACGATTGGAAATTGGTGGAACCGGTGTNCCTACCAAGACAGGTATTTCGGNCTGTAGATTACTCGCNNNATTNTGGCATTCAGATACAAAATCTGACTGAAGAAGTAAGTCTCTAGGTGGATAACCACTTATTGCCAATTCAGTTGTAACCGCAAAACTCGCACCTGCTTGAGCTGCNATATTTGACAACTTACTGATNAAATCTGCATTGCCCTTGATATCTCCAACGACAGGATTTNCTTGCAATAAAGCGATTTTAGTTGACATTATATCCCCCAACTTGCACTTTCAAGAAAAATCTTCATCGTCGAATTCTTCGTCTTCGTATTCCCATTCGGATTCAGATTCNGATTCTCCTTGTTTTGCTGTGGCAACTCTCATCCAAGATAATACGAATAATAACCCAACAAAAATCATTGTCAAAGTAGTTCCAAGTATCCACGGATTTGTNGCGCCGATAGCATCCTCAAGGAAGCCTCTCTCCTTGGTTGGCGTGACGTCAACAAACTCTGTTTTATCTGTTGTCTCACCTAGTGTAACCTCGATTCTTTGCATTCCCGGAGCGTCTGGCTTCCAATCAACTACCAGTGTGTATACCGATTCGGCTTCTACAAAGACCGACGACCTAGCCAATTGAGAACGCTCGCCAACTAGGTTTACAACTTCGATCAGAACCTCAGCGTCTCCGCCTAACATTCCATCATTACGAATGTGAACTTGAACAATAGTTGGTTCATCTACTTCTAGGTTAGACTTTGAAAGTTCCACGCCACTCTGCTCCAAAGAAATCTCTGATTTATGATGGATAAGATGCCATACACCCGCAGGGAATGCCTCACTATTTCCATCNCTCTCGAATTGATTTCCAGCAAAATCTCTACCGTCAATTCTGATTTTTAGAACTGCTTGTTCTTGTAAAAATACTGGATCGACAACCGATAAATCAACCAATCCAGTAAATTCTAATCGTAGCCCAGTGCTTTCATTTCCAACTAATTGTAGTGGTGTTGAACCTGAAACTATTGCATCGTTTTGTCCCATGGTAGTAACCCACCAAAACAACTCTACTGAGTCGACGTCAATTCCATAATTTTCAGATATCACAACTTTCACAAGGTGCTCTTCAGCGGTTAGAGTTGAAGATTCACGGGGAGAAGTAAATTCGACCACTTGTGGACCAACTGCGTCGACAAGTATCCACAAAACAGCACTGCTTTGACTGGTTACATCAATGCCTTGTTCCGGCATGCAATCTACTTGCCAAGTCATAGCGTGTTGGCCAGATATTACTGGCGCATCCAAGGATGCAGTAAACGNACCNCCTAATGCCAATGTAGGTGTTTTTACACCGTTGATTCTAACTTCTAATTCACAGTCAAATTGTGGCTTTTCTCCACTTTGTGCGAAAATCAAATCTCCTGATAACTCAATATTTGAACCAGGAGANACTCTTGCTCCATCCTCATTCAAAGCTCCATTTTCCACCCAGAGAGTGGGATTGTCTGTTATCATCATCTCNGCTGAAAATCTCCAGCGGTTTTGTGGGAATGTTGCAATGTCCTCATTTCCGGCTCGGTCTTGTATCGTTACAGATGGCTCTCTCCTCATCTCTCCAAGATCGGGCATAGTCCACTGAGGAATTATTTCCAATACCAGAGCCAAATCCTGATCGAATGGGTCTGGGGTTAGACCGTTTCTATCGTTAATTCTGCATGATGCTATGATGATATGAGAGGTCTCACTCGTGCATTGTTTATTGGTTGAATTCCATTTCAGTGTAAGCCTATCACTAGGAATATTATCGGCTAGTGAAACTGTAATTTCATGGATATCAGAAATGCCGTTAACTTCGGTAAATGGAATGTTCAGTTCGTATCTCTGGTCAGGGTGTAACCATGCCTTTCTTCCATCTGTCCATTCGAAACCGTCGCTATCGATAACTGGGCTTCCATCATTCATGATTTGGTACATGAATAAGTGATCATCAACTGTTTCTGAACCCCCTCCCAACAACAGATGTCCGGAGGGGTCTCTACCGACTACATAACCTGCTACTTTCTCTCCTGGATAGGCTGCTGTATCATCAATAAATACCTCATATAATCCAAAATTGTAATCTAATTCAGTCGGGTTTGACATCTGTCGAGGTATGTATTCGCCTGCACTTGGCCAACCATCGCCATCGTAATCATTCGCCCATTCAGTCCACAGCATCAACGTGACATCTGTTGGAAGTGCTGGTTGGTCTGAAATATTGATTGTTATTTGCTGATTGGTAGAGGTTTGTAGGTGGTCGAAATATCGAATGTTCGAACCAGTTACAACCGGAGCAAGTGGGTCGATTATGAAGGTACGATTAACTGTCTGTGAGCCACTTATTTGGCCACCTGCCAAAGGTGTTAGAATTACTTCATAGGTGAGATTACCACTTGTGAATGGAGTCTTTGTTTCTACAACCCATTCATCCCCATCATATCCAGTTGTATTTGCAATCACTTCGTCGTTCTTGGTCAATTGCAATTCAAATTCACCGTGGAATGGCTTCTCATCAGTGTCTCCATTCTCGAAGCCAACGTCAACATGAATTGTCAAATTCTCTTCTGCCATCAAATAATTTGAACTCGGAGCAAGCAGGCCTCTGTCAGTAGACATCGACATTGATTGAATCATGAGGTCATTGTCAATTGCCGAGTGTGTCCAAGTTTGGATTGCTGGCATTGAGACTACTCCGTTAGCCAATTGCACACGTGTTTCGAAACGCATGTATGATTGGTCGTCAAATGATTGAGATGTTCTGAAACTTGTTTGCAGGTCATGAATCCCGCCTGATTCACTATGGCTCATTCCAGATTCAGAGAAAATCAGTACGTCGTGATCACCCATAGCGATAGGGTTTCCACCACCTACCGGTATGAACCACATTGCTGATTTGTCATCCGAGTACATGTTTACAATTAGCCGATGCGGTGAAGATGTATGGATCTGGAATCTAGTATTAGGCTCACGCCACATATTGGAAGGAGTAATAGTGGTAGATTCGTTATTCCAAGACAATGAACCCATCGCAACATCTCCCGAGGATGTAGTTGAGATAATTGAGACATTCAAAGAACAAGCAGAATCTGCGTAAAAGTTCAATGGCATACTTCCTGCTTTGGATGTGTCTAGTCTCACTCTGTTGATAGCCAATACTAGTTCATCAAATTCACTCGCATAGACTGTGTTTTCCGCATCATATCCGATTGAAAGACCTGAAAGCTGGTGAGTACCCGCATCCGATATTAGCTCGATTCTAGCATGAATAAATTCAGTACCAGCGACGATTTTTATCGGAGTAGTGTATTGTGTTTCAAAATTCAGCATTTCGAGTTCTGATTCGTTCAAAGAAAGTCGTAATCCATCAACAAATCCGTTACCTCCGGTTTGAGCAATCATTGTATTTCCTACCCAAAGAGCAAGCGTTTGAACTCCTAAACCAACAGACCCTACATCTGCAACGGACACGTGGAAAGATTTGGCATCCTCTGGAATAAGGACACTATGCCAAGAGGTCGGATTAAATCCAACTGACAAGGTAGTGCTTGTGTTTCCATCTAGGAAGACGTCCTGATTGCCCCATGTCCCAATTCCATCATCAGTAACTGACCATTCATTGCGACCGTCACTATCAATATCGATCCGGGGGTTAACTATGCCATGAGTGGGATACAACTGAACCTCTATGTCTTCAATCGACCAAGTCTGACTAGAACCGGTATATTGGAACTGTATAGTTGAGGCTGGTT
>NZGQ01000034.1 GCA_002689565.1 Methanobacteriota archaeon | reverse complement strand
AATCTCTCCAGTTGAATCATCTAGATTTCATGCGATGAACTTGGTTGGTAATATCGATCAGGCGTTAGAATCTCTATTGAAAACAGCAAAATCACTTCCCAATGTATCACTTGTGGTACTCGATGACTATTGTCCAGAATCTGGCACAATTCCAAAAGATGTGATCTCTGCTGTGAATAATCTGATTGCTCAAACTTCATGGACTACCTTATTGATCTCAAAAGGCGGGACAGCAATGGATTCCAGTCCTTTGGTGGCTCGTGGAAAAAACAAATTGAAAACAAATAAAGTGTGGTTGTTAACTCGTCCCGAATCTAATTCGAAAAGAGTGCTTTGGATGGATGACAATATTGAAAATCTACTTCTGAAGGAAGAAGGGTTTGTTTATTGATCCTCATCTTCGCCTAATAATTTAGCCATCTCATCAAGGGCTTCCTCATCCGGCTCATCGAAAACTTCGGGATTCTTCGCAGCACCGTCTAACACATCATCGCCAGCTACTGCAGGTGCAGCATCTTCTCTTGCTTGGGCTAAGTTTGCTCGACCACGGTTGGTTACATACCAAATCATGCCCAATAAAGTCAATCCGAGAATGATGTAAGTTAGTTCAGTAGAATCTACCATGGCCCTCGCTGAGAGTGTTTGCCTATCAAGATTTACGCATTTCTGACATCGACTTAGCCAAATGACGACGTTTGTCGTAAGGCGGTTGGACCCAACCCGAAATCGGAGGCTTCCTTTGCACTGTTGTCCATTGGATTGTACTTCTCTTCTTACAAGTTGGACATCTTACACCCTGGTCTGCACCCATTGATTTCATTCTAGTACCACATTCACATATTGGTCTGACATTTTCCTTTGAATCGGTGACGTAGATGCCTTCAAGGTGAATTTTTCCTTCGTAACAAAGACCAATATAATTGACATTATCTCCTATTTCCAACCATTGAGCGATTTTGTTCAAATCTCCTGATTCTCTAAATGCCAGATATTTGTCATTGAGAATAACGTGCCCACCCTGGAGAATATCTTTTTTCTCAACTACAAATTTTTCTACAGATTCAATGTGATCTCCAGAAGCTTGATTCGTTGCAAAAACACGATTTCCTATAGTCGATGCACTACCNCCNACTAGGATATCNGTTGCCTTTTGTGCAACTTCTCTTGTTGTTGCACGTACACCAAACATAACCGGACANGGACCTCTTGGTGCAATTAATCCTCTGTTATTTCTAGGGTCTCGGCACAAGAATGTACCATCCATGTCATCTACAATCGAAAGGACATCTTCACTGACATACCTTTCTCCATCTCTCCATGCAATACCTTCCCAGGTGGGGTTTTTGGCCCTCCAAGCGCAAGACGCTGCCGCACCNATTCTNCCTTTACCGCCCCACTGGTGTCCTCCATCAAAATAGTCAACTTCTCCTCTTACTGCTTTCCAGTAGTATTCTTCGTCCGGTTTTTCACTAAACAAGGTCATACCTGGGTCTGAAGGGTATTGNATCCTATCTGAATGTTGGGAATCAGATATCATTCCTTTNAGGGGTAGAATNTTTTCCTGCCAGTAATTTTCGAGCCAATCAACTATTGATTCATCTGTATATAATTCAACAGATAGAGAAGCATTACCTCTAGTTCNTTGAGCAGCAAATGGCCATAACCTAGTCAATCTAGGTTCTCCGTGTTTACATGGTAGTGAATTTAGCAACTCATGGAATACTAGGGTTGTACAACCACCTTCCAATGAGTCTGTATCATCAATACCTAGCCACATAATATCACACCGGATTAAAATAATCACCTTTCTCATTATTTTTAATTCTCTCAATTACTTGTTGAATCCCTAGATTTTCATCAACCTGNAATAATCTAGCACCTACTGCCCATCCTGCTCCCATATCGGAATTCCTGTCTCCTACCATTANATCGAGGGCATGAATTGGTTCGGGTTTATCTTTCCACCAATNTACCGTTGAATGCGATTTNTGNCGAATAATTTCTGAGGCTTTATTGAGCATACCTGGTTGAGGTTTTCGGCACTTACAATTATCTCGATTTCTATGGGGGCANGTCATTATNACATCTATAACTCCAATTTCTTNTTGCAATTTTTCATGAATTNCATGAATNGTATCNTCACCCCANTTTCCNCGCATAATTGCCGATTGGTTAGTTGTAATTGCGATTCTAAATCCAAGCCGACGTAATTCTTCAACAGCTTCTTTTGCACCAGGAATTATTTCTAATTCCTCTGGTGAATTAATGTAGTTCGGACTTCCATAATTCAGTACACCGTCTCTATCAAGAAATGCAATAGCCCCATTCCAGTCCAAATCCACTTTGGACAGGTTGACCTCTGCTATTGGCCCTTCCATTAGTTCCTTGGAAATCAATCACACCTATGTGCATTAAGGCGAAGAGATTAGATGAAGCATCATTCAGCCCTNATACATGGCAGGCGACTATTTGGTTGACAGAACAATTGCCACCATACTTGGTGCAATTGGAATGTCAATACTTTTTCTTGCCTGGAAAAGTCGAACTGGAAAATTTGAATCCATTGCTCCTGTGGGTTGGATACTTACAGGATTTTATTTCTTCAATGACATTGGTTTCTACCTCAGTCATGATGATTGGGTATTAGTTTTGATGAGTGGATTGACACTACCTGGTTCNGTNGCGATTGCATTTTGGGAAAAGAGAGTTAGTGAAGAGAAAAACGCTAGTGCATTAAGATGGTTTAGGGGATCAGTTGCAGTNGCAGGTTTGCCATACCTTCTAATCGCTCATGTTCCAATATTGAATGTCCTAGCGATATGGTTCGTAGCTTGGCAATCTGCAGCCTTCCTTTCATTTGCAGGTGGGGCGAATGTGACCCTTGGAGACACCTATGTCAACCCCTCGAATGGCCCTTCGGTTAATTGGGAAACTTGGGATGGAAATAAGTGGTTTCTNAGCGAGGAGATGTCAGAATTCGCATTCCACACAGAATTGCTTGTTAATGGAGAACCAATCTACATCAACTTTGTTTTAGCGTGTACGGCTATTCAATCGATGATTATNTTCGTCGGAGCNATNTCTGTCTTAGAAATGGATTGGAGAAAGCGTGTTAGGGCATTATTCATCGCATTATCATTGATTCATATACTGAATTTATTCAGAAATGCTGGCTTAATTTGGCTCCAGATGGGTTATCCAGATTGGAGATGGATGGGTTTGTCAATTTTTGAATTTGGACATGCATATGCTGCACGATTTGTTTCNCTAGGTGCAATGTTCCTACTTGCTCTAGTATTGTTTGAAATGCTACCACAAATGCACCGTCATGTGCTATCTCTTATGCGGCCTTTGGGCCTTTCACCTGGAAAGAAACGCAATCAGTCGTAAAGATCTGATACAGTCATGTCTTCAGGTACATTTTCTACAGGTGGTCCTAAATCTAGGGCTGGTGGCACGTTTTGAACGTTGGTNTGTGCCGATTGGACAGGATTTGACATCTGNCCTAACATTGCTTCAGACATGTTGTCCTTCTGATACTCTTCCCAAGCATATTCAGGACCTCTACGTGCTCTAACAAAGAGAATTCCAAGAACAGTAACCAAGATAATTCCTAGAACACTTGCTGAAACCCAGATTATATCATTATCAACCGAGGCGATGATATCTGCATTGTCTCCAATTCCATCACCGTCTGTATCGGTATCTTCATCAGGATCATCAGGGAATGCGTCCTTATCATCTGGAGTGCCATCACCATCTCTATCGAATGGACTATACGTTGTTTCACAATTTTCNGCGTACTCTTCTATTTCTTCATAATCGAGCTCCATGTCATTGTTTGAGTCCATCTCGAAGAAATTATATTCGTTTTTCCAAGCTATAGAGCCAAGGTACTCAATGCTATATCCCCAATTATCCATCGAGATTTGTTCAATCGTAATGTATAGCTCATTTTCACATGTGCAGGCGAGAGTTTTGAGTTCTGATTTGTCAATAACCCCGTCTTTGTTCCGNTCAAATTCCTCGAATTCATCATCTTCCTCAAACATGATTTCATCTTTCGAGATATCTCCGTCTTGATTCATATCCATGTCCTCAAAGATGAAATCAGAGTATTCATCGCAAGTTAGAATCTCTTCACCTATTGGAGGATCTGGTCGGGGATCTGGTCCTGGATCTGGCCCAGGAATATCCATTTCTTCCCATGTTGCGAGAATTGTAATTTCATCAATATCCGCATATGGATAAATTGTGATGTCAATTCTTCCTGTGACNAAAAAGATGTTNATTTCTTCATTCGATTCACCAGAATTCGATTCAAATTCTGTTCCACCAAATTGCCTTCCTCCTGGTCCGTCATCAAAGTCCTCCCAGTCGATTTCTTCGATTTCTGCAAACAACGCAAGGTCCCCAGAACCTCCCCACGTTTTTATTGACAAATCCATTGCAGATGAATCATCTAAGTCGATAAAGAAGTACAACTCTTCACCTTCAGGAGCACTAATTCCTCCAATTTCTTCATCGTTGAATAATTGAATTGGCTCACCATCATAACTCCAGACATATCTNTCCTCAAAAGATGCAGTAATATCGANGCGACTGTAGTATTCTTCACTACCAAGNAGTATGTACCATCTTCCAGGTGTTGGGTCGTTGAAACCAATCTTATCTCCTGCACCNGGTGCATTAGAATGTTCGTCATATGTAGTCCAAGTAGGGTATTGCTCTAGACGCATCATCAGTTTAGCTTCTCCATCACCATTACTCAAGTCAACTTCCAATCTTTCTGTGTCCACNGGTACATCGATGTAGAAGTATTGATCTAAACCTTCAAACCCACTTAGTGGACCATAGGTAATTCCGTCAGTTAATTNAATTGCTGATTCAGGATCAACATTTTCAGGACTATATGTGAATTCAGCCTTTATTGTGACGTCTCTGCATTGATTATAAGTAGTCATCATAACATAATATATTCCTGGTTGTGCATCAAAAATTTGTACATTTTCATCGTTACCAGGNCCGTATGAGTGGTCAGAAACATCTTGNCCTCCAAGTTGCCTGCCTTCGGTAGATTTTCCTTCCATCAAGAATTCATCTTCTAACCATCCCCAGTCATCGATGTATGGTAGGGAACCAAGGGCGATGTGTAACTCGCAGTCACCACGGCCNCCATATGTATTGACTCTTAACTCTGCAAGTTCNTCTTCNAAATCAACATAGAAGTACAANGGATCCCCACTATTTCTTGGAATTCTTTGGTTAGTAATAGCAATTCCATCATTTAGTTCTGTCATCTCATCGAGTTCGGGAGGTTCTGGTGCTTCTTCCCAATATGCACTAACCTCTAGCTCACCAATATCATAATTTGAAGTGACTGTAATCCAATAAACACCTTCTTCTGGCCATTCGATGAATTCATAGACATACAATCCGTAATATGTTTCGATTTCATAATCGTGATCCCATGCGGAAGGGATTTCATCCTGTGATATGTAAATCTCATATTCTGGTTCTTCATAGTAATCCTCTTCATAGCCATAGTCATATGAATACATAGAGAATGTCACATATTGAGTATTTTCCGGAATCTCCATGAAAAACAGNAGAGTATCGCCAGCGTTAGAACTTATGTCAAAGTAGTATTCTCCATTTTCAAGTTCTATTGCTTGGGCGATAATGGTACCATCAGGCATTACCCATGCTGCTCCATGAATATCTCCCATCAAACCTTGAGAATCTTCAGTGATGTCACCTTCTCCNTCAGTAAACATCCATATTGATTCATTATTCGAATTTCCAATTCTTACATCGTCCAGCAAACCNTAGAAATAGTTGCAATCGCATCCTGCACCCATTCTTCCAATGTACAATTCGTCGCATTCTTCACCNGATTGGAAGCAATCATTCGATCCAAAGTCTCCACTTGGAATTTGAGATTTATTGACGTCAATCATTCCTGCTGATTGGTTATCTATGAAAAATTCACCACCGTTTTCGGTGTTGACAACCACTTTCACATGAGTCCAAACTCCTTGTTGAACAGATATGTTAGATGTNGGGTTTCTTGACAGTGAATATTCATTTGAATATGCTAAGTATCCGTCGTTTAGGTAAAGNCCCCATCCATAGTCACCGTACATTGTNATGAACTGGATTCCTTCAGTTTCAGCGAGATTTACCCACGCTTCAATTTCGATTTCTCCGTTCCAATCAGGCATTTCTTCATCGATAATGATGTGGTCGTCATCACCATCAAATCTTAGAGCGTAATCTGCCCCCTCTCCAATTTCTACAACTCCGTATACTGGGAAGTACTGTGGGTCATCTTCTAGATCATTCCATGTGGCAGGTTCAATGGAACCCATATTGGTTCCAGTGATATGAACNTAGTCTTCATCATCTCCATCGCCAGGTTGNCCTTCACCCCAGTTTCTGTAGGTAAATGGTGTTCCNTCATGCCATCTGAAATCTCCTTCATCTTGATGATCGGATAGTCCAATCCATAAATGTCGAGTTGTGTCGTTATCGACTGCAAAAGTATCGAATATCCAATCGTCTTCACTAGCATCATCAATTGTTACCAAAAAACCACCCAGACTCCTAGCAACAGAAGCAGCATCACTCCAAGATGATGCTGAAAGAAGATGNTAGGTATGGTTGTTACTTGGATTAACTACAGTTTGCAAGACCTCNATNTCTTCTATTTCATTAGCAGANGATGGGGTTACAAATGGGCTTGCTGAAACCAANAGNATNAGGGCAGTAAGGANTATCGCCTTGCGGTTCACAATTNGCTTACGAATAAACTTGTTATTTAATCTAACACAGGAAAGTCCCATAATAAAAGGAACAAAAATTGATGNTTATGAGATNTGTAAGNCAGTTTTACTTTATTCTCTTGCCACCAATACGCAGATCTGTTTTCAGTGGCATCTGATGCTCCCATGCGAATTCTTTTACGATTCTCCAACCTTTTTCTGAACCNTCNTAATCGGTTACATCGATTACCTTGTCTCTTGTATTGGCCTTGAATGCNGCTACTGGTTCAGCATTTCTGAATACCAGGTATGCGCTACCAAATCCAAACTTTTGCTTTAGGACTTCTGAGAAATATGGTGCTATGGGATCAGATGGCGGGATGACGAAGTCACGAATAGGTGGTACATTTTTGGCTTCTTCAAGTAAGTCCTTCCTACCCCAGCACACTTCGTGCAGATCTTGAATCAGGAAACCCTTAATCAGAGTGGAATCTTCTTCGAACTCCGTCAAAATCGCTTTCAATTCCTCCGGTTTGAATGGAGTTCCTGCCAATCGCGTGAATTGTTTGAGGGTGATTACTGGGAAATCCGATACTAATCTTCGCAAATATTCTCTTCGTAATATTACTCTGTCTAGTCCTCTTCGTGGTGCTACTGATCTGAAACCTCCGCGATAGTCTTGGACCATATGGCCACTTCTCAGAAGTGGCTGAATTAGCTTTCTAAACGCAGCCCTCTTCATTGCATGCCTCTCCATAAACAGGTTCGGGTCGCTGTGATTCTCAAAGAATTCCAGCACATCTAATAATTCCTCGTTAGGATCTTCGCCTCTTATTGCTAGTAGAGTCGAGAAGTGGTCATACGATGCCCAAACTTGGTGTCCTCTGAGATTTATTCCTTGGTGTAATTGATTAGCACTTGCCATATTTTTGAGACTTACACGATATACTTCTGCACGTCCCCTTAGGCCGAAATCATCTCTAACTTCTTGCACAGATTCTAGAGCTTGTATTTCATTTTCTAATCGTGAGTTTTGGTGCAAATGGTGGCGATTGAATAATGCTCTTTCAGCAATTTCTCTAGGTTGTGGGTCAACGACTCCACCCCTAATCATACGCTCACCTGCTAATTTGAATCCA
>NZGQ01000081.1 GCA_002689565.1 Methanobacteriota archaeon | reverse complement strand
TTTAATCGTTTGCGGTATTAACTTAGAAATAAATGCGAGTAATGAAAATTGTGGATATTGGGGGGGCGGCGGCGGCAAATTTGGGTGCTTAGGTTATGCTTATATTTGGTTAGGTTGCTTTTTTTCCGTAGGTTTGACAGTACTACTTTCAATTATATCGTATCTATTAGCAATAAAGAAATCCAAAGCAGCGACAAATTGATTCGGATGAGTTGCAAGGGGTTATCCGAAATCCCTTTGCATTTTATTTTCCGATACAAAGGGGATTCAGTGGGCCGATACAGACGCTACCCTTTGAAATTGATGTAATAAGGATAGTCTCTCCCGGATTTGAACCGAGGTCTGCGGGACCAGAACCCACAATGATGGACCGCTACACTAAGAGACTAGCAAGTAGCCGAAAGGCCTCTCATTCTTCAATTAAACGGTTTGAAATTTCAACCACGTAGTGCGGCTACAACATCTGCCAATTTCTCTCGAGATGGCCTCAGTATGTCTTCACCCATCTCAGTAATTGGAGTGTCATGAAGGTCCAGATCAGCATCTAGAGATGGCTTTTCTCCATCGAAGTATAGCAGTCCCATGACGTGCTTTTTCTCAGCATCAGCTCTGTGTAGAGCGCCAAGTGCAGCCACAGCATCAGATATGTCATGGTCTTCTGAAATTGTTTCAAGTCTCATAGTAGAGCCATCATGTAAAGTGATGTCTCTGTAAGAGCCAGCTGGAACTTCAACTTGCTCTAGAGGGGAGAAGTGAGGGATATATCCAACAGAGTGTAACTCTGCTTGATTATCCTTAACATATCCGTATGAGCGTAGAGATTCATCGTTATTATTGAATGTCACACATGGGCTAATTACGTCAATTAAAGCGAAGCCTTTGTGGGACATTGCAGCCTTGATTATTGCAGTTAGTTGCTTCTTTGAACCACTGAAAGAGCGGGCAACAAAGGAACATCCCAGGTTAATCGCCATGGCACAAAGATCGATAGGTTGTGTTTCATTGACAGCACCTTTCTTTTTCTTGGAACCAACATCTGCTGTTGCAGAGTATTGACCCTTAGTCAATCCGTAAACACCGTTATTCTCAACGATATATACCATGTCTACGTTTCTTCGTATAGCATGAATTAGTTGACCGATTCCGATTGAAGCAGAATCTCCGTCACCTGAAACACCGAGGTATGTTAGGTCTGTATTGACCACGTTTGCTCCGGTTGTTACAGATGGCATTCTTCCGTGAACTGTGTTGAAACCGTGGGATTGTCCTAGGTAATATGCAGGGGTCTTGGAAGAACATCCAATTCCACTCATCTTTGCGATTTTGTGGGGTTCGATTCCATTATCCCATGCCGCGTTTACAATCACGCTAGAAATCTGGTCGTGTCCACATCCAGGGCATAGAGATGATTTCCCTCCGGTGTAGGAGTCCTTTGGCTCATTGATGACGTTCAATTTGACTGCTCGTACAGGCTTGTCACTCATGCGCCCACCTCCTTCAATACTTCATGGATCTTTTCAGCATACAACCGCCCACGTGGAGGCATTCCATCGCTGTAAGCAACGCTATGCATCTTGTCAAGCAAGTGGTTTGGATACTCTTTTCGCATGATGCCGTATAATTGTGCATCACGGTTTATTTCTAGGATTATCACATGGTTGTGTCTCTCGACAAATGCTTGTACTTCGCTGTGAAGTGGGAGAGCTCTTACTCTTAATGTGCTGACTTTCTTTCCAGAGATTCCCTCTAAAATATCATCGATTTCTTCGATTGTATTTTCCATTGAACCATAGAAAATAACTCCAATGTCTTGTTCCTCTTCCTCACGCATGATTGGCGCAGGAAGTTTGTCCCTTGCTCCGTCAATCTTTCTCTTTAGACGTTGCATGAGTTTGAAGTATACATCAGGCTTCTCGGAATATGTGCCATCTTCATCGTGGCCAGTTCCGCGGTATAGGATAGGGTCTAAGCCAGATCCTGGTAGCGTTCTGTATGGGATTCCGTCGCCATCAACGTCACGGTATCTACCATAGTTTTCGATAGAATCCATTTGTTCTTGAGTTAGAACGACTTTTCCTCTATCCATAGGCTCACTTGGATATTCGAAGTCACGCATTGCCCACTTATTCATACCCAAGTCTAGGTCTGAGAATCCAAATACCGGAGTTTGGTATCTTTCAGCGGCATCGAAAACTCTCCAACCGAATTCGAAACATTCCTCAACTGTTCCTGGAATGAATACTATGTGTTGAGTATCACCGTGGCTACTCTCATACAGCATTGTTAGATCTCCTTGCTGAGTCCTTGTAGGAAGACCTGTAGAAGGTCCTACACGGTTAACATCCCAGAATACAGATGGAACTTCAGCGAAGTAGGAAAGTCCGATGAACTCCTGCATCAAAGAAATACCAGGTCCTGAAGTCGCAGTCATTCCACGTGCTCCAGCCCAACCTGCTCCTAGAACCATACCTGCTGCTGCTAGTTCATCTTCTGCTTGCAAAACTGCATATGTTGCCTTGCCTTCATGAGTTCTTAGTTCAGGAAGCCATGCAATGATTCCTTCAGCCAAACTAGAGGAAGGAGTAATTGGATACCAAGATAGCATCTGAACACCACCAAAGATAGAACCCAGTGCTACTGCTTCGTTTCCTTCGATGAAGAATCCTCCATCTTCGACGTCTCTTGCTTCAACTGCGTAAGGATCGCTCTTGGTCAATTCTTCAGCACAATATGCTCGACCTAGTCTAGCCGCTTCTGAATTTAATTCAATAGCCTTTGCTTTGCCACCAAACTGCTTTGAAATCGCAGCTTCAAGAACATCTTGATCCATGCCGAGAATTTCAGCTAGAACTCCTACATAGACGACGTTTGCAATCATTCTAGCCAACTTAGGATTCAATCCACGAGCGATTTTAGTCATTGGAACCGGATATGAGATTACATCTTCTCTTTCCATCGCCATCTTGGAATCCATATTCCAGATAACTACTGTGCCCGGTTCCAGAGATGCTAGATCTTCTTCCCAAGTTGCAGGGTTGACCAANACTTGGATGTGNGTTCTATCTCCCGGTGCTTGATACCCTTTTTCTGATAATCTAACGATATACCAAGTAGGTAATCCCGAGATGTTTGAGGGGAACAAATTCTTACCACTGACNGGGATGCCCATGTCGAATAGTGTCTGTAATAGAATTAGGTTTGCGGACTGTGAACCAGTACCATTTGCTGTTGCTATATTTATGGTGAAATCATTTACAACTTTGTTCATTTGGCATTGCCACCTCGGTTGCCCCCCCCGTCGGGGGTTCACCATTGCCCCCTTGCGTTGGCCCACGACCTTTGAATGTGTTGGCGACAAAATTCTTGTTTTTGCGAGGGTAGGGCTCAAAACCAAAAGGGGTNTCGGCGGAANATGGCCGATGAAGATATTGCTGGTNCCTGGAAGGAAGCAGAGAAACTNNTTGACAANGGTAAAATTGACCGAGCATTAGATCTCTTAAGAGAGGCTGATGCTGACGGTAAAGAGGCAACTACGCTAAGACTTGCTGGAAAAGCAATGCACATGAAAGCNTCNAAAAGCGGCTCAGCATCTGAGTANAGAAAAGCAGCGAGTTTGCTACGTGATGCGGTGAAGATGAACCCACGAGACAAGCAATCTAACGCGCAATACAATCAACTACTAAACGAAATGCAGGATAAGGGGATTTCTCAAACAGCAATTCCTAGGTTGTTCAACGAAGGAACTCCAACTCCAGCAGGCCTATTCGCAATAGTTGCGGCTCTGTTGATCATTCTTGCAGCAATTCAATTCGTNCAATCTTCTGACAATTCAAATCAAGATGTNATGATGAAATTGAGATGGACCGACGCTAACGGTGTAGAACATGAAGGTACCATTTGGATCGAATTGTATGATGATGAAACACCAATGCATGCTGAATCATTCAGGGCTAACGTAGACATGGGCAGATATGACGGTATACCATTCCATCGAATCGTTGATGGATTCATGATTCAAGGAGGGGATTTCGTCAACAAGGCNGGCNCNGGNGGATATGCAGGTGCATACTTCGGTTATTGNAANCCAAGCATGGAGAAAACCGATGATTGTGAAGGTGATGAAACAAGTTGGGTTGTCCCTGCTGAATTCGGCCAAACCCATGACCCGGGAGTAATTGCTGCTGCTAGATCACAATCTCCTAATTCACATGGCTCTCAGTTCTATCTAGTTGATTCAGTCGGTGCTTACTCACTCGATGGTAGCTATACTGCCTTTGGTATCGCCTATGCGGGGGAAATCGATGGAGTGGATACCACTGGTGTAGAAGTGATTGACCAAATCTCCCAAGTTGAGTGCCAATCATTGGACGGGGTTTGTAGAGATGCTTCACAACAAGATCCTAATGCTGCCAAGTCTGTTCATCCAGTAATCGTTGTAGAAGCAACTCTAATCGAAGATGATTCTGATGATCCTTGGTACAAGTTCTGGTGATTAATCCAGCAAAAGGCATGTTGATATGTTTGGGTCACTCGCACTCAAGATATGAGCGAGGCAAATTCCTTTTCATCCAAGAAAGAATTCTCTCAAGGTGGCTATTATCATTCATTGGATTCATTGGATGAATCTGGGATTGATACCTCGAATCTTCCTTATTCAATCAGAGTATTGCTAGAAGGCGCATTGAGAAACTGCGACGGATTTTTGATTACTGAGCAGGACGTAAGAAATATTGCAGCATGGACTGCAAATGGTGAGCGTGGAGAAATTCCATTCCTTCCTTCTAGAGTAATTCTTCAGGATTTTACTGGNGTNCCNGCNGTTGTNGATTTAGCAGCTCTTCGAGATGCTATGGTTGAGATGGGAGGAGATCCAGAAAAAGTCAATCCGCAAGTTCCTGTAGACTTGGTAATTGATCACTCTGTTCAAGTTGATATTTCAGGAGCTAATGCNGACGCTTTAGACCTNAATTTGGATATGGAATATCATAGAAATATGGAGCGTTACACCTTCNTGAAATGGGGCCANCAATCTTTGAAGAATTTCNGNGCAGTGCCTCCTTCAAGAGGTATTGTTCACCAAGTCAANCTTGAATGGATNGCTACTGTAGCNCGCCAAGAAAATGGNGTNTGGCTACCCGATTCTTTGGTAGGGACNGATTCNCACACNACTATGATAAACGGATTAGGAGTNCTTGGCTGGGGTGTTGGTGGNATTGAAGCNGAAGCAGTGATGCTTGGTCAGCCAATTTACATGCTATCTCCTGATGTTGTTGGATTCCGCCTAATCGGNTCTCTAAACCCTGGAGTTACAGCTACAGATATGACTTTGAGNATTGTAGANATTCTAAGAGAGCATGGAGTTGTTGGAAAGTTTGTGGAATTTTTCGGANAAGGAATGGCTGAATTATCNCTTCCAGACCGTGCAACTATTGCAAATATGGCTCCAGAATATGGTGCAACGTGTGGCTTTTTCCCAGTAGACGATAATACTCTATCATACATGAGATTGTCAGGTAGGAAAGAAGAAGACATCTTAGGCACTGAGGCTTACTGCAAAGCACAAGGTTTGTGGTATGATTCCTCTGCACCAGAAAAAAGTTACACAGCGCTTTTGGAGTTAGATCTTTCAACGGTAGATCCTGCATTAGCAGGACCAAAACGACCTCAAGATCGAGTCGATTTATCCAAAATGGCAACTCACTTTGAGGAGTCTTTAACTCATGAGTTAGGCCATCACGGACATGGTTTGTCAAAGGAAGATCTCTCAAAATCTTCCATAATTAACGGCGATTATGATCTAAATCACGGCGACGTTGTTATTGCTGCAATTACATCTTGTACCAATACTTCAAACCCAGGAGTTATGCTCGCTGCTGGAATTCTTGCAAGAAATGCAAGAAAGCGAGGTCTTATGGTCAAACCATGGGTAAAAACCTCACTTGCTCCAGGCTCAAGAGTCGTTACTGAATACTATGAGGCCAATGGTTTGGATGAGGATTTGGCGGCTCTAGGGTTCAACAATGTTGGATACGGATGTACAACTTGTATTGGCAATTCTGGACCTATTCCTGAAGATATCGAGGCAGCCATCGACGAATCAGGTTTGATTGTAGGTTCAGTACTTTCTGGAAATCGTAATTTCGAAGGAAGAGTACATCAAAAGATCAAGGCTTCCTACCTAGCAAGTCCACCTTTAGTGGTAGCATATGCTCTAGCAGGAAGTCTCAATGTGGATTTGACAACCGAACCGCTTGGATTTGATAGAAAAGGCGATCCAGTAATGCTTAGTGACGTTTGGCCAAGTGACGAAGAATTGCAGCAAGCAATGGCCAAAATAACACCTGAAATGTTCAGAGAAAGATATGCAACAGTTATGCAAGAACCTCGTTGGGATACAATTCCAAGTGAGGCCTCACCATTGTACCCTTGGCAAGAGGATTCCACTTACATCCGATTGCCTACCTTCTTCCAAGGTTTGTCCAAAGAAGTAAGTCCTATTGAATCGATAGAAGGCGCCAAGGTGCTTCTAAAGTTGGGAGATTCAATTACAACCGATCACATTTCTCCAGCAGGCGCATTCCCAGCGGATGGACCGGCAGGGAAGTGGTTGGTAGAAAGAGGCGTACAGCATACAGATTTCAATTCATTTGGAAGCCGTAGAGGAAATCACGAAATTATGATGCGTGGTACTTTTGCAAATGTCAGAGTTCGAAATCAAATGGCGCCTGGAACCGAAGGCGGCTATGCACTCAATCACAAAACAGGCGAAGTCTCTTCTGTATACGAAGCTGCAATGGACAATGATGGTCCAATGGTTGTTCTTGCTGGGTCACAATATGGTACTGGAAGCAGTAGAGATTGGGCTGCTAAAGGAACTTATTTATTGGGCGTAAAAGCCGTTATTGCAACTTCATTTGAGAGAATCCACAGGTCAAACTTAGTTGGAATGGGCGTTCTTCCTCTAACTTTCAAAGAAGGAGAAGATGCAGATTCAATTGGTCTAGATGGAACCGAATCTTTCGATATACCAGTTACAGACGACGTAAAGGCTCTACAAGAATTAACAGTAACGGCACACAAGTCAGATGGTACAAGTGTTGAGTTCAAAGTTGATGTTAGACTTGATACTCCAGTCGAGGTAGATTACTACCGTAACGGTGGAATTCTACATACTGTGCTAAGGAATTTGGCACAATAACCGGTGCATTGATGTTCCATCGCCTTTAGGCCCGGCCATGCAGGAGTTGAGTGGCTACATACGCTATCGATTCCGTAGCGATGACGATGAAGTCGATGTCCTTCTAGAAGGCGAGGCTGATTGGGTTCGTAGCATCGTCTCAGACTTAGGTTTGTCAACAGTAGGTTGGGCAATGCCAATGGCTATTGATAGCACATCTCTTTCAAATTCAGGGTTCGCAGATGAGTCCACTTCAGAATCTGGTAAACCAAAGGATATGGGGCCAGAACCGGACCCTTCTCGTATACCGATTATCAGGAGACCAATCGGTGAGTTAAATCTCGCAGAAAAGCTCGTTGAAGTAGGATTAGAGCAACCTCAACGTCCAACTGCGGACCAATTAAGAGATCAGCTAGAAGAATTAGAGGCCCCACATCCTGCTCAGGGTCCAATGGTTGTCGACCCGATGGCTGAGTCATGGTTGAAGGAATTGCTAAGGATAGTTGTTAGAAATCATGGAGTGACTGCAATTACAACTGAAACAATCGCTCTTGCTGCTAGCGATTTTCTTGGAGATAGAGAAGGCCTTGAACTCGAATTATTTCTAGAAGGTATGTTTAGAGCAGGAAAAATAGTCAAAGTTCACGGTGGAAGTAATACTGGATGGGGCCCTTCACCCGCTTGGTTAGCCTCAGGATTGTAATATTTCATGAAATATTAGCGCTTTAGTAAAAACGCCTCACTGAAAGGCATTTTCGCTTTTCGCTTTCGGACATCATTCCAAAGGAATTAAAGTGGTAGTTGAATTCCGCAGAAATGAGTGATGAATATGCTTTGGAAGAGTATGAACCAAGATGGACGCACGAGAGCGTTATTCTTAGTGCTAGTAATGTTACTTTCAACAACCGCCGCGAACCTTGTTACAGCTTCGACTTCAAGGACCTATACGACAGATACAGACCCTGTAGACGTTGCATTGGGAGATTTCGATTGTGACGGTGATTTGGATATTGTAACAGCGAATGACCGCAGTACGAAAATTTCTGTACTTTGGAACGAAAATGGACATTTCCAGAAGCGAACCGATATCTGGACATCAGGAAATCCAAGCCAGGATGCAGATTTCGAAGATCACTCTAACACTCAGCAAGTAGAGGTTGGAGAATTCACAGGTGATGATGCAATTGACATTGTTATCTATGCAAGAAACCGACCACTACGTCAAGACGCTTCAGGCGCTTTAGTCGTAGATAAGCCAGGTAACGTCACAATCATCGAGAATGATGGATGCAGTGTAGACACATTCTCCATCGGAGAACAATTCGATGTAGTGTGGATGTGGGACCTAGCAGTCGCTGATCTCGACGGTGACGGCAACGATGACATCGTCACTCTTGAGTTGCTTGCCGACATAAAGAACCAGCGTGTTGTCACTTACATGGGGCCAATTAACTCACAGACTCAAACCACTAATATCCTAAATTTAGGGGATTCAACTCAAAATGCGTATAGAGAATTAGAATTAGGAGATTGGGGCGAATCAAGCCAAACCAGTTTAACTGGAAGTTGTGATGACGTCGACCTATGGTTGGTTAGATCTGCAGGTGTAGATTACCTTACTGGAGCAACTACTGCTCCGGCAGCTTCTGACAACATCACTGTAGTGGAGTTTGACTGTACTCAAGACACGTTCGGTGCAGCATTAACTTGGAATCAAAACGGTGGTGCAATCGCTAACACTCAACAATCATTCCACGTACACAAACTCGGAGTCGATTTCGGTGGATTCGACATTGGAGACATCAATGACGACGGAATAATTGACGTTGTAGCAATTAATGACGCTAACACTGAAAACGTAAGTTATGCAACAATTACGCAATCAACTCATACTTTCAGTTCGACTAAAACAGTATATTTCGGGCCATATATCGCTTGGGAAGTTACTGTCGATGAGTTGAACGGCGATGGAGAACCAGATTTCATTCACGCAGCTAAGTTCAAGCAATCTAACTCTACATCATCTACTGGTGATACAACAACGAATTATTTCCTAAATTTGCCAACAAGCGTTCAAGTAACTTTGTCCAACGGTAATGGTGGGCATATGAACCCGTTGGAATATTTCGGTGCAATGAGGCCGACAACAGCGATTGTAGGCCAGGTTATTGGCGGTCCAAACAGTGCGCCAGATCTAATCATAGGGCATGGTGCATATGACCAACTTACATACGACGACAACTTCGGTTGGGATGGTTCATACGACAGGATTGTTGTAATCGAAATGGACAACAAGGACCTAGCAGTTTCTGGCATTGACATCAATCCGACCGATGCATATGTCGGCGCTCTCGGTGAAGGAACTCGTGAAGTCGAAGTAACTGTAACTAACACTGGAATGGATATTCTTAACGGCCAAGCATCAGTAGATGTTGAGATTAAGGAAGTTGATGAAGCAGCATCCACCAATGTAACAGTTTATGCAATGGATTGGGATAATCCAGAAGACAGATCTGGATGTGGAACTGGCTGTACCTGGACTAGTGAAGCATACTATGGAGCAAACCACTGGCATGAAGAAGTGGCTGCAAACAGTACAGTAGGTCACACCTCAGGAAACAACGCAGTAGAACAATCAGCCAACGGAAACAATCCAACCGACTTTATGTGGTCTGGTCTGATGAAGACTAACTCAAGTGGAGACACTTGGTCGGGTTACGAACCTAACTGGGATGAAGGAATTGTTCTGAACGATGTTGATTTATCTGGCGCTGATAGAGCATGGATGAGTCTGGAAATCTTCCGCCATCTTGGTCTATCTGATCTATACTCTCAAGATCAAAACGGATTCGTTTTGGGAGAAGTTTGGGATGATGCAGCAATGATTGAAGTCTTCTCAGATGACCTCGGTTGGACACTAATCAACTGTCCAAATTCAGCATATTTCGCTGGACAATGCCCTTCCACAGTAAGTTACTGGGGAGGATATGACAACGGTAGAGTTGAGAGTGAAGCAAACACTGGTCTCGATGCAGCGATTTATCGCTATGGCGGCGCAATCCCTGGGACACAATATGGCTGGGGTAACTTCACCGAAGAAGG
>NZGQ01000080.1 GCA_002689565.1 Methanobacteriota archaeon | reverse complement strand
CAAAAATACCCCCTCATAACCTGACCGAAGTTTCTGGAGCTGTAAGGCTACATGTAGAAACTATCCTGGAAGAGGGTGAAGGTAATCAAGGGATGCCAGATTTGTCTATAGAACAGTACATGGAGCATGTAAAAGGTCCTGATTTCCCAACAGGAGCATCCATCCACGGCATAGATGGAATCTATGACATGTACACGTCGGGTAAGGGAAGGTTCCATGTACGTTCCAAGTGTGATGTTCTTGACGATTCCAAAGGTAAGAGAATTATTATTCATGAGATTCCATATCAGGTAAAGAAAGCAGACATGCTAGTCCATATTGCAGAACTTGTTACCAAGGGCTCTGTTATTGGAATTAGAGACATAAGAGATGAATCATCAAAAGAAGGGATTCGTGTTGTAATCGAGGTTAAGAATAATGCAGATCCTCACGCTGTTTTGAATCAATTGTACAAATCTAGTAGATTGCAAGAATCATATTCTGCTAACATGATGGGAATTTTAGATGGACGTCCTGTTCTACTCACCTTGCCAGTAATGCTTCATACATATGTCCAACATCGCGAGTCAGTCATAGAGAGAAGAGCGATTTACAATCTAGGGAAAGCGGAAGCTCGTGCACATATTTTGGAAGGTTTGGTTAAAGCCCAAGATCGTATTGATGATGTAATTGCAGTTGGAAAGGGAAGTTCGAGTCGTGAGCAATTTGAATCGGTCCTACAAGGAAATGAAACGTTCCCAGGAATTGCACCATTCAGCTTTACAGAAGCCCAATCTAAGGCTATAGCTGAGAGAAGATTGTATCAACTAAGTAGATTAGATGTAGAAAAGGTTCAGAATGAATTCGATGAACTACAAGTTAGGATTGCAGATCTACAGGACATAATCGGCTCAAGATCTCGCCGTCTAGATATCTTACTAACCGAAATGGATGAAATGGTTGGCAAACATGGTGATGAGCGACGCTCACACATCGATCCAATGCCATTGTCTATGGATAGAGAGGATTTGATTGAAGAGCGAGCCATTGTTATTACCTTGAGTGAAGATAACTATGTTCGACATACACCAGTTGATACATTCAGAACACAAAATCGAGGTGGCAAAGGTCTCAAAGGAGTTACAACAAAGACTGAAGACACTCCTCAGTTGATACTTTCTTGTTTCAGTAAAGACAGACTACTAATCTTTACAGACCAAGGTAGAGTATACGGCTTGAAGGCCTGGGAAACCCCAGAAGGAAGTCGTCTATCTAGAGGGACTCACATTAGAAATCTCCTCGAAAGTATTCGTGATGAGGAGAATATTGTATCGATTCTCCCGCTTTCTAAAGACATCTTAGAAAATCCAGATGGTCGCTTCTTGATGTTTGCAACAAAGATGGGATTAATCAAGAAAACATCTCTCAGTGAGTATGTAAAAATAAATCGTAACGGAAAGTACGCTCTCCGCTTCAAGAAAGAAGGGGACTCTCTTGTGAATGTCAGGTCTGCAACAAATGAACATGATATTGTAATGATCTCAACAACAGGATATGCTTCCAGATTCAAGTGTTCTGCGATAAGAGCATCTGGAAGAGTTTCAGGAGGAGTTTACGGAATCAAGGTAGGGGATAGAAAAGGCTCTGGTGGAGGATTTGTAGCAGGAATGGTCTCCATTAATGACCCTGAAGAACAAATTCTGACATTGTCTAAATTTGGCATGGGTAAGCGAAGTACAATTGGTACCGGTGACAGAGTCGCAATTCTTGATGAAGATGGAAATCAAAGAACGACTGAATCAGGTGAACCAAGATTTACGACTGATGGTTATAGACAAACTAGGCCGGGAGCAAAGGGTGTAAGGACCATGAAATTGGACGAACAATTCGAGGATTCTATAATCAGTGTCAGGAAGATACCTAATCCTGATGATCACATTTTCCTATTAACAAAGAAAGGAATGATGATTAGAACTGAAGTTTCTCAAACCAAGAAGACTACTGGTAAGGCTACTAGAGGAACTAGGGTAATGGAACTGAGAAATAAATCCAAAAACGGTTATGCAGATGAAGTAATTTTCAGCGCAAGACTTCCTGCAGAACTTATTGAGAGTTCGCAAAANGATGCGGGAGAAGAATTCGATGAGCTCGATTTAAACAACGANGGNGTCATCGATAAAGAGGAATATATTGCTGCNGTGAAATCTGGAGTTCTCAACGAAGAGGAATGACCAGATATCCGACGGGTTCAAACGCTGACCGCTTCTCTTAGGGGTNAAGCGAACCCAATGAGGTGATACTATGGATGAACAAAATCTGATTTATGATTGGAACGTAGTTGATTATGAATATTCAAGAAATTCAGCAAATCATCCTCATGGTGTATGGTTTGATGATGAAACATTACGCGACGGTCTGCAAAGTCCAAGTGCATTGAATCCANCTATCGATCAGAAAATCGAGTTATTGACTTACATGGAAAAGTTAGGAATCCAGAAGGTCGATTTAGGATTACCAGGAGCGGGCCCATTCCATAGAGATCACATTAACGCAATGTTATCTCACATAAANGAGAATGATTTCCAGATAAGGCCGGGTGCAGCGGTAAGAACTCTGATGAATGATATCGAACCACTTGTTGAAATGCAAGCTAANCATGAAATGCAAATTCAAGCAAGTGCATTTTTGGGAACGAGCCCAATTCGCCAGTTTACAGAAGGCTGGACTATGGAAAAATTAGTTTCAACAATGGAAAAAGCAGTATCATTTGCCGTCGATAACGACATTCCGGTAATGTTTGTCACCGAAGATACTACTCGTTCTAAACCAGAAGATGTCAAATTAATCTATCAGAGAGCGATGGAAATTGGAGTAAGAAGGCTATGTGTTTGCGATACATGTGGACACGTAACTCCAAATGGAGTNAAGCAGCTACTCTCTTTTATCGATGAAGAAGTAATCAAGGATTCAGGATTTAAGCGTAGTGAAATCGAAGTTAATTGGCATGGACATCAGGATAGAGGATTAGGTGTTGCAAATAATCTCGCTGCGGTTGAAGCAGGAGCAGATGTTGTTCACGGAACTGCATTGGGGGTTGGAGAGAGAGCAGGAAATGCTCCTCTAGATCAAACTCTGGTAAATTTATCATTGATGGGAGTTATCAACAACGACCTATCTTTACTTAGTGAATACGTAAAGAAGGCTAATGAATACATCAAGGTACCACTACCTAGGAATTATCCCGTATTTGGACAGGATGCATTCGAAACAGGTACCGGTGTACACGCTAGTGCAGTCATCAAGGCCATCCGTAAGGGCGACATGTGGCTTGCAGACAGAGTCTACAGTGGAGTTCCAGCAGGCGATTTCGGTCTAGAGCAGGTAATCCGAATTGGACATATGTCAGGAAGATCAAACATCATCCACTGGCTAGAAAGTAATGGGATGGAAGCAACAGATGAACTTGTTTCTCATCTATTCGAAGTTGCAAAGAGCCAACCAAGAAATATGGAAGATGCAGAAATTCGAGAAGCCATTTCACAGTTTCAGTCTTGATTAGGCCGCTTCTTCTTGTTCGGTGTCTTCTGCATTAATTTGGTTCCACTCGCCATCTACGGAACCACCAGACCATTCTCCCTCGACTTTGATTTCTTCAACAATATCGACCTCNTCACGCCATAGGGCCTCTCCTTGGCTACCGTTTACCATCAATACTCCCCTGTCATCCATTTGTGTTTTCAGTAACTCNATGTGCTTAGTAACAGGTAAGAAATGGCCAACAGGAGTTCCTGCTGTTACGAAGGGATTGGTTGCAGTACAAATCATCAGACCGTTTTCAGGTGCTACAATGTCAACAGAAAGTCCAGGGCTTCCTGGGTCAGAAATNGTAGCGATTACGTCNCCCTTTGTNACAATGCTACCGGGTCCAACAAACATATCCAGAAGCCCGCCTTCTCCAGCACGNAACCANGTCGAACCTCCNGCATTGAGTCTGAATCTAGGCCTNCTAGGNTTNTTTGGAATAACTTTCAATGCTCTTAGNACNTTTAAGCAACCGTGAACAGCAACTTTNACGGCATTTTGNTCAAGCCTNTTNGCTCCTCCNCCTTCATAGGTNACAGCTGCGATATCCATTTCATTTGCAACTCTNCTCAAACTTCCTTTTGGAGGGCGNCTATCCAANACTACCTCNATNCCGAATGCTTTGGCAAGAAGGTATGACTCNGGATGAGATAAGTCTCCACGAATCTGNGGCATGTTCGANCTACCAGTGGCAGCNCTATGCAAATCAATTATGACATCTGAATCGTTNATCAGATTTTTCTTGACCCTACTTGCNACTCTNGAGGTTGTGCTTCCTTTTGATANACCGGGAAATGCTCTATTCAAATCACGTCCATCAGGGAAATAGCGTGTTTTTGCCCTGTAACCTGGCAGGTTGAGAACAGGAACAATTCTAACAGTGCCAGCCATTGTTTGAGGGTCTAAAGCGCCTTCAGGTTCTGTAAATATTGATGACAGCAAATTGGTACATGCACTAGTCCCTGTCAACTCATCACCATGCGATGCTCCGATTATTGTAACAACAGGACCTGGTCTAACCCCATGAAAAACAGTTATTGGAATCGGCCAAGAGTCTCCCATGTCAACATCGAGAAGTGGCATGTGAATTGTTCGCATCTCTCCAACTTTGATGCGTTTTCTAAGGAATCGAGCATCACCCCATTCAGAAGATCTATCCCATTCAGGCCTCGCCTCAGATTCGTGTTCTTCTAATGCTTTTTTTATTGCTAAACGTCTGGTTTTGGGAAGTTCGTTTGCGACTCTGATACGTCGCTTCTTCCCGGCCATGTTTGCCCATTAATCGAAAGGACATCAAGGTGATGGATGCGAATAGCAAATCAACCTCCTTCAATTACAGGAGGTTATGGAGCAAGGAGTCCAACGTCAATATGCCCCTTCATCAATTTGTTTCGGATGTGGTCCTGCGAATGAGAAAGGATTGCAAATCGATTCACACAGATGTGCACAAGGATTGGAATTAAGGTTCACGCCATCCGATGAACACCAAGCGTTCCCTGGAATGGTAAATGGAGGGATTATTGGAAGTCTGCTCGACTGTCACGGAAATTGGGCTGCTGCAATTGCTCTTATGGATGCTGAAGGATTAGAAGAGCCTCCATGTACTGTCACCGCAACCTACTCTGTATCTCTTAGAAGACCAACACCTACTGGAGTAGAACTTCATATCTTGGCAGAGGTTGAGGAATTGATGGAAGACCGAGCTAAAATCAAAATGACACTAACAGCCGAAGGCAAAGTTTGTGCTACTGGGAAAGGTCTGTTTGTGGCCGTAAAAGAAGGTCATCCTGCTTATCATCGGTGGTCATGAATGGCTAAGCCATCCTCGCAGCAAATTGAGGAATTGACGAGATTACGTGAGTTTGTAATCGAGGTTATGATGGCAATGGAAGTTTGGAGTGAGGAAGAACTTACAAAGTTAAATGCGATTGATTTAGGGGTTCTAAGAAAAAATGCAACTCAAAGACACGGAGTTACTAGATGGAAGCGAGGAGTAAAAAATCCAACCAAGCCAGAGCAGGTTGATGTTATCGATCTACACCCTCGTTTACTAACCAAAGATTGGATGCCCTATGGTGCATGGGTTTTGCACCATGAGTTTGTTCATGCATTGGGATACACAGCGCACGATTCTACATTTCGTTCTCTTGAAAAGTTATGGCCAAGTCAAGAATCATCAACTATGGGTCTAGATTTTACCGAAATGCTGCGCAGAGAAAAGGCGAAGTGGCTGTGGGTTTGTGAAACATGCAAGAAAGAATATCCTAGACAAAAACCTGGGAAGGGAAGGTATCTCTGCCGTAAATGTAGAACTATTCTAAAAGATGTGCCCAATGATACGGTACAGTGATTAGGACAGTTTCTTACAGAGATATATGCGGAGATTGTTTGCTATACTCCTTCTCTGCATAATTTCTTGTCCTGCCGCTACAGCAGCAGTCGATTCAGAAGAGGGAGGTGGAGAACTTTGGTTCTCATGCAATAATGTGGATGATTGTTCACTCACTGAATTCCATACTGGAGAGTCTAGTATTTCACAAACCGTAAATTCGGCTTCTCCATTTTCACCGGAGACTGTTTTCATTGAATTACCAATGCAGCCAGCTCAAAATGAGATCGCTTTGATTCCTGATGAAATCGATGAACTTCAAATTGATTTACGTTATCAAGACGACGTAATTGGAATTTCAAGGCCGGATTTAGAAGTTACAATAATTATAGCAAGTTCTACTACTGTAATCGAATTTCAAGGTGATTCAAATCCTTCAGATGGTATTCAAGGACCATATAATATCCAGAATGAACCTCTGAATATAGGTGGTGATCGGCTATTATGGCCAGATGAGGAAATACGTATCTTATTGCAATTTGAAGTAGATAGACCTGGTAGTTGGCAATTGAATTTACGAGGTTTATCCTTCATGATGCTTGATATAATTTGGTCGGAGGATGTTGATTCAAGAGATGTGGATGAACCTTCATCTTATGCATCCCCTAGAATGACAGAATTGGATACTATCCATTATGGTGCACTTGTAGAAGATGATTGGGATTGTTGGACCTTCGAATTAGATAATCATGAAATTTTACGTATTACGGTTGAATGGGAAGAAGTTCCTTCAGAAATAGAACAAAATCATGGTCGCCCTGATTTGATTCTGCCAGATAACAAAATGGCGCCAATTCCCGACCTTGAAACCGAGGTGACCAATGGGAATACAAAGATGACTTGGCAATGGAGGGCTTTACCAATCGGCGAATACGACTTCTGTTTAGGTGGGAAATTGAATGCTTTCCAGCCCTACATGTGGGTCGGTCTAATCGCTTTTGAAGGTCTAGGCCCCACTTCTCCAGATGATTTCGATTATTCATCTTGGGAATGGCAAGGATATGGAATGAAAGCGCAAGAGTTTGGTTCTGAAGATTTGGAAGGAACATCTGAATTAATGATTATGATTCTGTCTTTGGCAGTTTTAGTTGGATTGGTAATCGAGGTAAGGACAGAAACGACTTCCAAACAAATCAGATATGGGATTTTTGCCCCAGGTGTGCTGATTTTGATATTGAGTGGAATAATTTCTCCGCTTTGGGCAATAAGCGGTGAGATGCAATCTTCTGACGAATTTACTCTAGATGAATTGATAGATACTAGATTAGATCAAATTTGGCATGCATCGCACCCAAACGCTCCTGCATCATCCCGGGCGTTACACGTTGGAGCAACTTTCGGAATGTTAGATGGAGAAACTCTGTCTGTGAGATTAGTTGCAGATTCTGCATGGCCACTGGATGATGGAAGATGGCAGTTACATATTCCAGAGTTTTATGAATTGGATTTCGAACTTCGGCGGTTAGTTCAATATTATTGAAGTAATTTGCTGTGTTACGTGAGTAGTCGAGCGGCTTATCATTTGTTTCGTTAAAGAATGAGCTCCTATCGCCCTCGGGGCCAAACTCAACAAGTTGCGTGTCTACCAGCCCAAGAACCTGATCCATTCGAGACTGAAAAATCTGCTTGT
>NZGQ01000079.1 GCA_002689565.1 Methanobacteriota archaeon | reverse complement strand
TTGGCGCATGGATGATGATGATGGCAGGAATCGCTCTAACATTCTATCTGACACAACCAGAATTGATTGCGAGTTGGATGTGAATTTCAAATTATTTGAGATCCAATCTCACGTCCATTAGACAGAGATAGTACTTGTTGAGTAGAGGGTCCATTTGGTATATGCAACCAAAGGTTTGCATTGATTCCTTCTGTGTCAAGGTGTACTGGTCCACATTTGTCATCTCCAGGAGTTGTTTGAGTTCCACCATCTAATGTGAAGAAATATCTTGCTCCAGGTTCGAAATTGTCGACATTAGCGAAAGTTGGATTGTTTATTGGACCTTCAGTACCAACTTCCCAAACATGAATTGCAGATCCTCCGTTTGAATTTCCTAAAGCCGCTGAACGGTAAAAGAAATCACCGTCGCTTTCGGTACATGTAAGGACGTACAATACATCTTCACGGGCAATAGGTTCTCCTGTTGCACCAAATTCCATCATAAACAGCATGTCATCGTAATTATCGTACACCCATGCACCGGTAATTATGACCGAATTTGCAACATCTCTTCTCACGTCTTCTGCTGTATTCTGACTGTTCTGACCAATTTCTTCTGTTAGTCTAATTATCGTAAAAGAAATTATCGCTGCAAGTAAAATAGTGCTGATAAACATCACCATTGCGCTCATACCAATCGTACAATCTTCATCAGAATTATTTCGAAGTCGTCGCATGTTTACACCTCAATTCAAATCCTGACCCTGGTATGGGGCCGTGCCAATATTCATTTGCCATTCTTGAGTTCTGCCTTTGTCCACAACGAGGACTAGGGATGCTGAATCTACATCATCCAGGTCACAATCGTTTAGTTGCATTATCATTCGATAGGTCACAGCAGGTTCGAACTCTACTAATGGAAGGGCTGTTAAGCCATCTCCATCTAAATCAGTGGCTAGGGTAAAATCCCCTTCATCAAATCTCATGTTATTAGTCCCCGTTGGGTGACACATTATGACCCACGATACCGCATCATCACCAACCGAATGTTCGATATAAGGTAATTCAAAGACAATATGAATTTCATCATTAGCTCCGAGTGTAAATATCTCTAGGACTACAAGATTCACAATGCCCTTGACACTTGGCACATTTTCTTGGGCATCATTTTTGGTTTCAGAGAAGATTTTCTCACCAAAACCAATGACCACTCCTGCGATTACTGAACTCATTAGGATAATTGCGATGAATAAAACCATCGCGCTGATGCCTTGGCTGGCATCATCAGTCCTAGTGTCTCGGCGCATCTTCCCCAACAGTTCTTGTTTATCGGATGCAATTTAATCTATTGCCATGAAGTACTTGTTGTGACGAATTATGCAGGTATCAAATTTACAAACTGAGTTTTATACTTCTAACTTCTAGCAAAAGCATGGGGGCGAAGATATCGGTGATAGCCATCGTGTCTTTACTTTGCTGTAGTATTTCAGGTTGCATTTTTTCAGAAGATGAACCTGATAATTTTGAACTTAATGTGGAGTTATCTGCTTCGAGTGGAGTTATTGTTGAGAAATATGTTTCTGGAGATTTAGAATCAATAAATAATCCAAAAATTGAATTTAATTTCTCTTCTACCAAAACTGAAATTCAAACAATTGGAGTCGATATAAACGATGGCAGTGAGCCTATTGAATTAGATGGCGAATCTAGTTCTACAATAATTCTCGAATTCACTTCACATGGCAAATACAATGTTTCTGTATATGCTATTAACTCAGGAAATACCAAGCAAAGTTTGACGATACCGATTATAATCGATTTACGAATTGAATGGATTGAAAATGCAACCCTTGATCCTAAAGTTTTGAATTTCAATCCTATTCCTAACAACGGCGGAGAGCATCCTCAACTGATAGAAATCAAATCCACGGTTACAAATCCAGGAATTCTAGAGGATTTTAATGGTGGTCAATCAGTTCAGTTCTCTTGGACAATAACAGATGAACTTGGTGATACTTGTCAGAAAAATAATGCTGTAGTTAATGATGGTGAATTCGAGGTATGGGAGACAATTCATTTCAACACATACCTTGTACATGATTTGAGTGTTGTTTACGAAGAAGGGCAAGACCCAATTAGCATTGATCAAATTTTGTTACTAACTTACGAATCTTGATTTTTATCGCTAGAGTATAACTCGATCCAGTCACTATCTGATGATGATTCCATTGCAGGTACACACATCCTATACCAGCAAATAATTCCAGTGACTATTCCTGTTGCTAGATCGAAGAAGAAGTGCTGCTTCGTAGTCATGACTGAAATACACAAAGCAATCCATGCAATCCAAGTCAGGATTTCTTTCCACCCATAAACAATTTTCCAGTACCTTAGCAGCATCACTATCATCAATGATTGTGTGACATGCAAACTTGGCCATGCATTGTATGGCATGTCAGTTTTGTGCATCAAATCTCCATACCAGAATCCCCAAAATCCTTCACCGGAGCGTACGCTTTCGGGAATTTGATCTCTGATGTATATCTCTGTAGGAAATAGAATGAATATCATATAAACAACCCAAGTCATAACAAATAAGGATTGATAGAAAGCAAACATCTCTCTAATTCTGTCGTCATCATCTCTGCCAAACCAAGCTGCTGCTGGGTAGTAGAGATACAGACTTAGATAGATCACAAAGGACCATGCAATGAAGGGAACCATAGTGTCTATTGGTGTTATTGGGTCCAAAACAGAATGGTCAAAATAGCCCATGATTTGGTTAATCACACTGTAAGGTAAAGCCATTGCCAAAATGAGAGTGATTATGGTGTACCAAAACAAACGACGGTTATCTCGATGACGCCAGTGTGGCGCCCATATCTTCCACGGGCGCTTGAACATGCTTTGGCGATAGGGTCAGACTATTCATGCAATCGGTTTGTTACAATAACTAGATGCAATGTAATGCACGATTTAGAATTTATCAAAATGACATTTATTTCAGAGAAATAACGGAGTCTGCAAAACTATCTGCAATGCTTTTGTTATGAGTGACTAAAATTGCAGGGCAATTTCTTTCCTTCAAAATTGCTCTAACATCTTTTACTAATTTGTCTGATAATTCAACATCCAGAGAACTGAATGGTTCATCAAGAAGTAATACCGAAGGTTTTGCTAACAATGCTCTTGCTAAAGCGACCCTCTGCCCCTCTCCTCCAGATAGAGTTCCAATATTCCTAGTTTCAAATCCAGTTAGATTTACTTCACTTAATGCAGTGGCAATATCTCCATGTTTCGAGGCCAATTTTAGGTTTCCTTCAACATTCAAATGTGGATAAAGTACAGGCTTTTGAAAAATCAACCCTATTCCACGCTCCTCTGCAGCGATAGCAGTAATGTCATTGCCGCTTAGAATAATTTTGCCACTGTCCAACTCTTCCAGCCCGCATATACATCTTAGTAGGGTCGTTTTTCCACAACCACTTGGACCTGTAATTGCGACAATTTCTCCTGGATTCAATTTTAGATTAAAACCACCGAATAGATCCTTTTCAAACGACTTTGCCAAATTTTCGCACTCTAACATCAAAACATTCCCCCGTCTCTTTTTGGTCTGAATTTTTCAGTCGAAACAAATAGTACCAAAGCAATAATCATGAGTACACTTGAAACCGCATTTGCAGCTGGTACCGTCATAGGATTATTGTATGGTATGGCTCTAATCGAGTCGATTATTATCGGTAAAGTTGTCCAATCGGAATTTCTAGTAACTACCCAAGATGCACCAAATTCTCCCATGGACATTGCTAGAATAAATATTGACGAGATTAGTAGTGACCCTCTCAGCATAGGGATTTTAATCAAAAAGAACCTTTTTGTTTTTGACATCCCCAAAGTTCGAGCACAATCATCAAAAGTTGGATCCAAGGATCTCAATGCTGGAAGAATAATTCTTACAACAAATGGTGTAGTAATCATTACGTGTGCTATGACTGGAGTCAGCCAGAAAGAGTAGAAAAATTCAGCATTTATTCTAATCATTCCTAACATTACTCCAAGACCAATCATTACACTTGAAACTGCGAATGGTAGCATTGAAAATACATCTAACATTCTTGCCAATCTTGGTCTAACCTGTTCGAGATCTCTTATTGTTTGAGCAAGCATCCATCCCAAAGGTAATGCTACTGCCAAAGTAATGAGTGCGTATCCTAATGAATTTTGTAAAGCATCCCATGCGGATGGGAGGGAATTAGTAGCAGTGAAGGCATACTCCCATCCTTCTGTACTCCAATATTGCCTGCTACCACTTGCGTCAGTTTCTCTAATTCGAAAGGATGAAATCAAAACAGCTAACAGAGGTAGTATTGCAAAAATTATAGCAGGTAGGACAATGAACCATCCTTTTTTGTTATTAGTTTTAACAATATTTTCAGATGCGATTGGCAGAAGGTTTTGTCTTCTCTGTTGGAGCCAAGACATTAACCAAAGCGAGAGTAATAGTATTGTAAATTGAATTATTGATGCACCTAATATGACTTCATTTTTTGAGACCATGACGCCTTTTATTCCAGCGGAAGAGCCAATGTCTGCCATCATACTCTCGAGTGTATTTTCACCCAAGGTAATCCATTCTACTAGGGCGAAGGATGTGAATGAGAAGACAAATGTCATACAAGCCGCTGCTACAATCGAGGGCATCAATAAAGGAATCCAAAGATGACGCAATCTGCCCCAAGTTGTTTTACCACTGGGTAGTAGTCTCAATTGTTCCTCCATATGTGGATCTAATGTCGATAAGACTGGTTCACAGAATCTGATGACTAGAGATAGATTAAACCAAGCATGTGCTATAATTAGGGTCGCAAACCAAGTGCTTCTATCACTTCTGATGTCTAATCCATTTTCACCAATAATGCTCATGAAACCCATGGCTGCTACAATCGATGGCATCACAAATGGCATCGTTAGTAGTGATTTAATCAAGGATTGAAATGGCCAATTATATCTTCCAAGTTGCCAGGCGATTGGAATTCCTATTGCTAATGTTAGGATTACAGATAACGTAGCTTGAATTATCGTGAATTCTAGTACTCCTTGTGAAATAAAATTTTCGTCTAGGGACCCTATCCAACCTAGTATGTCAAAACCAGCAACCCATATCAATCGATCAAGGGCTAACCATAGTGGGACAATAATCAGTAGTGAGTAAAGAATCACCGCTGTGTAAGCCACATACTTGTTAGTCATTTCAAGCAGCAACCATTGCTTGGTTCCAGTCTTCAAGCCAGTTTTCCATGTTCGAAGCGATATCTATTGGGCTTACTTCTGCTGTTTTTGTAGGAACTGTTGAATGATATCTGTATCCACCATCTTCTGGTAAATCAGTTCCATCGAGTACAGAATACATGAAGTTCTCAGTTGGCATGTTGACATTAACTTCCTCTGATAACAGATATTCAATGAATGCAGAGGCAGCATCCAAGTTTCCACCCGCTACTGCAGCCGCATATTCAACTTGGTGGAATGCTGCCCGAGGTAAGTCAAGTGCAGCTGACTTTGTCCAATTGTCATTATACCAAGATTCAACACCTGGTGAGTGACAGTAGGACACTACAATATGAGCATCTCCGACATATCCTTCGGTATATTCTCCATAACCTCCAGTATAGTGAGTTTCGTATGCTTCAGACCAACCTGTGGTAATTATAGCGTCATTACTTGACATTGCAGTCCACCAATCAGTCCAATCGGTTTGATTATCCTCATCATTTGCAAAATAGTCGACAGTGGCAGTCATGAATGCTCTTCCTGGGCTACTTGTTTCAGGTGATGGAATGGCAACCTTGCCTTTCCATTCATCTTCAGTCAAATTCCACAAACTAGTGGGTACGCTCATATTTTCTCCATCAACGATTTCAGTATCATAATTCAGACACATGTACCCTTGATCAAATGGAACAGCAAGAGGTCCATCGTAAGGGGCTAATGCAGTCTCAGAAATATTGGAAAAGTTCGCAAAATGTTCCCAGAGTACATCATTATCAATCGCAGTTTGCAGGTATGTGTTGTCTAATCCTATTGCGAGATCAGCGACTTGAACACCTTTGTACTGCAGCAAATGATTGAGTATAGAACCTGCATCTTCTAACTTCATTAGGCTGATCTCATAACCTGTTTGATTCTCAAACTCACTTAGCATTGAATCAGTCAACCCTGTTACGTCGTATGTTACTATGACGAGTTCTCCATCATCATCCCAAACATAATCCTCGCTTTTCATGTTCTCATCAATCGCTTCACTTATGCAACCTGAGGTCATCATCAGTGAAATTAACAAACTTAACAATACCAATTTTTTACTCATGAGTTCACCTCATAATAAAGAAATTATTCTATGCATTCGGTCTACTAATTCTAGTGGATTATGAGCCAGGATGTATAATGATGGTTCCCATCCAAATGCTCCTTCGTCTAGGATTATGTCGATTCCTTGATGCGGGATTAAATCTCCTTTGGGTGCGAATGTTAAATTCAAATCAAGGTCTTCACATATTGTTTCAATTTTTTCTTTTTCAGCACCCGGTTGAACATTGAGTATAGCGGTTTTTGATTTATCGTAAACTCTTGAATCTATTAGCATATTAGCTAAATGCTTTGATGCACCAAATTGTGGTGTTTCATGGTGGCGAATTTTACCATCAACGATTGTAATTTTCCCGGGAAAAGCAGCGACTTCTGCGGTTGACCTTGCAGTTTCTAAACAGCACGCAATATTCATTCCTACTGCCGGCATACGGTTCTTCAATCGATTAACATCTATCCTTGACACAGCCCACTCGAGACGCTTCAGTAGAGATGACTGTTCTTGATCAGAATCCAGATCTGTTCCAGTAAGCGATTTATCAAAACGCAAGACTTGTCCTGGAGCAAAGGCAATTTCCATCACGAATCTGGTTCGACTAGGCTTAGCCTTTGGTCCAAGTTGCCTCAAGGCCATGGATATTTCATGCGCCCATCCGTCAATTGTAGATTGATCTGATGTTCCTGACATTTCAGGTAAATCACGATGGGCCATTCTGGAGATTGTTGATTGAGTAGAACCCATAATATCTGCAATTTCTGCCTGTGACCAATCAGCTGCTCTCAGATTTCGTGCCAATTGCATATGTAATCTTTCGAGCCACGCAGAGCCATCACTCCCCAACATAGATTTGCGTGATCATTCTTCCTATTCAATATTCCTAGGTGAAAATGCAATGTGCATGTAATTGTTCAGGCCTGTAATATCGCTGCGACATGTTTTCCAACTCTAAAAAATATGGAAAAAGCCCACTGCGAGTCACTGTGCGTCTGTTCCATGAAAATGGGAATAATGAGTAAATCTCGATCAATGGCTCTCGAAAGTAAAAGGTGTTTAATTTTAGCTTAAAAAATATTTTGGAAACCAAAAAATTCATTATGCATGATGGCATATGCAGTATGAAATAAAACGTCACTGTGAATCATAAAGCACTGGTTTCTAAGGGATTAAGGCTGTCTAGAGGGGAACCAATCATCGCAGGGTTCTAAACCCGCCTTTTGCTGGGAGGAGTAATGGAAATCACAGATTCTAGGACTTCGGAATTTCTCGAAGAAGTTCTAAACCGAATACGGGACTATCTTTCAGGGTCCCATAATTTGGTAGACCATGTGCCTCAATCGAGTCTAAGGAAAATCATTGATACGAATCTACCCTTGGAAGGTCTTGGTCTAGATAATGCATTGAATGATATTGATCAATTTCTGAAGCATAGTGTGAAAACCAATCTCCCAGGTTTCATGAATCCTTTGTGGGGGGGATTCAATTTGTCTGCTTTTGCAGGTGAAGTTATCGCAACATTAGCAAATAATTCGATGTACACATATGAATTATCTCCATTCGCAACACTTGCCGAACAGGCATTAATTCAAAGAATGTGTGAAATTGTCGGTTTCCCCGATGGCAATGGGACACTTACGACTGGTGGCTCTAATGGCAATATGATTGGAATGATGTGTGCAAGGTATCACAGAGATCCTCTAGGTCAACAGCGTGGATTTAACGGAGAAAAATTAGTTTGCTATGTTTCAGAGGAATCTCATTATTCCGTACTTATGGCTGCAAATGTACTTGGAATTGGTTTCGACAATGTGATCAAGGTAGCTTGTGATTCTGATGGGCGAATGAGATGTGACAAACTCATTGAGGAAATAGAGAGGACAAAAATGAACTCTCAAATTCCTTTTTGCGTGGTCGCTACTTCTGGAACTACAGTTAGAGGAGCATTTGATCCAGTAAAGGAAATTGCAGAAATCTGCTCTGACCAAGATTTGTGGTTACATGTCGATGCAGCATGGGGAGGTTCATGCCTTTTCAGTACAAAGCATCGTAACTTAATGAATGGAATCGAACTAGCTGATTCGGTATGCTGGGATGCGCACAAAATGATGGGTGTGCCATTGGTTTGTTCTGCCTTCTTGATTAAACGGCCTGAAATTTTACGGAAAGTTTGCTCTCATGGTAATGTTGCCCACTACTTATTCTTAGGAGATGCAGAAGATGTAGATCTGGGTAGAACGAGTTTACAGTGTGGGCGTCGAAATGATGCTTTGAAACTGTTTTTGGCTTGGCGAGAGAAAGGAGATGCAGGCTGGGCTAGACTTATCGATAATTATGTTCGACTAGCTGATTATTTACAATCAAAAGTAGAGAATCATCCTAATTTAGAGATGATGTCTTCCAGAGTTTGGTCTAATGTTTGTATTAGATATAATTCTGATGAGATTGACTGTAATGAATTGAATCGCCAATTGAGGTACAGGTTGGTAAAATCTGGAGATTTTATGATTTCACAATCAAATATCAAAGACAAAACAATACTGAGGCCAGTTATTGCCAATCCCGGTGTTACTGAGGAAACAATAGATGATTTAGTAGAACAAATAGTNGAAATCGGNGATGANATTGTTAGAGGCATTCCGTTCTCGNAANGATGAATCTCAAATGGAGGTTTTNTCTTGANNTNTGGNGAACCATCTTGGTGGGANGCTGCAAAACAATTTCTTTCAAACGACCCTCTGATTGCCCCGCTAATCAAGAAGTATGATGGAGAAAGCCTGCTAGGTAAGGGTGACTTGTTCAGGACTTTCGTNAACGCAATAGTTGGCCAGCAAATATCGGTAATAGCAGCAGATGCTATTTGGAATCGATTAATTGAGAAAGTTGGATCAATAACACCANAAAATATTGCAANATTNACCGAAGAAGAAATTGCATCGTGCGGACTTACGAAATCCAAAACGAGTTACATTCTTGGTATCGCCAAAAATCCTAATCAATTTCTCTCTCCAAACTGGGATGAATTGAATGATAAAGAAATACACGATCACTTTGTCGGATTTCGCGGGATTGGCCCATGGACTGCTGAGATGCTAATGATATTCAGTTTGTTACGCCCTGATGTATTCAGTGTGGGTGACATTGGTCTTGTTAAGGCTGTAAAACAATTACAACCTGATTTAGAAACAAAGGAGCAGGTATCTAANTTCGCAGAAAGGTGGAGTCCATACAGAACAGCAGCGAGTTGGTATCTATGGCGTATGCTAGACCCTGTTCCTGTAGCATATTAAAGCCAAATGAAAAATAGTATTTGCAGGTGTGACTTGTCCATGGAATTCGCAGTATATTCAATTTCATTGATTCTCGGTTTTGCAGTTACAAGATGGGTAACTGAGAATATTAAGTTCCACATAAGGGGCAAGAAGATATGGTTGCATCACTGGATTGTTGCAGGTTTGACGATGGGAATTCTCNTATTCTTTGAAATCGACTACACCTTTGTTTGGGGANTACTTACNGGAGTCGCGTTAGAGGGTNTGCCAAGGAAAAATTGGTCGATTCGNCGATGAAAATACTNCTAACATTTCTCAGTGATGATTTAATGCTTAATCCAACAACGACCAAACATGGCATCAGGGGAACCAGTACGNACGGCACTCTANNAAGAACATGTAGCCTTGGAAGCNAATATCGTTGATTTCCACGGTTTTGAATTACCTATTTGGTATTCAAATATCACAGAAGAACACTTAGCTTGCCGTTCAGGTGCNGGNATTTTCGATGTTTCACATATGGGTTCATTCCGCTTTTCNGGTGAAGGGGTTAGAGAATGGTTAGAGTCNATNGCAACCCAAAAATGTACAGCAATAANTCCNGGNAGATGTGCTTACACTCATTTTCTAGACCATGACGGTTTTCTTATTGATGACATGATTTTTGCAGTAGTTTCAGAACATGAAATTTTAGGTGTTCCAAATGCCAGTATGGTTCCTGTTATGTGGGATTGGTTTACCTCACTACTTCCAGAAGATGGNTCNATTTCNCTTGAAGACCTGTCTCCTGCAACTAGTATCATTGCATTACAAGGCCCCAATGCACGAAATTTATGTGAATCAGTATTGGGANAAAACAATCATGTTGGCAGATTTAAGTGGAGCAAAATAAATGAAAATCAGTTGGGNGTTGGNGGTTGGATTCAAGGCACAGGNTATACTGGAGAAGCAGGATATGAGATATTCATTCCAAACGAAGATGCTCCATTGTTATGGAGGANATTGGTTGAAGCTGGAGCGACTCCAGTCGGTCTTGGTGCCAGAGANACTCTTAGACTTGAGAAGGGNTTCCTTCTGTCTGGTGTAGACTTCGCNTCTCCAAATCTTGATGAAAACGTGCTATTNCACAGAGACTCTTGGGAGACAAACGTTCCGTTCGGGCTTGACATTGAGCATGAATTTGTAGGAAAGCACAGGGTAGTTTCACACGACGAAAATGATGCAAGNTTATGGGGAGTTAAACAATTAGAGAGAGGTCCTTTGCCACGAGGTGGNAAAGTAGTAGAAGATTTAGACGGAAATGAAATNGGAACTCTAACCAGTGGTGCGCCTGCACCNTCATTGGATAGAACTGGAATTGGAATGGGTTACATTCGCAAGGTCTCACCGGGTGATGAAGTAATGATTGTCGCTTCACCAAGGAAAAAAGTTAGAGCGGTTATAATTCGACCTCCATTTGTTTGACCAATCGTCAAGGGGTTGTCTTGATGAGGAGTAACTATTACGCAGTAACATGGGCCGAGTTATAGCAGTCGGGATTGTTGTTTGTTTCCTNNTCTCTATTNCTCCTTTGATGGTAGATGANATTCCAGGTTTTGATGAACCTGAATTCATTGCTGAGAACTCTAGAATTGTCGATGACTCCGAGTTAACTCTTCAGCAAATTGAGGCGCTGAATTCTGTTGGAATGAGCCGTAATGCGAATACAAATTGGTCCGCAACAGGTGGATCAATGGAGGTTGATGAGATATACGAGATGATTTTTGATTCTCAAGGAAACATCATCGTCTGCGGAACAATTTACCAAGTTTCTCAATTCGGTTCAATTACTGTAAGCACCCAAGGTGAAGGTGACATATTAATCGCTAAATTATCAAAAACTGGCGTTTGGCAATGGGCTGTATCTGCTGGAACAGCTCTCTATTATGATGAATGTCGTGGCGTTACCATTGATTCTAATGACAATGTCTACGGAACAGGATATTTCAGAGGAGATGTTGATTTCGGTGGCAAAGTCATCTCCACCACTGGATTCGACGGATGGTTGGCTCGTGTCAATAGCACGGGACAATGGGATTGGGCCATGAAGTTTGGTGGCTTCGATATTGATGTAGGTTGGGATGTAGTTGCTGACAATTATGATAATCTCTATGTCACAGGATTCTACCAGAATCTTACCGAGTTCAACGCTACGCAGTTAGTTGATTACAGCCAATCAGGTGAGAGGACATTCTATCTGGCTTATTACAATGTCACAGCGGAACAATGGGATTGGGCCAAGGATTCTACGGGTAATGGTGTATCAGAACCATATCAACTCGTATTAGAGAACTCAACTAATTCAGTATATGTTACGGGGTATAGCACGGATATAGAGCAGTGGGGAGGTGGTTCTTTCACCTCCAATCCAGCATCAACTTGGGCAGGATTCGTGGTAAAATATAACGAAACTGGCAGTTTCAAGTGGGGAAGGAGTACCGGTGGAGCACCATGTACATTCCAAAACTGCGGTGCATACTTTACCAATATTGTACTTCATCCTGAGGGCGGCGTTGTAGTGGGCGGTAATTTTGTTCAGACTTACAAGGATCAATCAGGAACAATAAATAGCGGCTATGGAGATTGGGATGTGTTTGTAAAGCGATACCAGGCAAACGGTACCGAACTTTGGAGTTATAATGCTGGAAGCACGGGTGATGATCGTTTACAGTCGCTTTCTGTAAATCAGAAAGGCCAAGTCCAATTTGGTGGTACACATCTTGCCAACATGTCATTTGGCAGCAATACGCTAGCTAAGAATTCTACATCAGGATACTATGATGGATTCATTGCTCAGATTGATAATAAATCAAACTATCAATGGGCACTTAGCATCGGTGGCTATGGTAATGACACAGTTGGAGCACTCCTGTCTTTCCCTGATGGTTCTTTACTCGCAGGAGGAGATTTTAGTGGTACTGTTTGGTTCGGCAACACTCCAAAAAGTTCGAGTGAATCTGATATTTTCGTATGGAAATTCCAGCATGACAAAGATGGTGATGGAGTTCCAGATTACAACGATAATTGTTTGAATATTCAAAATCTAAACCAGACCAACTATGATTCAGATCGCAAGGGTGATGCATGTGATTGGGATGATGATAATGATGGACTTCACGATGTATTAGATGACTGTCAGTTTGGATTTAAGAACTGGAATCAGTCAAACCTATCATTGGACTATGATTCAGACGGCTGCAATGACATTGAAGAGGATGAAGATGATGACAATGATGGCATCTTGGATTTGGACGACAACTGTCCTATGGGAATT
>NZGQ01000014.1 GCA_002689565.1 Methanobacteriota archaeon | reverse complement strand
ACGCGGCGCGATTAAATAGGGGAGGCAAGTCGGCAACTTGCTCACGTCCGTGAGTATCAGAGGTGAACATGCATGCCAAAGCCTTGGACCAGCGAGCTAATCAAGAAAGCTCTAGGTGTAAAGAAGTGCAATGGCAGTTTGGACGCCGCTACTGAGGACTTGAGCCTCGAGAAAGCAATGGACGTTGCTCGTCAAAAGAACGACGACGGCCACCTAACTGGAGCAGATCTGAAAGCGCAGACCCGTGAGGTCATCGGCACTTGTGTCGCTATGCGTGTAAAGATTGATGGTCTCTGGGCTAAGGATGCATTGAAGACAATTGAAAATGGAGATTGGGACGCACGCTTTGCTTGAACTGATTCACGGACCGCGGTAGAGGGACATATCCTTCGCAGACCGAAGTGGTGACAGAATATGGAAGAAAAAATATCTGAAGCAATCAAGAACGCCATCGAAGGCGCTCGAGAACGTAAATTTGTAGAATCGCTAGATATAGCATTCACAATCAAAGACGTTGATTTGAAAAATCCGAACAACCGTATCCAGGAAGAAATTCGTCTTCCAAACGGTCGTGGAAAAGAAATCAAAATTGCAATGTTTGCTGCGTCTGATGCAGCACAAAAAGCAAAAGCAGCAGGAATTCACGTAATTGACCCATCTGAAATCGAAGAACTTGGTAAGAACAAGGGAACAGCAAAGAAGCTGGCGAACGCTTACGATTTCTTCCTATCTGAAGTACCTCACATGGGTCTTATCGGTAGATACCTCGGTGTAGTTCTAGGTCCTCGTGGTAAGATGCCTCGTCCAGTTCCACCAGTAGTAGACCCATCAGTTATTGCTAATGGTCTACAGTCAACTACTGTAGTCAAGTCCAGAGACAAGATTACCTTCCAAGCATCTTTTGGAACTCGTGCTCAATCTCATGAAGAGTTGTTGAAGAACGCTATGGAGGTTTACACTCGTGTTACCTCGAAGCTAGAGCGTGGAATTGGAAACATCCGTTCCCTATACATCAAGACCTCAATGGGACCTGCAAACAAGATCGAGGTGATCAATTGATTCCTAAAGTCTCCCCGTGGAAGAAGGACACAGTTGCTTCTCTTACAGATATGCTCAGCAAGGGCGGAACACTGGCAGTAATCGATATTCACGGTGTCCCAGCAGGTGCTATGCTAGGTATGCGTGCTAATCTTCGCTCATCCATGAGCATCCAAGTCGCAAAGAAGCGATTGATGAAGTTGGCATGGGAAGCAACAGGAAATGATTTTTCTGATTTAGAAGAATTGTATTCATCTGCCGTTCAACCAGCATTGGTCCAAACAGATATGAATTCATTCGAGGTTTTCTCTGAATTGAAAAAGACCGAAGCAGGCCGTGCTGCAAAGCCAGGCGACGTTGCTCCTCACGATATCATAGTCGAGAAAATGAATACTGGTATGCCACCAGGTCCAATTGTTGGAGAATTAAACTCTGTAGGTATTCCTGCTAAGATCGTAAAAGGGTCTGTTGAAATCCAAAAGAAAGTAACCGTTCTAAACGAAGGTGAAGTGTTTGAGGGCGACCTTGGATTAATGCTTTCAAAGATTGGAATCAATCCAATCGTAACAGGACTGAGACTTTGTGGTACTATCGAAGATGGAACCAGATTCGAACCAGCGACTCTAGATATCGACTACGAACAATTCGAAACTGACCTAATCAGCTTCGGAGCGGGTGCATTCAATCTTGCATGCAACATCAGTTGGTTTACATCACAAACAACCCCTACACTCATTTCCAAGGCAAGCGGAGAAGCGCTTGCAGTGGCATTGAAAGCGGCAATCGCTACAACAGAGACTATGCCGCACTTAATCGGACAAGCAAACCGCGGCGCAATGGGCCTAGCGGGATCCTTGTCTGCTGACGCACTCGACGAAGAGCTAAGCCAACTTCTTGGCGCAGCCGCTTCTGCTGCAGCATCTGCAGCAGTAGCCACGAGCACCGATGAAGCCCCAACCGAGGCTGAAGAGGAAGAAGAAGAAGAGGAAGAAGGCGGTTTCGACGGCCTTGGGTCCTTGTTCGGTTGAATTGAAAAAAATGAGGTGAAAATGAATGGAGTACGTATACGCTGCAATGCTTCTGCACTCTGCTGAAAAGACAATTGACGATGATGCTGTATCTGCAGTCCTAAAGGCTGCTGGTGTGGATGTAGACGCTGCCCGCGTGAAAGCACTAGTTGCTTCACTTGGTGGCGTTGACATCGCCGAAGCTATGGCTACCGCTGTCGCTGCCCCTGCCGCTGCTGCACCTGCTGCAGCTGCTGCTTCCGACGCCGCTGCACCTGCTGCGGAAGAGGAAGAAGAGGAAGAAGACGACGGTGGCGGCTTCGAGGGACTTGGTTCTCTCTTCGGCTGAAGTCAGGATTGAATCGAACTGATCCAATAGAACACGCAGGCCATCTGGCCTTCAGCGTGAGCAGGGTCCAGTTACGGTTAACCAAGCGGTCCACAGTCCGTGGTCAACCTCGCCCATATTTTGGGCTGGGGATTGCGGGACAGGCCGTGAATGGACCATCCACAACCTCCCCCCTTCCCGGGGGGAGGAATGTGGCCTTTCCAGCATTCGATTGAGGAATGCACCCCCTATCTTCTTCATATCGTACCATTTCGGTTTAGTTAATGCTCAAGCGCAAGGAGTTCACTCTCGAGGTTTCGACCTCACCCATTGAGAACATCAAGGCGCTTCGATTAATCATAGAATCAAACGAATGGTCTCTTACAACTCACGAAGGAAGCCGTTTAGTCGACCGCTTTGCAATCATAATACCGATGGCCCAAAGTGCTAGAACACTTGGCGTTGAGATTATGGATGGGCCTTTGCAAGGATTAGAGCTGCACTCTTGGGCTGAAACCAAAGGAAGTGCCGGCTCAATCAATATGGCAGCATGGACAATTCCTGGCGGACAAGGAAATGAAGAGGCCCTAGATTTAATTCGCCAATGGGCTAAATCTCTTCCACGTTGTCCTTGGAAATGGTCATTTGGTGAACGTAGTAGAATTGGTTATCTATTGCCTGTTTTCAGGAGGTCACGTAAGGCGTTTGCCAAGTTGGGATTGACCAAGTGGGAGAAGAAATGAACCAAAACACTTGGAAACTACCACTTACAGCGTAAACACGAGCGAGGGATATTGATGGCTTTCATGGAAGACCTAAAAACCGATCAAAGAACACAAATTCTTGTTGCAGGAATGATATTCTTCGCAATTGCTTTCCCCGTTTATTTTGGTTATGCTGCAGGCAATGTCGATGATTACGANATAACAGGTCCTATTGGAACCTACAANGTAAATGGAANCTANGATTATCATTTGCTNCAAGAAGGAACTGAGACTATAGCTGACGGCCAATCTGCAGACCTTGCAATCAATACCGATTCTATAGCCAGTACAATTGATGGCAAGACAATTGTTGGTGTAAGAGCAACGATTACTTTTGAGGACAATGAGCAAGCTGGCGCTTTTTGTAGTACCGCTGCAGACGATGTTTCTGGCCACCTAATGCATTCTGATAAACACAATACACAAGAGGTTTCATCCGGCGATATAGTTGAAATTTTGTGGCACAATTCTAGTCTAATTAACCAGGATGTAGAAAATACAACGAATGCAGAACTCACTGAGATGCTCGAAATTGATGAAAGCTTGGGAATGGGCGAACATTACCTTCAGATATCAGTCAATGTAAACAAAGGGGACTGCCCAGATCAATTTATTCAGGAAAACACAGATAATGATGAAGTTGTTTCCTACAAGTGGGAATTAATCTCATTAGATTATGAAATCGAAATGGTTGAAGACGAGGACTCAGAAGACGAGGACTCCGATGAATAATCACAGCAACTTGCTGATATCGATTATTGGTGAGACTCTTTCATCAATCATTGCAAGAATTTCATCTAGCGTTTGTTGATCGTTAGCTTCAACTCTCATCACGAGAATTGCTTCAGTATTGGATTTACGAGCAAGGTACCAACCTGATTGTTGGCCATCCTTTTCGAATCTAACTCGTACACCATCGATTGTAGATGAATCATAATCTGAGAACGCATCAGTGATTGCAGCAACGGTCTCTAACTTGTTTTCTTCAGCGCATGGAACCTTTACTTCACCAGTGGTTGGAAGGTTTGGTGCAAGTCGGTTAAGTTCTGAACTGAATGACAATCCATCTCTTCTCGACCATAACTCTAGCAGTCTTGCTGCATTGTATAGTGAGCAATCAAAGCCGTACCAGCCTCTGTCTGCCATGAATATGTGGCCGCTCATTTCAGCAGCCATCAAAGCATCAGGATTTGCAGCCAAGACACGCTTCATGAAAGAGTGACCAGTCTTTGCCATCATTGGACGGCCTCCTGCAGAGATGATTGCTTTCTCAACATTCATAGAACACTTAACGTCGTAAATTAGCAAATCTTTGCCATCTTCAGTTCCCACGACATCTTCAGCGAGAAGAGCGATTAATCTGTCAGGATAAACGAAGTCACCGTTTTCATCAACAGCACCGATTCTGTCACCATCTCCATCAGCACCAAGACCTAATTCGTATCCGTTGTCTACTACAACTTTTGCAAGGTCAACCATATTGTATTCACGGGTTGGATCTGCACCATGATTTGGCTCTGTATTATCCCAATCGCAGTACAAGTCAATATGTTCTGCACCAATCATGTCAAGCAACTTAACCATCGCTGGACCAGGAACTGCATTACCACAATCAACTGCGACTTTCACAGGCCTTGCAAGTTTTCCAGTTGAGGCAACTATTGCCTCAAGATATGTGTCTTCATGCGGGTGTTCGATAGCTTCTCCTTGCCCTTCAGCGAAATCTCCAGCAAGGAAGACTTCCTTCAATTCCTGAATTTCTTCTCCTGCTAGAGGCAGAGTTCCTCTGCACATTTTGAAGCCATTATGGGTGGGCATTGGAAGGTGAGATGCAGTCACCATGACTCCTCCATCAACCGGAAGAGTCCAGCAAGCGTGGTATAGGCAACCGGTTGATACAATGCCTAAATCAAGGACTTTAACTCCAGAGTCCACCAATCCTTGAATTAGGTTTGAGGCATAGCCTGGGCTTGATTTTCTAATATCGCGACCGACTGCAAAAGATGAACATTCGAGGTAGGTGGCCATTGCTCTTCCTAGACGATATGCGAATTCATCAGAAAGCTCTTCGCCAGACAATCCACGAATGTCGTAAGCCTTGAAGCAGTGTAGAGGCCACTCTCCCATATTGTAGGCCTGCGGGTCTTCTCGTATGTATTTCATCTCCTAATTAGAAATGATATGGTTAATCCTAAAGTAAGAAAAATTCCCCATTCCAATAGTACATCATACCACCATGATGCTGCTGTTATTGCGGTGATTATTGGTAAACTAATCTTGAGTAATTTAGGCCAAGTCATCAAACCTTGAGGTGGCTGTTCAAGGTATGGTGTTCCCGGCATTATTACCACTCAACATCAATTAGAATCGATTGCCTGAACTACAATCTCTACTTTAGCACCAGCAGGAAGTGCTCCCGCTTCAAAAGCAGCACGAGCAGGTTTTACTTCCATAGATTCTACCCAAGCACCATACACTTCATTCATCGCTTGGAAGTCCCCAATGTCGTCAAGTAGGACTTGGGCAAAACAAACAGAATCCTTTGTTACACCGGCAGCCTGCAATAATGCATCGATTTTTGCTAAAGCCCCCGCGGTTTGCAAAGCAGTATCATCTCCGGCCTCTACATCGATTTGACCAGACAACCAGATCATGTTACCAGCCTTCACTCCAGGGGTGTATGGGCCGTACAATTTTGAGCCTGCAACACTAATCGCTTTCTTCTCCATGTATCGGGGCACTAATCGGTGGCACATCAAAATAGCCCGTCATCATGGGTTGTTTATGGCGACTGGGTGGGTAATCGATCATCCGGCCCATGCACGCCTTCTTGCTCCAATTATGCGAGAGTTATCTAGCACTAATGATGTGATCATCGCTTGTGATAGAAAAGAGGTACGCTCGATGATTGAGAATTGTGATGGCCATTTACCCAGAAGGAAAACGGTATGGGTTCCTCGCCCTGTTGGTAAAGGAAAATGGCGTAAAGCTTGGAAGCGTAGTAGAATCTCCAAAAAGGCTCTCAAAACAGTATCCAAAGTAGTCTCAATAGGCGCTCCAATTGAACTTAGAGTATCTCCAAGGAAAGCCAAGAGGATTTACATCACCGATACAGAAGTTAACCATNTNGCNCACAGTTTGGCAACTCCTACAGACATAATTATTCCAACCCATTTCATNGATTCACTGGCTGGACCTCTGATGAAAAAGAAAAGTAATTTCCATCGTATAGATGGGCTCCATGGCCACATCCATCTTCATCCACATATGCGGCCATCATCGGTTTCAAATCCTCCAAAGGTAATGCTACGTAGGTTACTAGGAGACGGTATCCACGATAGTGATGAAATTGAAAAAATTCCAGAAAATTGGTTGGATGGTTTGAACCTGAGTTATGCGGATGAGAATGAAGTAAAGGGAAANCCATGGGATTTGATTAGCAAAATTTCAGAGATGGATGGAGTGATAACTCAATCTGTTACATTAGCAAGCGAAGCNGTTTTGCTCGGTGTGCCCACTTTGTTGGTAAGCAAAGCCAAGAGAGGGTTTTTGGATAGACTTGTTAGTGAAGGTTATCCATTATTTATTGCGAAAGAAAACGATGACTCGATTCTTGCAGCATGGTTAGCAGGTATTCATTTGACAGATGCNTTGGATGAACCAGACTGGCCAAATGCAAAATCAGAATTAATCAATCTCATCAAGGATTGACANATGGTCTCCTGCCATTTCTTTGACATCTGAAATTAGATGCCAAGCAGCGCTGGCAGCATCGTCCCCGGCAATCGGTTCACCCGTTGCTGAAACGACATATGCAATNGAAACAACGTGTCCTCTAGGGTCNCTGTTTGGNTCGCCTCGAACACACAATAACCGAATNACTTCGCCTTCAATTCCACATTCTTCTTTGAGTTCTCTTAGGACTGCAACTTCNGGNTCNTCTCCTTTGTCAACAAATCCTCCTGGGAAAGCAAGCATTCCCTTCCATGGCTCTCTACCTCTTTGAATGAGCAGGACTTCTTCTCCTCGAATTGCTACAGCATCTACTGCTAGGGATGGTTGAGGCCATTGACCACATTCATTGCAAATGGGCATCTCACTCACCAAATCTTCGCTTGCGTGCTTGATATGTTTGAATCGCTTTGAGTAGTTCTTTCTTAGAGAACGACGGCCAGTATACATCGGTGAAATAGAGTTCAGTGTATGCCATTTGCCAAAGCAAAAAGTTCGAGATTCTCTCTTCGCCTGAGGTTCGAATAACCAAGTCAGGATCTGGCATTTCAGCAGTGTATAGCCTACGACTGACTTCTTCTTCATCAATAGCGTCAACAGATAAATCTCCAGCGGCGTGATCTTTTGCAATGCTCTTGATAGCGCCTAGCATTTCTTCACGACTTCCATAAGCAAGACAAACAGTGAATGTATAATCATTGTAACTAGCAGTCTTTTCTTCTGCGTAATCTATGGCTTCATTAACCGATTTTGGTAGCATTTCTCGCTTACCAATGATTTGGACTTTGACTTTATTTTCATGAATTCTTTCATCGTCTGCAATATCCTTCAATCCTTCTATGTAGAGGTTGAATAAGCCCTCTAATTCGTGTGGTGGTCGATTCAGATTTTCAGTTGACAAAGCATATACTGTGAAATAATGAATTTCTAATTCAAGGACCCAATCTAGAACTTGTTCTAATTTCATTTTTCCCATTTTATGGCCGATATCGGTTTCAAGGGCCTTAGACCAGGCGAATCTTCGATTTCCATCCATGATGATAGCGAGGTGGTTGACTTTTTCTGGATGCTTTTTGACTTCCCGCTGCAGTTTTGCTTCAACAGCAGAACCGAGTACATCACCGAGACGATTACTGATACCCAAGTCATCGCCCCCTCTAACCCTCCCATTCACTTCAACCGTTTGAGTTAATCCCCACCGGCCCTTCGGCTATGTTCATGGAGACTCGACCATGGTGGCCAAAAGGCATCGCTTTGAGTCATGACGAGGTCTCTATCACTACAATCTGGGGCCCGCTGCCACTACACCTTCCTGACGTTTCGATTGAATGGTGGAATGAACTTGAAGGAACATGGGGTGACTGGCCA
>NZGQ01000010.1 GCA_002689565.1 Methanobacteriota archaeon | reverse complement strand
TGGTAAAGGGATTCAAAGCAACACACTCAAAATTACAAGGGGTAGGTGAAAGTCTTGGAACAAGATTCTATGCCGGAGGCGAACTGTCACTTGCCTTGCTATCAGTAGGATATATCGTTGGATTAAGAATTGCGTCCTTCATATTTCTAGGAGGAGTTGTTGGTTTCGTTATTTTAGTGCCAATATATGGATTGTTCAATGGATTTCCGATGGCCGATGGTTCTGGGATCTTGGAGATAGGAGTATTGGATTACAAAGAGGTGTGGGAGCAACAAATACGCTATGCAGGAGTCGGGGCGATGGTAGTTGGAGGAGTATACACTCTTTGGTCTATGAGAAAAACCATCGCTGAAGGTCTATCAAAGGCATTTTCCACGAGTAATAATGGCGAGGAGCAATTAAGAACAGAAATGGATTTGCCATTGGACAAAGTAATGATGGTTTGTGGAATTCTAGTCGTTTTGATAGGATTGTTCTACTGGTATGCTACTGGTAGTTTAGTAATGGCCTTAGCAGGAGCATTATTCCTAGCAGTTGTTTCGTTCTTCTTTGCTGCTGTTGCAGGATATATCGCTGGAGTTGTAGGTTCTTCCAATTCACCTGTTTCAGGAATGACTATCGCTACTTTGCTATTCACTATAGGGCTTGTTTGGGTAGTTGGCGGCCTGATAATGGGTATGGGTCAAACCGAAATGATGGTCGCTACAATGTTCATTGCAGCGATTGTAGCTACGTCCGCAGCAATTGCAGGAGATGTTATGCAGGATTTGAAAACTGGCCATATGGTTGGTGCAACTCCCTGGAGGCAACAGACTGCAGAGATTATTGGAGTAACAGTTGGTGCTCTAGTAATCGGGCCAGTCCTTTCAATTTTACACGATGCTTTTCAAATTTCAAAGACCGCTTGTGGAAATACCAACGAATCCTTAATTGCTGAAGGTGCACCAACTTCGGATTTGTATAACTGTGATGAAGCATTGTTTGCACCTCAAGCAGAGTTGATTGGTGCAATTGTGCAAGGAGCTTTTGGTGGAGACATTAATCTTCCAATGGTCCTTCTAGGCGCAGTAATTGCAGTAGTTTTGATTAGGCTGGCAATGCCCGTTATGAGTGTAGCAATCGGAATATACCTCCCACTATATTTGTCAGTACCAATTATGGCTGGTGGAATAATATCACATATTCTGCTATCTAGTGCTAGACTAAGAATTGATGGTACATTAGAAGGTGAGGCAAGCAAAGAAGCTGAATTAGCTGTCAAAGAGGTCCAGGACAAAGGTGTTCTAATCGGAGCAGGTTTCATTGCCGGAGAGTCACTCATGGGTGTCCTATTAGCAATCTTCATAGTAGCTAATATGGATCCTTCTTCATGGTTTGGAGGGATAGGAACCTTGTCTTACATTCTATCCTTTGTCTTCTTTATCTGGTTCGTTGGAGTATTCATAATGCTCACATCTAGGGCTTTACCAGATAAAGGAAACTTAGGTAGTGACTTGGTTTACATCGCTGCTGATGCTGCAAAAAAGGTTCGAGGAATTTTCACTTTACCTCAGTTATCAAATGTCGAGAATAACAAAAAATCTTAGATTTTTACTCATTTCTCTGAGCACAACCATCAAAGGCCATAGGCAAAGGGGAGAGTTCAGAAGGGAACCATATGGTTGGTATGACTATTTCAGAAATGGAAGAAATGGCACGCAAATGTCGGATTGAAATTTGCAAGATGACACATAGAGCACAAGCCGGACATCCGGGAGGTTCTCTTTCTGAAATAGACATACTCTGTGCACTATATGGTCATAGATTGCGAGTGAAGTCTAATGATCCAGATTGGGATGACCGAGACCGATTCATATTGTCCAAAGGCCATGCATCTCCTGGCATGTATGCTGTTCTTGCTGAAATGGGATTCATTACACATGAAGACCTCAAATCATACAGAGTAAAAGGTGGCGTTTGTCAAGGTCACGTCGATATGAAGTGGTGTCCAGGAGTAGACTTTTCAGCAGGTTCATTGGGAATGGGATTATCTTTTGGAATGGGTTGTGCAGTGGCAGCTAAACTTGATGGTTCAGATAGAAATGCGTACGTGATGGTAGGAGATGGTGAAATTCAGGAAGGTAGTGTATGGGAAGCGGCTATGGCAGCAGCACATCACGAATTAGGAAACCTGAAATTATTCTTGGATTGCAATGGAATACAAAATGATGATTTTTGTGAGGCACAGATGCGAATGTTCGACATACCTGCTAAATGGAATTCATTTGGTTGGGCTGTNAAGATAATCGATGGGCATGATATGGCATCAATAGTCGAAGCGATTGATTGGATGGANACNATCAACGATAAGCCAGCAGTAGTTATTGCNCAAACTGTCAAAGGAAAGGGTGTTTCATTCATGGAAAACAACCCTGCTTTCCATGGCGCAGCACCTTCTGATGAACAACTCGCTCAGGCATTATCTGAACTGGGGGTGGAAGCATGAGTCGTATGGCTGCAACAAGAGATGGATATGGAGATGCATTATTGGCTCTAGCCGATAACAAAAAAGTGGTAGTCTTAGAAGCGGATTTAGGAAAATCCACAAAGTCACTACACTTCAGAAAAGCCCATCCAGAACGTACAGTTTCTTGCGGAATTGGAGAACAAAACATGATGTTGGTAGCCGCTGGTATGGCTTCAAATGGTTACATACCATTTGCTAGTACCTTTGCAATATTTACCGAACGTGCATTTGAACAAATGCGAAATGGTGTAGCAAGACCAAACCTAGCTGTACATCTTTGTGGATCACACGGAGGTACGCATACTGGTACGGATGGATCAAGTGCTCAATCAATTGAAGATTTGGCAATATATCGAACATTACCAAATGTCGTAGTAATGCATCCTTGTGATGATGTTTCAACCAAGGCGCTAACTATGCAATTACCAAATCTTGGAAGTCCCTCTTACATGCGAACTGCACGTAACAAGACACCTGTGCTATATGATGGCAAAGAAGACTCTGTTCAAATTGGTAAGGGAATAGTTTTGACCGAAGGAAGTGATGTAGCAATAATTGCTTGTGGAGTATTGGTTCATGAATCCTTAGCAGCTGCGGAAATCTTGAGAAAAGAAGGAATCAATGCAAAGGTCGTAGACATGCACACAATCAAACCGCTAGATACAGATTTAATCGATAAGTTATCTAAAGAGTGTGGAGCAATTGTTACCGCCGAAGATCATTCAATAATCGGAGGACTTGGAGGTGCTGTTTCCGAGCATGTAGTCAGTTCCATGCCTGTACCTATTGAAAAAATAGGGGTTAAGGATAGGTTTGGTGAATCTGCTGGAGCAGAAGAAATGCTCGAAATGATGGGGTTAAAATCCCATCATATTTGTGAAGCGGTTCGGACTGTAATCGCGAGGAAGGTTTGAAGCACCGTCGATTACGGCGTACCGTCATGGAGTTCTTTTTGGATACTGCAGATGTTGACGAGATTCGCGAAATTGCCTCATGGGGAATACTTGATGGTGTAACAACCAACCCCTCACTAATCAAGAAGAGTGGTAGAGATTTCAAAACCGTAGTCGCTGAGATAGCATCTATTTGTGATGGGCCGATATCAGCAGAAGTAACAGCATTGGATACTGAAGGAATGGTAGAACAAGGAAAGGCGCTTAAAGCGGAATTGCCACCAAATGTGATAATCAAAATCCCTTGCACACCTGAAGGTCTAGCAGCAACAAAAATTCTGACAGAATTAGGGATAAAGACGAATGTAACACTCATTTTTTCTGCATCACAAGCATTGATGGCAGCTAAAGCTGGAGCGACTTATGTTTCGCCTTTCATTGGGCGAATTGATGATACTGGTGCAGATGGGATGGCTCTGATTGCAGAAATCATGGCTACTTGGGAAAATTATGGTTTCGATACCAAGGTCTTGGCGGCTTCGATAAGACATCCAACTCATGTGCTAGCATGTATGCAATTAGGGGCTCATACCGTCACTATGCCAACTAAGACTTTCAGACAATTAATGAGTCATCCACTGACCGATAAAGGGCTTGCAGGTTTTATGAAAGATTGGGCAGAGGTCGAAGCGGCTGGTAATGCTTGAGGCGAACGCTTGATAATGAAAACCTACCCACCCCTAAACAGGAGGCGGAATCCATGAGCACTCATGATGACAAAGTAAAGCGTCTTCTTGACGGTGAAATAGACCAAGAAGAAATTGCGTCGGATCCGATACTAGCGAGTCTTGCTGAAAGGATTTTTGGCTTGAATATCGAACCGATAACGCCAAGAAAACCTAGTCATGAGCCGATAGGCCCCGAAGTCGAGGTCGTAACTGCAGTTACTTCCAGTGACCCAATGATCGAAGTCATTCCTGGAGCAGAGCCAGCAATGCCAGCACCTTTACCCATGCCTGAATTACCTCAGATTCCAAAGTCGAATGAGGGTGCTACGGGTGGAAAAGGTCTGAAGATTTTTGGAATTTCTTCCTTAGTTTTGGCAGTCGCAAACCTCTTTGGAGCATTTGGCTTCCTTAATTCTCAATGCTCTGGAGAAAAGTGTGATGCTGATGCAACAAGACTCAATTGGATCGACCTTCATAATATTAACAATGAACTTGGATGGTCCATGCCGTTCCCTGAAATGGGAATTCCAGATTATGTCGCTGTCGCATGCAGCATTCTACTGATAATTGTGGCATTTCGAAGAAAGTAATGCGGCAATTTGATAATAGTTTGAGCCGGGTGAAAAACATGGGTAAAGGCAAGGCCAAGCGCGGCATTCCATCAAAGGTTGAAGATTTCAACGCATGGTACCCATTCATCGTCGAAGCTGCTGAATTAGTAGACAAAAGATACCCTATCAAAGGAATGGACGTATGGCGCCCATATGGATGGCGTACCATGAAACTAATCGATTCATTAACTCACTCAGAGATGGAAAGAACTGACCACGAAGAAGTTAATTTCCCACTACTAATTCCTGAAAACTTACTAGAAAAGGAAAATGCCTTGGTCGCAAGACTCAAGAGAGCCAGGGAAGAAGGTGTGGATCCTGACGACCTCAGAGATGAGGATGAAGAAGGTGGTTTCAAAAAAGAGGTGTATTGGGTAAAACACGCCGGCGACAATGAACTCGATGTCCCAATGTTCCTACGACCTACTAGCGAGACTGCAATGTATACAATGTTCCCTCTTTGGATAAGGTCGCATAAAGATTTACCATTGAAAGTATACCAAATGGTAAACACATTCAGATATGAGACAAAACAAACTCGTTCATTTATTCGTGTAAGGGAAATTCACTTCTTTGAAGCACATACTGCTCACGCCGATGAAGAATGTGCTACNAGGCAGATTGAGCAAGATCTNGAGATTGTTGACAATTTGATGCACGAACTATGCTTNCCTATTATCAAAGCNAGAAGACCAGTATGGGATACTTTTCCCGGCGCATGGTATACAATAGGAATTGACGCAATTATGCCTAATGGGCGAACTTTGCAAGTTGCTTCCTGCCATCATTACCGTGACCAGTGGGCCAAAGCTTTTGATCTGACTTACGAGAATTTAGATGCACAACAACAGCACTGTCACCAAACTACCTATGGTATGTCAGAGCGACTATTAGGAGCAATAGTTGGTATGCATGGAGATGATAATGGATTAATCATGCCACCTGCAATAGCACCTTTCCAAGTTGTANTTTGTCCAATGATAAGGAAGAATTCAGAAGTTGATACGGTAGCGAAAAGCGAAGAAGTGGCGNCCATACTCAAGTCTGCAGGATTAAGAGTCAAAGTAGACTCTAGGGATATTCATGCTGGCCAGAAATACTTCGATTGGGAAATCAAGGGAGTTCCACTTCGTCTTGATATAGGGCCACGAGATATCGAAAACAACACAGCTTTTGCAGCTAGAAGGACTGGTGGAAAAGAACCTCTGTCGATGGANAATATTNTAGAAGAATGTCAACGCGTCCTATCNGAAATATCTGATGAACTAAGAGTAAGGGCTAAGGCTCACACAGAGAATGTTGTNATTCCCCTAACCGATTTGAATGATGTCGAAGACGGNAAGATATACGAGATGCCATTNGATGGAACCGACTCTCATGCTGAAACTATAGAAAGNACCACNGGGCTTTCTTTCTTAGGAGATTCAACAGACCCTTATCCTGAAGAAANACCNTGCTTCATGTCTGGTNAAATGACAACGAGGAGAGTTATTTTAGCAAAGACATACTGATTACATTTCGAGTCCATCGAAATCCATTTCAGTATCGCGCATCATGCGCTTCATTTGTTTATTCATCTTACGATTACCGCTCATGCCTTTCATCATCTTTCTAGAGCGATTCCACTGGCCGATTAGTTCTCTTACATCTTTTTCCTTTACCCCAGAACCTCGAGCAATTCTCCTAATACGATCCGCTTTAATTTTGGCAGGTTCATCTTTTTCATAAGTAGTCATAGAATCCATGATAACCCTGTAACGGTCAAGGTTTGCTTGCATAGCTTCTTTCTGGTTTTTGCCCATAGCACCCATTCCGCCAAACATACCACTAGGTAAGAAGGAAAGGAGTTTGTCAATTGTACCAACTTTCGACATCATTTCCATTTGAGAGTACATGTCATTGAGTGTAAAACGACCAGTCATCATACGTTGAGTTATTCTCATCGCTTCTTCTTCATCCATGTCTTCTGGCGCTAAATCAATAAGACCACGGATATCACCCATGCCAAGCAATCTTGAGATGAATCGATCNGATTCGAATTTCTCCAAGTCCGCTACTTTTTCACCAGTACCTATGTACATCACAGGAGCACCTGTTGTGGCCACAGCGGAGAGTGCTCCACCACCGCGTGCAGTACCATCGAGTTTGGTGATTACAATTCCTGTNACTCCNGCAAGGTCATGGAAATTNGCCGCNACCGGTCCTGCGGACTGACCAACTTGNGCATCGATTACCAGGAACCTTTCGTTAGCGTTTGCTACATCCGAAATCTGTTCCAATTCAACAACTAATTCTTCATCCAATTTGTGGCGGCCTGCTGTATCGATGATGACTAGATCAGCCGCTGCATGTTTCTTCAGTCCGTTCTTAACAATCTCTACAGCATCATTGTTTTCTGGCTCACCATAAACTTCAACAGACGAGTCTTCCAATAATTGTGANAATTGATTGTATGCACCAGGTCTGTGAACGTCCGCTTCAATAACTGCAACTCTTACACCATGTCTTCTTCGATACCATTCTGCAAGTTTTGCAGTACTGGTAGTCTTTCCGTTACCATATAGACCGACCATTAGTATTGTGGACTGATGTGGTCTAACTTCACGAGGAGGGCCGAGTAATCTAACTAATTCAGTATACAGTATATTCATTGCATGTGTTTGCAATGTAACTCCTGGGCGTGGTTCTTCATCCCTCATTCTGGATTCCAGTTTTTCTGTAATTTCTTTGGTTTGTCGAACGTTGAAATCGGCTTCCTGAAGGGCCCTTCGTAAGGAACGAAGCATTTCTTTAAGTTCGTCCTCATTCAACTTCCTACGGCTCTTTAGAATACCAAGTGCGGAGAATATCCCCCTGGACAATCCTTCTAGTGCCATACCGCATCCCAAAAGCGCATTTGGTTTGAACCCAACGGATGATTATTCAGGTGGAAAAGTTAGTTTTAGAATCTCATCCTCTAATTTTGCTTGGACTTGACTAGCCTTTGCTGGA
>NZGQ01000033.1 GCA_002689565.1 Methanobacteriota archaeon | reverse complement strand
TCTCAAATTTTTCTAATCTATCATGCATCAGCATGTTCAGTAAGGCCTCGGCAAAATTGACACTGTAAGCACACAACCTTCGGGTTGATTCTGAAATTCTGAATTCACATAGTAGTCTTTCCGCTGAACCCCTTCCAGTCCAAATGTCACTTTCAGCGGATTCAACATCGTCTCTAATTTTAGCTAATTCCAATTTTGCTGAATGAATTAGACCAACATCTCTTGTATACATATTATGAACGACGGTTTTGAGTTCTTTGGACCATTTAGGTATCGCTTTTAGAGGCATATCTTCAATACCAATTTTTATTACTTTTGAATGCTCTTTGACCAAACTTGCAAGTCTAGTTGCGTGGTCTCCCATTCGCTCTAAGACTCTAGCAATGTTAGCGTGTTCCATAGCAGTAAAACGATCTACAGCGAGTCTTCGTTCAACAGAAGGCATCTTCAAACTCGCTGCGACTTGCCTCTCCAAAAGTAACCGTCTGGCATCAATTTGCCTTTCTCTATCATCGATATCACTCAACAATTCTAAATCTTCTCCAGCAACTACATCCTGAGCATCACTAACAAGACTTGAGATAAGAATATACATTCTGTTAATGGAGACTTGTAATTTTAATTCAGAGGGATTCAATATAGACACAATCCGAATCTCATTGTCATCGTCGTGCTCTATCTCCATACCCCTGGTATCTCTGAGAAAATCTCTGACGTTTGCTCTTGTTTTTCTAGAAATTTCACCATCACAGTGAACTCTTATTACATCTGCCCCTGAAAGGTATGCCCCAATCATCAAATCAATAAGTCCTGTTTCAAACTTACAGCAGTCCAACGAAACTACCTGCCGGGTAGCCGCACCCTGTAATGGAGATAGACGTAAATCTCCGGATGCTAACTCTTCGAGACTTACCACATCACCTTTTTTCAGTTCATTAGCCCTAATCCAATCTTTAGGCAATGAAACGATTATTGTGGAACCGCCAGTTACTTGCAACTTCCTATATTCGCTGTCCTGGCCTACCACAATCCTCCCTCCGTCTTAACGCAATACAATCCATAATACATACGCCCTCAATATATTCTACATTGAAATATATATTAATACATATTGGAATGTAAATTCTAATGGTCAACCATATGGACCTTACACCCTACCCAGTAACAACAGGAGAGAACCTGAATGAACTTGAAGAAGAATGGAATGGCTTGGACACTTGTCCTCACCCTAATGATTGCTGGATTAGCCGGATGTCTAGGCGGAGATGATGAAGAAGATGAAGTTAAGACGATTAACATTGCAGGAAGCAGTACTGTATATCCTGTAGCAAGTGCTTGGGGTCAAGCATTCATGGCTAGCAACTCGGATTACTCAGTAACCGTAGCTGGAGGAGGATCGGGAGCAGGTGCATCTAAAGTGTGCAGTACCGATACCGATTCAGTCCACATAGGAGACATGAGCCGCGATTGGAAGGAATCAGAAGCAACAGTGAACGCAGATGGTTATACATTCGACTGTGTTGATTCTGATGTAACTGTCACGCAACTAATCGTAGCGGTTGACGGTTTGTCAGTAATTGTCAAGAAGGGTGGAGCTGCTGACCAATGCCTGACTCAAATGGGAGGTATTTCCATGGCTCAACTAAGGTGGGTATTCTCAGATTGGTCCGAATCAGAACTTGAAGCTGATGGATTGGATATGAATTCCACAACACCAAACAATGACGGAGATGACAAGAGAGAATGGGGAGATTTAGACGCTGCATGTGACGATTCTGAAATCAAACTTTGGGGTGCTGATTCCGATTCAGGAACATACGAATATTTCGGAGAGCAAGTATTCTGCAAAAATTGCTTCACTGGAAAAGATGGATATGATCCTGAAGGATTCGACACGGCCCGTGGCTACCAAAATTCAGCTGATGACAATCAGATTGTGAAAGGTGTAGATGGTGATGAAAACGCAATTGGATACTTCGGCTATGCATATTACGAAGAAAATGCAAACAAACTGAATGTAGTAGCGATTGCTAACAATGACACCCATGGTGTACAAGATGCCGGCGGTGCAGTAATTCCGAGTGCAGAAACCGTTGCAGATAACACCTACGCACCTCTATCCAGAGCAATTTACATGAATGTAAACAACGACGATTGGGATCTAGTTCGAGAATTCATCGAGTATGGATATTCAGAAGCTGGAATGGAGCATGTAACCGATGTAGGATATGTAGCACTTCCCGATGAAATGATCGAGGATATGGTTGCTAGAATCGGTTGAAGTTGTGACAAGTAGCCACAGTAGACTGTGGCAAAATTTGGCCCACAGGGGAAATCCTCTCCCCTGTGGGCCTTTTTTTATTTCATCCTAAAATAAGAAACCATCAAGGACAATGGTGGTTCACACCCAGTTGGTGGAACCATGAAAGGGCGAGCGTTTCTGTTAGTTTTCATTTTAGCATTAGCACCTTATCTATCTACAATCGATGTCGCAGAAGCCGCAAGTTCAGGTCGTGCAATGGCTTGCAGCGGAACGGTTTGCTTGAACGAAGCTCTGCCAAACCCAAATGGCTTAGATGATGATACTTGGCCAAATGGTGAATGGATGGAAATTTACAATTCAGGATCTACGCCTGTGGATGTCTTGAACTGGAGATTAGTCAACAAGGCAAACAAAATTTTGACTTTCGGTTCATCATCAATAGTTGGTTTCGAATCGGGTAATTCAACATCTTGGACCATTCAACCGGGAGATTACATGGTAATCGCCCGAAACGGTTCATCCAATTTCTACCTAACAAATACTGCTGACTGGATTACTATGGAAGATTCCTCTGGGAACACGATGGATCAAGCCTCATGGAACTCAACAGCATCAGGAATTAGCTTAGAAGAAGACTCATCCAATTCAATGAACGATTGGATTTCAACCAATAGTCCAACTCCAGGCAGCGTAAATAGCGCAGCAGCAGCACCAGTTTCTTCCGACTTAGTCATCAGTGAAGTTATGCCAAACCCTTGGCCATCTGACGACAATGCATCATGGCCAGGTGGAGAATGGGTTGAGATTTGGAACTCTGGACAGAACGATATCGACCTAACTGGATGGTCGATTGTCGATAATGCAGGTAACACCCTCCCATTCAATGCAAGTCATCTTGTCGGCCCATCTACAATTATTGGTGCTGACGAATATCGAATAATCGCAGTCAATTCTTCAACGTCGTGGGGAGTACTGAACAATGGAGGAGAAACACTCCGACTACTATGGCCTAATGGTACACTATCGAGTTCTGTATCCTGGACAGATTCAGAGAGTGGTTTCTCACTTATGGAGCAAATCGATTCTTCTTGGTCTAACTCGCCTTTCCCAACACCGGGAAGTCAAAACCCTGCGCATTGGGAGGCGATTGTAAACGGAACATCACCAATTAGAATTACTGAAGTGTTAGTTAATTCATCGATGGATGGGTCCCCTTTGCCTGATGGCGAATGGGTTGAACTTCACAATACTGGAGCAATATCCCTCGATTTGATGGGATGGAAAATAATGGATGGAATGGGCAATATAACTCATATCGATCCTGCGACTTTGGCTAGTAACGCAACACAACTAGGAACTATGATAGATGCTGATGGTAGAAGATTAGTCCAATTCTTCCAAGGAACTGAACTGTGGAATAATTACGATAATCTGATGCTTATCGACCAATCTGAGGCTGTAGTTCACACAGCATGGTGGACAAGTTCTCCTAATCTGAATACATCTCTAATCGAATCTCAAGACCCGCTTATGGAGTGGGTTCCAGCAAGTTGGCCAACTCCTGGCCAGCCAGAACCAAGCACAGCGTCTCTAACTGGTGAAATTGGATTCAGTGAAATCATGGCTGATGCAGCAGGAAACGATTCTCATTCTTGGCCTAGTGGGGAATGGATNGAGTTGGTCAACACTGGAAACCAAACTGTTGACTTNGCAAACTGGCATTTCACATCAGGCTCTAGAAATTTCAATATCAATCCTCATCAATTACCATTGAAGAGNGANACAATGGTNGCACCNGGAGAAATCGTATTGGTAGCCATCAACGGTAGNCAAGGCTTCTATCTTAGGAATACCAATACCGACACTATCGAATTGAGAGATTCTACAAACCAGATAATCTCAACTCTCACATATAATTCAACTGAAGAGGGAGAATCTAATTGGTTCTGGAATGGAGATTGGACTCAAGCACCATGGCCAACCCCAGGAGCAGCCAACCCACAAACATCCCCTTACATGGGAGATCTCGCAATCGAGATTACCGAAATACTGGCACATTGTTCAGANGGNAGNATAACCCCTGGAGATGACTGGGTTGAGGTACTAAACAACGGAANTCAAGATATTGACTTGTCTGCATGGCGAATGTTATCTGGCGATGGAGACCTAATGCATCTACGTCCTGGCTGGCAATGGAATGAAACGAGTATGATTATCTCCCCAGGAGATTGGTATGTTTTCAANGTACCAAATTGGTTCATTAGTGGNATGGGTGATTCAATNACNCTCGAAGANCCTGATGGNAACATAGTTGATTATGTCGAGTGGAATATCACAACCGATTGTGAAACAATGAATCGTGATGGAGCGGTATTAGCTTGGCCTACACCNGGAGAAGGTGAACCTGANACCTCCGATTTCGCAGGTCCTGAAGACCTNATTTTCAGCAGATTCATGTTTGAAGAGAAAAGTCAAACAACAAATGATGAATTCTTCGAAATAAGCAATACTGGAAATGTAATTGCAATGTTAAATGGNTGGACTGTNCGTAAAACNACAACAGGTGGAGTCAGTTTCAACGGCACTTTCACAGCAGGACAAATCGCAGCGGGCTCTTCAGTAATTATCAGCCCAGATGCAAGTTCTGTAAAAGCCATGGGAGCTACTATGATTCTCAATGCAGAAGATGTGATGAATTTCCCAGTTTGGCTACCAAATAGTGGAGCAACAATCCAATTAATCGCTCCTGATGGAACAATTGCTGATACATTTGTTTACGGCAATGGCCCGACATCAGCCGAGGGTTGGTCAGGAGTCTCAATTGGTGAACCTGTTACAACTGTTGACAGAATTCTGTACTTGAGAGGNGACGGTTGTGGTGACATGATAGACACCGACACTGCAAATGATTGGGAAATGAGGTGGTCTGTTGCAGGAGCAAGTCATTTCTGTGGAATAAACACATTCAGCGATGATACTGACGTAATCCCACTTATTGGACCAGATGATGGCCTTGATGAAGTAATTACAATGATCAATCACGCNAATGTTTCGATAAATCTCCACGTATACCATCTTCACGATGTTTATCTTGCAATGTCTCTGATGGAAGCATCAGACAGAGGAGTTGACATCACAGTAGTTATTCACGAACCTGAATCTTGGTGGACTGGAAGTACAACTGCACAAAGCTTAGGAATTGCATGGGAATTAGAACAAAAGGAAAACATAAGCGTGATGCAGTTTACAACATCCTCTTCATCTCCTTACCAATATATTCACTCAAAAATCACTGTTGTAGACTCAGCGAAGGTTTGGATTAGTTCAGGTAACTGGAAGTCATCATCTATGCCTAGTGATGGAGTCGGAAACCGTGATTGGGGAATTATAGTCAACAGCGTTGACCTTGCAACCATAGTTTTGGAAAGAATGGCATTCGATGAAGATCCAAGTCAACTTCATGTTGAAGATGCTACATATCCTCAACCTGAAGCCGGGTCCTATGATCCTCCAGTTTCATACTCGGTTGGAACTGTTGCTNCAGCAATATCTGGACCAATGAGCGGTGAANTGNTAACATGTCCAGATGATTGTATGCAGGGNCTTGCTGATTTGATTGATTCAGCAGATTCTGAAATCCTGCTGTCACTGCAATACTTCGAAATGGATTGGTATTGGGGATGGCAACAAAACCCTCTACTAGATTCACTTGAAGACGCTGCCGCTAGAGGGGTTTCAATCCGATTAGCGATAAACCAGCATTACGTCAATGACAATCCTGGAATTAGAGAGGCTGTAAACGAACTAAATGATTGGGAAGGAGATGTTGAAGCNATTCTCATGAGTGAGAATGATACTGTAAGAAAGCTCCACAACAAGGGTGTAATCATTGATGGAGAGAGTGTTCTAGTTTCCAGTATCAATTGGGGTGACAACTCCATCCTTCGCAATAGAGAGATGGGATTGGTGATTCATTCACAAGCGATTACTGCTCCTTTCATGGAATCATTCTGGGAAGATTGGAACAGATTGGACCCAACAACCGACTCTGATATCGACGGGATTCCGGACATTTGGGAAGTTGCCAACAACCTATCAAGAACAAACCAGGATGCTAACATAGATTCCGACGGAGACGGAATCTCAAACCTTGGAGAGTACTCTTACGATTCTAATCCAAACTCAAATGATACTGACGGAGATTGCATTTTGGATGCTGATGAAATCCTATGGGCTGCAACTCAGGCAGACGTTAGCGCAGGTGATGCTCTAACTCAAGCAGACGCTGACGGAGACGGAGTAGATGACCACACAGTAATTGGTTGCAATCCAGATTTGGAAGATGTCGACCCCCTAGATCCAGATAATAATGATAATAATTCGGACAATGGAGATAATGGCAACACAACAATCGATGATCCAGACACTGACAATGATACGGTTCCAAATGAAATCGACGAATGTCCTGGCACAAAAGAGGGTGTAGCAATCGATACACAGGGATGTTCAGATGAGCAAAACAGAGATCAAGCTTCCAAAGATGAGGATGATGATGGTTTGTCAAGTGGCATGATTTTCATGTGGACTCTAATTATTGGTGGAATCATAGTTCTTCTTGGAGCTGGTACTCTTTTACTGAAGCAAAAGAAAGAGGGAGATGAAGAAGACGTTGAGGCGCATTCAGTAGCCGAAATCGCAGATGCAAAGTCATGGGACATGCCAGTCCTAGACGGTACTTCAGAAGTTGAGGAGGAAGGTATCGACCTTAGCAAATTCCCAGGTTGGACCACAGAACAAGTACAGAAATACCTTGATTCTGGATGGAGTGAAGAACAACTCGCAGAGTGGTATCAGCAACAAGTTGATGGCAATAACGCGTAAGATTGACAAGGGAGTGCTAGAATCGCTAACCGATTCACATGGTATATCGCAGTGGCAACCCCGCGCTAAATCCACAATACTTCCAAGGTGGAGTGGCGTCTGAAAGAATGACACTTGAGGGAACAATTAACAAAACTCTAACACTGTTGGGATTAGTTTCCATAACAGCAATGCTATCCTATTCGATTATTGGAAATAACCCCGCAGTTGGCGGAATAATGACAATCGGCGGAGCGGTTTTGGCTACGATTCTAGCTCTTGTAATATTGTTCGTACGTCCTCAAAGCCCACAAATTTTGATGAGTATGTACGCTATTTTAGAAGGATTATTTATTGGCGGTTTCTCTTACATGATTGAGAACTATTACTTGGGTGGAACAGAGGGCGTTGTATTGCAAGCCCTAGTAGGAACTATGGCGGTTTTCTTCACAATGCTGGGTGTATACAAATTTGGTCTAATCAAGCCAACTGAAAAGTTTGTTCTGGTTGTATCTTCACTAGTTGGAGCAATAATGATTCTATACCTATTCAACTTCATTCTAATGATGTTCGGAACAACCGTTCCATTCCTACACAGCAGTGGACCTATTGGAATCGGAATTAGTGTTGTATTCATCGTAGTGGCTGCCTTGTTCCTAATTGTTGACTTTGGCATGATCGAAAACGGTGTGAAGTATGGAGCACCAAAGAACATGGAATGGTATGGTGCTTTCGGATTGGTACTAACACTAGTCTGGCTCTACATTGAGATGCTAAAGTTGGTCGCAAAACTTCGTGACAACTGATTACTAAACTACGTGATTGAAATGACTAGGACATTAGCTGTCTGTGATTTATCAGATTGGCGTGCTGGTGGAGAGCGTAGAGAACAATTTGTTCAAAGCATGGGCGAAGCATTGCAAGACATCGGTTTTTTTGCCCTTACTGGTCACGGAATCGATGTTGAATCGATAAAGAGATCATACGATGTTGCAGATGAGTTTTTCAACCTTGAACAGGAAGAAAAGAACCAATATGAGCAAGCCGAACTATTTCGTCAAAGAGGTTACACTCCATATGGAGTTGAACACGCAAAGGACAATCCTGCACCTGATTTGAAGGAGTTCTGGCAGACTGGTAGAACAATCGATGATCCAAACTTCCACAAAAATATCTGGCCTAGTGAACCCAAAGAATTCGAAGGCGCAATCGATGGGCTATACATTGCTATGGAAGCAATGAGTTCTGAATTACTGTCCGCAGCCTCGATATACCTTGGCAAGCCGGAATCTTGGCTTCCAGATATGTCTCACAATGGCAACACAATTCTCAGAGTAATTCACTACCCTGCACTAGGTGAAAACGCACCAGAAGATGCTGTACGTAGCGCACAACATGAAGACATCAACCTCATCACTTTGCTAGTTGGAGCAACTGCTGATGGATTGCAAGTCATGGACCATGATGGAACTTGGATTGAGGTTGAAGGTAATCATGACCACATTATCGTAGACAGTGGTGATATGTTGCAGAACCTAACCAATGGATTGTTCAAATCAACAACTCACAGAGTAGTGAATCCTCCAGATGCAAAATCTGACAGATACTCAATGCCGATGTTTGTTCATCCTAGAGACAATGTAGACCTCACACCTCTTCCCGAATTTATCGAGATGACAGGTGGAAAAGCATTGTACGATTCTATCACTGCAGGCGAATATCTTCACCAAAGATTGGTTGAGATCGGCTTGGCTTCATGAGGTGATTTCATTCGTCTAATGCCAGAAATTTTGGCCTCCAAGAGAGATGGTGGCGAACTATCTGAATCTGACTTCCAGTTCATTTGCAATAATATCGAGAGCATACCAAGAGAACAACTTGGTGCCTTTTTGATGGCTTGCCAGATAAATGGATTAACATCTCAAGAAACGAGTGATTTAACTCGAGCTATGCTGAATGCAGGAGATAAAATGCAGCAGGAAAATGGTCGTGTCGACAAACACTCAACCGGAGGTGTTGGCGATAAGATGAGTATTGTGCTTGCACCTGCATTGCGTGCTGCAGGAGCAACAGTTCCAATGCTTGCAGGAAGAGGACTTGCACATACTGGGGGAACCATCGACAAATTAGAAGCAATTCCTAGATTCAATACCGGACTTTCTTTGGATGAAATGCGAAAAAATCCGTGCTTCATTTCTCGTCAAACCAATGACATAGCACCTGCTGATAGAATACTGTACTCGATTAGAGACATTACTGCAACTGTCCCTCAAATCGGACTGATTACAGCATCAATTATTTCCAAGAAGGCTGCTGAAGGTCTTGAGAAATTAGTGCTAGATGTCAAGTGTGGAAATGCTGCATTTATGCAAACCAGAGAAGATGCTGTCGCACTAGCGAAATCCATGGTTAAAACGGGCAACAGCCTTGGAATGAAAGTGATTGCACAAGTCACAGAGATGGACAACCCGATCGGTACAATGTTTGGAAATAGCCATGAAATCGTTGAATGCATTGAGTGTTTGAAAGGGAATGGTCCTAATGACACAATGGAATTGATATATGCCCAGGCCGATTCTCTTGGATTTGAAATCAGAACTTCAATCAATGACGGAACTGCACTCGATGAGTTTCGCAAAATGTCTATTCGTCAGGGAGTGAATCAATCCGATATTGACAACATGATACAAGATCCGTGGTCAATCCTTCCACGTGCACAGCATCATACTGAAATTGTAGCCAAAAAATCAGGTTATGTTTCACAGATTCATGCATTAACAATCGGTGAAATTCTATGCAAACTTGGTGCAGGAAGAACCGGAGAAAATCCAGATATCGACCATGGAGTTGGAGCAGAGCTCCTAGTAATGCGTGGAGAATACATCGAAGCAGGAAAACCTTGGATTAGATTTGATTCCGAGGATGAATTGAGTCAGGAAACGATTGACCAAATCCAACTTTCTCTAAGCACAACCGAAACCGAAGTAGAATTTACAAGCCGAATTTTGGAAATTATTCAATGAAATTTCCAGACTATTTTGATGGAAGCCGTCATATAGGGAAGGCATCTCCGCTTGCTTGCCGTTTTAGCTTAGTTGGTGGAGCGTGGGACTGTTAATCCCAAGGTCATGGGTTCGAGCCCCATAAACGGCGCCAAAATTACCCAATGATCAAGCGGATGCATTACCGTGGGTCTTGACTAGGATTCCACCGACTATACCTGTCGCAGCTGCTGCAAAGGTCAACCAGACGTTTAATCCGTACACTGAATCTTCCAAATCAGGCATCATAATCATCCAAAGGGCCACTGCTACGGCTACTAGAACTCCTGAAGAGATTCCTGCAATCATTCCAAACTTTTGCGTATCTACTGGAATTGCTTGGATGTTAAAGACATTGAATGAAATTAGTAGGGTTGCTATCAAGCCAACTCCTATGGCGACCCAGAGAATGATAGTCCCTGTAAGACCTGCTGTTGCTACATCACAAGCTTCCTCTTCATCTTCATCATCACCATCATCACTATCCCAATCATCACATCTTTCAGAATGACTCGCTGTAATAGTGATTTCATCACCTTCACAGGTGATTTCCCCAAATCCATCTTCAAGTTCAGATTTGGAAACCAAATCAAATAGTTCATCACAATCTTCAATACCAAAGAGATCGTCAACCGTCGATTGAATAACAGTATCTGAGAGTGTTAATCTTGCATCTATGTCATCAGCATCATCATCATCAGGAACTAACCAAGACCCACCTAAGACTCCCCATGTGGATAAGGCCAAAGTGATGACAACACATACAACTGCAATATAGCCAATCGGGCTGCTACCAGATGATGGTTGCATTGCCATTTGCGGTGCTGGCATCATGCCACCCATTGGTGCTCCCATTGGCATACCCATTTGCGGGGCTCCTGCCATTGGTACAACCATTGGTTG
>NZGQ01000032.1 GCA_002689565.1 Methanobacteriota archaeon | reverse complement strand
CTGAGGTGAGTTATTGGTCAAGCTCGCCATCCATGGCGGAGCCGGTGGAGACGGGCCTTGGAAAGGCCCTACTGATTTAGACCCACAAAGGATAGCATGTATGCACAATGTGCTGTCTACTGTAGGTTCAATGTTAGAAAATGGACTGGACGCTCTAGAGGCTGTTACAATCGCCGTTGAAATGATGGAAAATGAGCCGTTATTTAATGCAGGAATTGGTTCTGTAATCGCAGCAGATGGCTCAGTAACAATGGATGCAAGCATCATGCGAGGTAGCGATAGTGCTGCTGGTTCGGTAGTTAATGTGACAAAAATCCGTCATCCCGTTCGTGCAGCAAAAATAGTACTGGACAATAATTGGCCAGTAATGCTGAATGGTGCCGCAGCCGACGATTTCGCAATTAAAAACGGTATTGAAGAAGTTGAACAAGAATGGTTCATCACAGATTTACGTAAGGCACAGTGGCAAAAATGGAAGGACGCGAAATCTAGACCGGGTTCCACCGACGAAGACGATTCTGCTATGCTAGACCATGATGAAGGAATGGGCACCGTAGGTGCAGTTGCTATCGACAAAAATGGAATGTTAGCCGCAGCGACTAGTACCGGTGGCATGACTGGAAAACCCAATGGCAGAATTGGAGATACGCCGATTATCGGAGCTGGAACTTGGGCTGATCAAATGGTCGCAGTATCTTGTACCGGAGTTGGTGAAGCCTTTATCAGAACCTGTGCTGCACATGAGGTTGCAACAAGACTGCGTCTTGGTGAGTCTCTAGAGACTGCATGCAAAAATATGCTTGATATGGTTGCTCCATTGGGTGGACGTGGTGGAGTAATCGCAATAGATTCCAACGGAAATATCGAAATTCCCTTCCAGACTATGCTGATGTATCGAGGTTATTGGAAAGACGGGAAAATAATGACGGGAATTGGACCAGATTTATCTTCGCATTGAATCATAAAGTTCCAAATCCAATTTGTTCAAATCGTTAATTTTCAACTCTTCGGGCGGGAGATACTTTTTCTTTTTGAGATAGTTGAATAGCCTAAACCAACGTAATTTTGCAAACAAAAGCATTGCGCGCTTGTTATCACCAAAAGTTGGATGAGTTGTATCGCTTTCTTTATGCCATCCAAATTCACTCAACGTGTCCATCCCATCCTCTGCAACGATTACATGGTCAAATAATTCAAGATTGGATTTGGCTAACTCTAGGTCTAATTTTCCTCTTGCGAAAATTTTCGTATAGTATTCTTGCGATGAATGCAGATGGCCTTGTTTCAGATACTCTTCATATGATGTGGCCTTAGTCATCATCAAATAATGGTCGTAATTGTAATTTGAAATGAAACGATTGATTGGTTGTCTAAAGCAGGTCAGCAAGGTCACTCGATCATCATTAGCCAGTGTTTGAAAATCTGGGCCTCCCCATTCGCAGGCAACAAATGTGACTCCTTTTTCTTCACACTCATCAATGAAGGAAGTAAGTTGGCTAGAAGACATCTCCCACAATGGAACTAATTGACCGTCAACGCGAGGGTTACCATTCGAATGTTCTGGCCAAAACGTCTCCCCATTTGCCATCGCTCGACGAATGACATAGGTTCCTGCTGCCTTGTGCAGGTGTTGGAACCACACCAAGCGATAGCCGGCCATTATTCACCCCTTGAGATTCTCACCTTTCACCGTTACTAGAGGGAAAGGGACATGGACGGTCGGCTATGCCGGAGGTACATGGGAGAAGTAAGAATAGAAACAGATACAATGGGAGAGTTAGAAGTCCCTGCCGATATGTACTACGGTTGTCAAACAGCAAGGTCGCTGATCAACTTCGATATTGGTGATGACTTAATGCCTAGGGGAGTCATCCGTGCCTTTGGTATTCTAAAACAAGCGGCAGCAAAGGTAAATTCTGATTTAGAGCAATTAGATGGAAAGGTTGCAAAACTGATCATTTCAGCTGCTGAAGAAGTGATTAATGGAGAACTTGATGACCACTTCCCACTAAGGGTATGGCAGACTGGGTCCGGCACTCAGTCCAACATGAATACAAACGAAGTAATCGCTAATCGTGCAATCGAAATGGCTGGAGGAGTCTTAGGTTCTAAATCACCTGTACACCCAAATGACCACGTTAACAGAGCCCAATCCTCGAATGATACCTTCCCAACCGCAATGCACATTTCTAGTGCTGAAGCGATAAGAAANGACTTGATTCCTAGTTTGAGAGATCTGAGAGATTCCCTAGCAGCGAAATCGGAAGAATGGTCTGATATTGTGAAAATAGGAAGGACTCACCTAATGGATGCCGTGCCTCTCACTCTAGGNCAAGAGGCGAGTGGTTGGGTTGCACAGTTGGATGCTGACTTGAGAAGAGTNGAGTTTGCTTTGCAAGATTTGCACGAGTTGGCATTAGGCGGAACTGCCGTTGGCACAGGATTGAACACNCATCCAGAGTTCGCTAAGCGTGTTGCTTCTGTAATNGCTTTGAAGACCGGTATGCCGTTCGTCTCCGCACCNAACAAGTTCGCACAATTGGCTGCGCATGATGCTATTGTAGCNGCTAGCGGCGCTCTCAACACTTTGGCTGTTAGCTTAATGAAAATTGCAAATGATGTTAGATGGTTAGGCTCCGGTCCACGGTGTGGNTTGCAAGAGTTGGCACTGCCTGCAAATGAGCCAGGATCTTCAATCATGCCTGGTAAAGTAAACCCAACACAATCNGAAGCAATGACCATGGTTTGTTGCCAAGTTATGGGCAATCATACAGCGATTACTATTGGAGGAAGCCAAGGTAATTTCGAGTTGAATGTGTTTAAGCCAATGATGATTCATAATTTGCTTCATAGCGTTCAGATTTTATCAGATTCAATGCGAGCATTCAGAACAAAATGTGTTGAAGGGATAGAGCCAAACGAGGTTATGATCAAACAACATCTCGAAAATTCTCTAATGCTTGTAACCGCATTGAATAATCATATTGGGTATGACAAAGCTTCTTCCATTGCGAAAAAGGCGCATAAAGAGGGAACTACGCTGAGAGAAGCCGCATTAGAATTAGGCTACCTAAGCAATGATGAGTTCGAACTATGGGTGCGGCCCGAGGAAATGACCGGCCCGAAATAATCACTAATCAAAAGTGGTTGTAAAGAGGATTTGGACCCTTAACAGTCATAAGCGGAACGCACTGGCACCCGTTTACCTGTGAAAGCAGGATGGGAGAACTGGCAGGGGGGTTTCATCCGGGTGGGATATCCGCCCCCCTGCCAGCCTCCGCTGGTGGCTGCCGAGTCGTCGTCACCTTTTCTTACTCCGAAGAGCAGTCTAAGGATCGTTGATTTCTTGTTTCCAAGAAACCTTCTTCCCGGCAGCCGGGTTTCTGTTAACCTTCCACCGAAGTGGTTAGTTTACAGGGTGGTATCGATTTCCACTTCCCGAGGGAAGTTTTCTTCTTTACCGGTTGCTGGTTTCTTCCAATTCACCGAAGTGTATTGATTTCTCCAGCTTAGCCGTCCGTTTTCTACACCGAGGTGTAGATTCGGTTTCGGCCATGGAGGTCCGTTTCCACTCGCTCGAAAGCGAGTGGCGCGGTTACCGTCCGTGGTGTCCGTTTCCAGGTTGATTTCCCGAAGGTTATCTGTTAGGTTCGGTTTCACCGAGCCGTTTGTTGCAACAGAGGTTGTCCCGAAGAACTGTTACTGTTACTCCTCCCGGCGATGCACAGTTGTTGGTACTACTGCGACTAGGTCGCAGCCCTCCCTGTTCCACATTTCCCGAAGGTCTTGTGGCTGATTCTTCGCCGAAGCTAGGAATCATCCTGTGGGTGTTGGAACTTTCGACATCCGAAGATCTCGAATCTTCCTTCACCTCACTAGCTCTGTCTCCAGAGTTTGTGACCAACACTTTGCTCGGTTCGAGCAGGCCGGTTGGCAAGGGTCCCGGAGGCTTTCCGAGGAAGTCCTCCACCACTCCTTGGGAGCGGCACTATTCACGTGGGAGGCGGGGGCAAATAAACTTTACGCTTTTTTTGCCCGTTTTCCAACGGAAATGGGGGGCTGAGAGATATTTTTCCACTGGGTCCACTGGAATATTTTTGCAAAAAGTAACATCAGTTTCTTAGAGATCTGAGCTTGGCAGCTAATGCAGATTTCCTACTATCTTGTTCAGAAACTTCTTGTTTTGAGCGCCGATTAAATAGCCCCTTTTCCCATATCAAAACCTGGCCATCCTCAAAGCCGAAACCAACTCGGTTTTGACTAGTATCCGAAACCCTCGGACGAGAAGATCCTGACGATACTAACAATTCACCAAGCGAGTCTCTTACCTCAACTTGGCCATTCAAAGANTTCCATCTCCCACACCAATGNANATNATCAAAACCCACTANTTGAGTNGNAATTNGTGAGCCTTNTGANNTCCANAANTCCTNNNATTTNGCTGTTATGGCGANTAAGTCTCCATTTTCAAGAGCCGCTACANATCCTTTTTCGAANGATGAAAGCGACTCAATNGAATGGANTTCTTTGTGAATCACNTTNCCNTCTGAAGAGGAAATNGTACCATCAGCATGGCCAAACAGAATCTCTCCGTTTTCTGCNAANCCNCAAGTNACTGGAGAGTCTGTTGGTAATTCATGGTGTATACCGTCAGCCAAAAANCCACACTTCGGCCGGCCAAGCCCCAAAATTAACCCCGAAGTNGCATCAATAAACCATGGTCGCTCGTCCATTCGCTCTACGTTGGTTAGTTCGCCATCCAAAGAAAATTGCCATATCGCGCTCTCCATAAAATCNCCGTGTTCAATGTCATAAACGCTTGATGTCGCTATTATTTGCCCCTCGTGAAAAATCAGTAAATCTGCAGAACCTTCTAGTGGGTTACTCCATAAAATATCGCCATCTTTTACACATGAAATGTGAAGACCTGAAGTAACAATTACTTTTTCACCCACACGAAGAATTGTCTCGATACGATCCTGACATTTGGTAGACCAAAGCAGATCCCCGTCGCCATTCCATTTCTTTAGAAGGCCATCCCATCCTCCTGCGATTACCGATTCCTCTTCAATATCAAGTGCACTAACAGGCTGGCCTAAATCACGAATCATCCAGGCCGCCTGAATCAAATCCATATTGCTGCTAAACCAAACTGAGTCAATAGGGTGTCGGCTTCAGGCTTCTAAAATAACCGACTTACGAGGAACTGTGAANGTGAGGGCGAATGCCATCACTGAGAACAANCATGCGCTNTANTAATGACCGGCNGTNAAGAATACTAANACGCATGATGTTTGNATCATNCCNCNNGANCCTTTCTTTATNCCANANAANGCAAANCCNGCNGAAATNANTGNAAGNCCAATCATTGCCCAACCNACCATNATGTANANTCCNGCNGCNGATTNATCGATTANTGGAAANTCCATNTNNTNNTCNAANTAACTGATTNNCCTTACNCANGAGNCNTNNGNGTANTTTCCNGTNCATTCNANATCTGNNAATTCANNGNTNNCNGGCATCTCNAAATCNATTGTNGTNAANCCNNTTTTTTCNANTNGNGNAGGNGGATTCANAATNAANCGNTGNCNNANNGCNTCGTTTTTTCCATCNTCGTTANANCGNNTNATTTCNATNGANGTNANNCCTGGNGTTGCGCCTGTNAATTTGAANTTACCATCTTCATCGGTTTGAGNTTCCAAGNGTGCANCNANANTNCCNTCNNCGNTTTTGTGCTCCAAACGGACTGTTGCATTGGCNAGAGGATTTCCGTCAGAGGTNATTGTACCNCTGAATTCAGCCGAATCATGAGGGGCTCCTTTGGCCATTCCGTTTATCCATTCGTGTGGACGAACTAAACCAGATTCCGGATTAATGAAATCCAACCCGTTTGCGAATCCAAGTCCACAAATAACGAAGACAAAAATTCCAATCATTTGCAGTACAGGATGTCCATCGTTGCTCTTTATTTCAAAAGCAGTTCCGCTAGACTGGAAGACTGGCTCTTCTTCGGGAAGAGCCGGTACATCGTCTAAAAGGTCGGACATGTANACTCCTAAGCGCNGGACCTACTTGATTGAAATGCGTCCGTTTGATTTTGAAATTAGTTTTTCTAACTCTGCGTGACCACACCACAAAGTCATTTCCAAGCCCGTTTTATTCGTTACAATTCCTAAATCATATATCTGGCTAACATAAGCCTCAGCATCACGTTCCCCNTCTCTTGCNTNAGAAATATGCANAGTTTTCTGTGGACCGTAAAGAGAATGCATAATCGCCTCTCTAAGCTCCTCAATACCATCGCCATTGTGAGAAGAAATTACNAATGGGTCCGCCAGCCCCATNGAGGAAACTACTTCCTTTACAGCCTCAATATCTCCTCCTAGATCNCTTTTCGTTAACACNACTTTGAGGTTGAGAGCATAATCTTCGCTTCTGTCCAAAACCTCTCTACGCGTAGTTGACAATTTCCTTTTGAATTCGACAACTTCATCGCTACTATCCACNACTAGTAGTAACAAATCACATTTCAGCGACTCGTCTAGAGTTGCATGAAAAGCATCTAACAAATCAGATGGCAACTCGTCTATGAAACCGATTGTGTCTACAAGCAATATTCTAGGNCTCATTTCCATCCTGCCGACTGTTGTTTCCAATGTTGAAAATAACTTGTCCTCTACCAAAACCTGCTTGCCAGATAATGCGAGGAACAAGGAAGATTTACCCGCATTTGTGTAACCTGCAAGGCCAACGGTTCTAGCGCCACCTCTAGCCCTTTGCCGTCTTCTTTCACTACGTGATANTGCGTGTTTTCTTTGCTTCTTTCTCAATTGGGCGAGTTCTCTTGACACTGTGTCAAGAACGCCGCGAATTGCTTGTTGACCGCCTCCACCAAAACCAGCTCTCTCCCCAGTTGTTTGTTGGTTGACCAACTCTCTCAAAACGCTGCGGTCAGCCAGCAATTGGGCGATTCTAACCTGAGTTCTAGCCTCTACACTTCCTGCATGAGAAATGAATAGTGAAAGCAGTANTCTAACTCTATCCCATACTTCAACTTGCACAGATTCGTGAATGTTTACCAATTGTCTCGGTGATGCGTTTGAGTGGATAATCACCAAATCTACGCCATGCCAAGGATGTCCTTCGACAGCGCTAGAAATTTCGTCTGCAACATCTTGCAGTCGGCCCTTTCCAAAATACGTCCGGGGGTCGTCATTTCCTTTTTGGAACTGTACGTCAAGGATATCAATGCCCATAGTTTCTGCTAACGCGATCAACTCTCTAGGATCTCCTTCTCTGTGAAGGAGAACTGCTTTTCTTCCTTCATGATTGGTTCTAGCCTCGCCTAAGGCTACGCCACCCGTTCCTGCAAGAACTTGGATTGGCTGATCCATGAACTCCCGAAGAGATATTACTCAAAGAACCATTGTAAAATCGCAAATCTCATTGGGGGGATGCCTTAGTTGAGGGCATGGGCGAGAACTACTCAACTAGTCTTGAGTGGAGAGGTACCATGGAAATTGGTAAGCGGTTGTCCTTGCTAATTCCTGAAGGGTTTCATTATGAGTTGTTGGACGAGGAAGAAGGGTGCAAGCTTTCTATTGAAGTACAAGCCAACAGCTTAGAAGAATTAAGAGAGATTGTTGATGATTTATTGACATTGTTTTCTGATAATGATCAATGAAGATCCAATATCACTGGCGCATGGTCGCTTACTTCTAATCCCGCCTGTCTATCGATTTCAACTGAAATGAATCGCTCTTTAGCTGCTTTATTTCCTAAGATGTAGTCGATTCGCCACCCTCTATCCTTAGCTCGTGCCTGGCCTCGATTTGACCACCATGAGTAAATCTTGGCGTCCGGGCCAACATGCTCTCTAAACAAATCGTGCCATCCATCACCTAGCAAATCGCCAAACCATTCTCTTTCATGTGGTAAAAACCCGCTCGATTTGGCGTTCCCTTTCGCATTCCAAATATCATTTTCAGTATGTGCAATGTTGAGGTCGCCCGCTACAATTACGGGTTTATCTGAATCAAACATGGGATTAATGAAATCTCTCCATTGTGACATCCAGGTTTCTTTGTATTGTTGCCTCTCCTCTTTGGATGAACCGCTTGGAAGGTAGGTATTGACTAGAGTAATATCGCCATGCTGGGTTACGAGTACTCTGCCCTCTGAATCATCAGGATCAAGACTGCCTTTCATGCCCCTGCCAACTTCTTTCATATCTACTCGAGAAATTGTGGATACTCCTGAATAACCTTTCTTTTGTGCGGGATGTAAAATCATCTCGCTACCCTTTGGAGGCTCCCATTTTGGTGGCAATTGTTCAGGTAGACAGCGTACTTCTTGCAACATCCAAATGTCCGCATCAATCTTATCAACAAACTTGTCAAGTCCCTTTCGAATTGCCGCCCTGATTCCGTTCACATTCCAAGTTACTATCCGCATGTTGAACTCTCTAACTAGACGGTGCTTCAAATGACCCCATCAGAAAGGTGGCCTCTCGAGTCGGTCAGTGTGATGGATTTATTTCCGCGTTTTGTAATAACATGTGACCTCCATCCCGACACTCTCTCATCCAACAATTCCTCTATTGCAGAGACGCCTCCTGAAATTGCTATACATGAAAGGTGGCTCATCCCAGGTGCCTTTTTTGAGTGAATTTCTGCTAAGTCCAATATTGCCACATTGTCTTTAATGATTCCATGTAGACCGTTGAGGGGTTTGTTATCTAACACTACATCAAGAGTTGCAACTTTTACTGGATCTCCGATTGGTGCTCCATCACACATCCGAATTTCGTCCGCTTCGATTTTCAAGCCCTTGGAAGTAATTACTCCTCCTTCGTATCTATCGGTTATTTTCATCCCTGTCTGAATAGGCACACCAACCTCTTCCAAAGTTGATGCTAGTCGCCCTATCAATCCCGACCATCCTTCACCAACAACACACAGTCGGCCTTTCATCAAAGCTCGCCGTCTTTCGGGTATATCTTGACCCCAACCAGATATCAAGCGCATTGCATTCTCCCTTACAGGATCATTTCCCATTTTCAGATTGAGCATTTCCTTAGGGTTATTCAATGGAAGTAACATTCCGTGCCCGATTATCCTGACCTTGTTTGGCCTTAATGGCCTAAGAGACGGTTTGACTTTGCTAACTTTTTTGACCATTTTATGGAATTCTCCTCCCTTTAGCAAGAGGTGTGGCCCATGTTCTAATTGATGTCCAAATGATTCTTCACTAGTCCCTCTGCCACCGATTCTTTTTCGTTTTTCAACAATAAAAACCTGATTTTTGGCGATGTGTTCTCGAGCAGCAGTCACAAGACCATGGATGCCAGCACCCACCACTAAGACTCGCTTCATGTACATCCCACAAGGTGCATAACCATCAAATCCTCGCACCCATAGCGGAAAATATGCCCGACAATCCTCCACCCCCTCATGATAGGGGCAAAGAGTTGTGGAGTGCATCGGAAGGGGCTAGCAGAATGCTAATCTCCAGCATAGACAGATGGACTAGTGCATTGCTGGCTGATGATGGAGTGGATATGCCATTCATGGGCGGCAATCACAATGTAGAAGCAAAAATAATCGCCAAGAGTAGTGGAATCCTTGCTGGTTGTGCCGCTGTAGATCACATGTTGCAGATATGGGCAGGTAGTTTACAGATATCATGGAGTCATGGCGAAGGCAGAAGCATAAGCAGTGGCGATGAAATCGCCACCTTGTTTGGCGATAAAGATGCTATTCTATCCCTTGAAAGAACTATATTGAATATTCTTGGGCA
>NZGQ01000013.1 GCA_002689565.1 Methanobacteriota archaeon | reverse complement strand
AATTGTGGTTTAGTATATTCATCGTATGTGCTCAATTAGTTGGAATTAAGATGATTTATGATGATGTCCGTAAACTCTCAGAACACTTAGATCATGACGTCGAAGTCAGAAATAACAACCTGAATGTATTGGCAAAAAAAATCAATCAAAAATGAGAAACTATCCTTTAGAAAGAACAATCTCAATTAATCTGAAAGAATCAAGCAGATGCATTACCGTGAGTCTTGACTAGGATTCCACCGGCTATACCTGTTGCAGCAGCTGCAAATGTCAACCAGACATTTAATCCGTAGGCTGCATCATCTAAATCAGGCATCATAATCATCCAAAGCGCCACTGCTACGGCTACTAGAACTCCTGAAGAGATTCCTGCAATCATTCCAAACTTTTGCGTATCTACTGGAATTGCTTGGATGTTAAAGACATTGAATGAAATTAGTAGGGTTGCTATCAAGCCAACTCCTATGGCGACCCAGAGAATGATAGTCCCTGTAAGACCTGCTGTTGCTACATCACAAGCTTCCTCTTCATCTTCATCATCACCATCATCACTATCCCAATCATCACATCTTTCAGAATGACTGAATGTAATAGTGATTTCATCACCTTCACAGGTGATTTCCCCAAATCCATCTTCAAGTTCAGATTTGGAAACCAAATCAAATAGTTCATCACAATCTTCAATACCAAAGAGATCGTCAACCGTCGATTGAATAACAGTATCTGAGAGTGTTAATCTTGCATCTATGTCATCAGCATCATCATCATCAGGAACTAACCAAGACCCACCTAAGACTCCCCATGTGGATAAGGCCAAAGTGATGACAACACATACAACTGCAATATAGCCAATCGGGCTGCTACCAGATGATGGTTGCATTGCCATTTGCGGTGCTGGCATCATGCCACCCATTGGTGCTCCCATTGGCATACCCATTTGCGGGGCTCCTGCCATTGGTACAACCATTGGTTGAGGTGCTGCAGGCATTGGTGCAGGCATAGGCGCAGGCATTGCTGCTGCTGGTGAAAAACCAGGGAAATGCTGTTGTGTGAAACCTTTTGCTTGCTCAGGTGTATAACCCTGAGCCATCAAACTATCATAGTACTCTTGTGCGCCGGACATTGTTTGGCGTACCTAAGTATGAGATATAACCTAATTGCTAGGAAATCTTGAGCCATCTGTAGCAACACTGGCCTAATTCAGATTTAGGTCAGGGATGACAAATTTCACTGACTCAAGAGTCAACTCTCGATTGGTTTGCAATCTGATAGATTCAAGCGGATGCATTGCCGTGGGTCTTGACTAGGATTCCACCGACAATTCCTGTTGCAGCAGATCCAAAGGTCAACCAGACGTTCAAACCGTAGCTCGATTCATCCAACTCAGGTAGCATGATCATCCATACAACTACTGCTGCAGTTACGAGAACTCCTGAAGATATTCCTGCAATCATTCCAAACATCTGTGTATTTACTGGAATTGCTTGGATGTTAAAGACATTGAATGAAATCAGTAGGAATGCAATCAAGCCAACTCCAATGGCGACCCATAGAATGATTGTTCCTGTAAGACCTGCACTTGCTGCATCGCAAATTTCATCTTCTTCAGCCTCATCACAGATATCGGATAAACTGCTTACAATCATTACATTATCACCGTCACAGGAAACCTCTCCTCCCACTGCTTCCTCGTATTCACTCTTCGAATCATACCTAAATTGACCATCATCTAAATCCTCAAGAAAGTCCTCACATGTACCATCGTAGTCACCAGGACCGAAGACTTCATCTGGTGGTAATAATATGACGATATTGTTTAATTCCATATATACCTCCTCATCATTGGACGAATCATCTTCATCAATTGCAATCCAAGTTCCACCAAGTACACTCCAAGTAGACAGGGCCAAAGTAATGACCATACATACAACTGCGATATAGCNAATCGGGCTGCTACCAGACGGTGGTTGCATTGCCATTGTGTCGCCAGCAGGTGCTGCCATTAGTTCTCCCATTGGCATACCCATTTGCGGGGCTGCTGTCATTGGTGCTGCCATAGGCTGAGGTGCTGCAGGCATTGGTGCAGGCATTGCTACTGCGGGTGAAAAACCAGGGAAATGCTGTTGTGTGAAACCTACTGCTTGCTCAGATGTGTAACCTTGTGCCATCAAACTATCATAGTACTCTTGTGCGCCAGACATTGTTTAACGCACTGGAGNATGAGATATAACCTAATTGNCGGNTTTTAGATTTCCGAAAATTAATTTTTNTANAGTTTCATTTTTCCTAGGCAACTGCGAAGGCAAGATTCCAATTCTGAGTGAGTAAATTCATACCCTGATTCTAGAAGCCGGGTTGGACGTACATCTTGTCCTTCAAGGACCAATTTCTTACCCATTTGACCGAATAATAACTTGATTACAAATCCAGGTAGTGGTGCGAANGCAGGCCTGCGCAAGACCTTTCCTAACGTCTTTGCAAATTTCTTCTGTGAGACAGGGTTGGGAGCAGTTAAGTTGTAGGCACCTGTACTATCTTCCTTCATCATCAAGTGGTGAATTGCATAGATTTCGTCGTCTAAAGAAATCCAAGATTGCATTTGCTTTCCNCCGCCAACAGGACCGCCAGCGCCCATCTTTGCAGGTAGTAACAACTTTGCCAAAGCTCCGCCCAATGGCGACATCACAATTCCAGTTCGCAGNTGAATAACATTGANNCCTGCATCTTTTGCAACATCAGATGCGCCTTCCCATTCTTTACAGAGTTCGGCTAAGAAATCATCACCTGTTGNAGATGACTCATCCAACACTTCAGTTCCTCTGTTGCCATAGAAACCAATCGCTGATGAACAGAGTATCTTCGTTGGAGGTTGATCTAGTTTTGAGACAATCTTTGCTAAATTTTGAGTTGGAATNATTCTNCTATCTCTAATNAGTTTCAGACGNTTTTTGGACCAGCGTTTGTCTCCGATGCCNGCTCCTGCAAGGTGAATAATACTGTCAAATCCATTCATATCCCCTTCTAGAATTTCTCCTGTTAAGTCGTTCCATCTCACGATTTTTGTTGAATCGACATCGGTTGGTAATTTTGTACTTGGGCGTAATAATCTGTGTACATCGTGTCCTGCTGCCTCAAGGAATGCACAAAGTTGCAAACCAATCATCCCCGTAGAACCAGACACAAGTATTCGCTGGCGAGGTAAATCCGCTGTTGCTTGGATTTGTTTCAAGTCATTTGCGACTCTTACACTACGGAATTCAAACATCTGCTTCATCCTTGGTAGTACGGTAAAACCTGCTGACCAGCCGGTTAGTATGTGCAAGGGAAGCTTGTACTCCACATTATCAATTACTGATGTAACTCCGTTTGAATCGGTTTGGAATTCGTGATTGTGATTCCATGCTCCAAATGGACCCTTAATCATTCGATCTGCGAAAGATTCCCCGCTTACTACGCTATGATGCCTGGCGACCCATTTTTGCCTAAACGGTCCAAGTTTGACTTTGAATACGGTCTCATCACCGTCTACTAGCCTTCCCGCATTCATTGGTTGAATGCCTTCCCACTCAGGCATTATTCTTCTGAAGGCACCATCACTATTGTACCAATTCCAAATTTCTTTTTTGTTGGCAGTGAACTGAGCCTGGTGAGAGAAAATTGGCAGATTACTTCCTCCTCTCATATGTGATACTAGTCGAATTTACCGCAGCGTTGGAAAAGAGTGTTTGCTGAGAAGATGGAGAAACAGAATAGGTTTCAATGTATTTTTTAGTTTTATATTTCCGTTTTGTAGAATCAGTAGTCATACACCTAATTTTCCCGTAAACCGGACGCTCAGTCCAACCTCTATCGAACTTGCCCAAGACCCATCCAATGCCAGTGTATGTGTTTGGATCTCTTCCATCAAGTGCCCATTTATCGTTCAGAGCAACCATATATTCCATGGCAATTTCTGGTGTTGGAGTCCATTCCAAGATTTTCTTTCCCCATAGCATTCTAAGATAATTATGAATCATACCGTCTGTCCTAAGCTGCATCTGAGCTGCATTCCATAACTCATCGTGTGTTTCTGCATTCTCGAATTCTTCGAATGAGTAAACGTATGGTCTTGGATCATTCTCATGTTCCTTCAAGGTTTTTTGTGCCCATTGTGGAATAGATGCAAATTCATGATGATTCTGTACTAATGAACAGTGTATGAAGCCTAAATCTCTCCACACAATTACCTGGTCTAGGAAGGATTCGATATATTGTGGTAGTCCCCACCAGCCAGATCTTCTACCATTGTCAGGTGGTATAATTTGTGAAATGTCCCAGTCGTATTTTTGGAAAATCTCGTGTAGAATTTGGTGAGGGCTAATGTGTCCGAAGTGTAGGTATGGTGACATGCCACTTGAGCCATTTAATTCGGGTTGATTTCTGTGTTCCGTATAATCACTGAGTCTCTCTTTGAAGAACTCATTCCATTGCTTTGTAGCGGCGGTTGAACCACCCTTGGTGTGCTGCACAGGTGGCACGCTGTGGTCGATTTCCAAAACTGACAAGGCACCTATTCCGACGTCTTCTATTTCACAAATTCTCCAAATGAACTCATATGGAGTAATTGGGGTATCGCTTTCTTTGAAAATTTGAATCGCTTTCGAATAATCAAAAGAAGGGAGATTCTGGGCGAGGGCCAGTGGATTAGGAGTTGGGAATTGGGACATGTGTTCAATTATGGTTTTGTGTAGATGTCTCCTTAGAGAGTATGCTGTTGTGAATTCTCTATTTTGCCGCAATGAGATGAATCCATTAGAATCAACGGCATGAACTTCACACTTGCCAATTGAAACCGCGATTTCTTTAATTCGTCTGGGTGTGTATACCGGAAATTCATCAATCACCAAAACACTAGCATGTTCAATCCACTTCTCAAGAAGACCTCTTGCTTCATGAGGCTTAGTCTCGACATAAGGAACGTATGTGATTGGGGAATCTTCAAACGCTTTTTTGTTATCCATCATACCTTGAATGACAAATGTGTGCGAACGGTCGTTGGCCCATTGATGCGATATCGCTAAGGCTTCTACTACGACCAATGGCAAATCTCTTTCATTTGCTAAATCAATAGCATGTTGTAATCCATGATTCCACCTGGTCCTTCTTGCAGAGATCATCCAATAAACCACACAATCTCCAGTACCAATACCTTGGTTGAAAATCTGTAGACGGTTTGTTGGAATCATTTTTTCACTGCCCGATATTATTGGAATGATTGTTTACGCTGTATACGTTATAGGAAGGTGATTTTGAAATCGGCCTGGATGATTTTAGAGACATCCTCTTTCCACTCAGACCATCAAGAGCTAAATTATGCATTGTCTGTGAGACCCACTTTAGGTCTTTCAATTCGTGTAATTTGGCCCAGCGAATTTCACAAATTTCATCAGATGTATTTGAGGTGTCAAGGGAGTCTACGCTGACATCGTAGCACAAAAATACTGCTGGGTTATTTTTGGAAAGTGTTGACCTAACCGCTGATAGACCGATTATGGAACCGCTTATTCCTGTCTCTTCGACTAATTCACGAATAACTGCTGTTTCTGGTGATTCACCAGGGTCAACTCCCCCTTTGGGCAGACCCCAGCAATTTACGAAGGAACCCTTGGCCTCTTTGACGAGTAAAATTTTGCCGTCGTGAACTGCTCTGGCTGCAACACCTAAATCGCAAACTACGCTGGCCATACGATATCTCTGGATTGCAGACTATATATACCACCGTTTATGGCCCGCAGGCTTTAGAACGAGTTATTATAAGCACAGGTTGTGAAAACATATCATGCTCAGGAAAAACCGAGAGACTAGCATGGTTGAAGCCGATGCGAAGATGCCCACCAAGTTTGGAGAGTTCAGAATTAGAGCTTTTCATGACAGAAAAAACAACAAGGAACACGCCCTGCTGTACCTTGACAATCCTGACAAAATCCCACTGGTTAGAGTACACTCTGAATGCCTCACAGGAGACGCCTTCGGAAGCCTACGTTGTGATTGCGGGCCCCAACTTGAACAGTCTATGAAGGAAATTCAAGAACACGGAAGTGGCGCAATTGTCTACCTAAAGCAGGAAGGCAGAGGTATAGGACTGTACGCAAAGATGCAAGCTTACGCACTTCAGGATCAGGGGTTAGACACCTTAGACGCAAATTTGCAACTAGGATTGCCTGCTGATGCCAGAACATACGAAATTGCAGCTGAAATGTTGAAAACAATTGGTTATGATGAACTATATTTGTTGACAAACAATCCTGAAAAAAGACTTCAACTTACCGAAAATGGAATCGATGTGAAAGACCGAGTGCCGATTATTGTAGTACCTAGCGAACACAACGTTTCATATCTGAGAACTAAAGCATCACGTATGGGACACTTGCTCGAAGTGTGATGTGATTAGAATGGGAAAAACCATCATTGGCCAAACCGCCCCAGATTTCATTTTACAAGCAGACGACGGAAGCATGTTCGACAGCAAATCTCTGCACGGCGAGTGGAGAGTATTTTTCTTCTACTCAAGGAACAACTCCCCGACTTGCAAGAGAGGTTGTTTAACCTTCAAAGAACAATATGAACTGTTCAAATCTTCTGGATGTACAATTGTAGGCATAGGGCCAGGAGCATACGAGAAATTGAAAGATTTCAAGTCAACGATAGGCGAACTCCCATTTCCACTATTAGCTGATGTTGACCGTGCAGTAGGAGAATCTTACAACATACCACTACATCTCGGCCAATTCCCGACCAAATCATCATTTGTGATTGGACCAGATAACAAAGTACACTATGTCTATGATTGGTTGTTCAGGCCACGTCGACATGTCGCAAAAATATTGGCTGACATTTCAAAGGTTTCTGGGGGAAAATAGATGTGGGAAGAACTACTCATCGACTCAGGACTAAACGAGAGAGAAGTTCGCTCAATACTCGTGCTGGGATCTAATCCAAAAATGAAGGCCTCTGAGTTAGCCAAGGAATTGGGAACTACTAGACTAGATGCCTACAACAGCCTGTCAAGATTGCAAGAGATGGGTATTGTAACCGTAACTGCAGACAGACCAATGCGTTTCTCAAGCATGAATGTGCATCAAGCAATTGAGCACATCATTGGCATGAGAAAGCAACAACTCGGAAGACTAGTTGAAGGGTATGATGAAATTTCAAAGGGCATAACTACTGAAAATAAGAAAGCGAAGTCAACCTCTAAAGGAGCAGACGACCCTCGTTTCGCAGTGTTAAAGGAAAGGGGTAACATATACAGCCGTTTGAAGAAAATGGCCGAAGAATCAGAAGAACGTTTGATTCTCCTTCTCGGACAATATGGCATATTGCACCTTTGCCGCAATCCTGAAGCCTTGGAAGCAGTAAACAATGCAGCCGTTAGCGGAGTTGTTTGTCAAATTATCACCCACCTTGACAAGCGTACGATCCGATTCTTTAGTGAACTTCATGACTCGATTGAAGTTCGACATTCCGACGAATTGGAATCTCTTGGTTTTGTCAGAGATGGTATTGAAGTAATTCAATACCTAAATATCGAAGATAACCCAGTTGGAAGAGGAAAGGATGACGCCGCTCTAATTATCGAATCTCCGGCTTTCGCTGAATCTCACGTTAATTTGATAGACACAATTTGGGAAAGCGCCGTATTGTTCGATACGGCTGTTGCTAGATACACTGACAACCAAATTAACGATCCATTACGGCTGACTATTGGAGAAGGTTCTTTCCTCAAGAATATCACATCTGCTTTGGGAATTAATGAAGAATTGCCAGACGAGGACACACCATTCGACCCTGAAGCTTTCTTCGCAGCAGGAAATGAAGTTAATCTGGCTAGAAAACAACTAACTGAAGGTAAGTTATCCAATCTGAAAGTCCTCGGTATTGACATAGGTTTGATGCTAAGACAGATTGGCAATCGCATTGGTAGAGAAATCGCATTCTCGCTGAGGGGTATAGAACACGACATAGAATTCCTCGATGAAATGATGGACTGGTGGGAGTATGCAGGTCTAGGAAAACTGGAGTATGATGTCGACCCTACCTTCCACGTAAGAGTAGGACTTTATCACCCGCCTCTGGATGATCCTGATGCTTTGCCTATGTGGGAGATGGATGATGGGATAATCGAAGGAGCCCTCTCAAGCAGATTCTCTAAAGATCCGCAAATCGCAATTCAAAGAATTGACGGTAGTGGTGACCCCGAAGATTTGTGGCACTACATCATTCACAGACAAACCAGCCACTCTCTAGAACTATCTGATTAGAGAGTTAAACGGCATTTAATATACTGAATTAAGGATTTGTAACCATGCGACTAAGGACTCTTTTGCGTTTTGCAAGAGAACTTAGAGGCAAGAAGCCCGTCAATATCGATAAGATTCAATCGATGGGTCTATTGGCTGTAAAACTCGGCCAAATTTGTGCTTTGAGACCAGATTTATTGGAGCCTGAAAGATGTATTCAACTTCAAGAATTATACAGCAGGGCGCCAACTATTCCCGAAGAAAGTTTTGACAAACTTTTAGCAAAGTACACAGATGAAAACTTTCGAGGTAACTTCAAGCAAATAGACTCCAAGCCCTTCGCTGCAGCTAGTATTGGACAAATCCATAGAGCGGAACTCAACGATGGTACAAGCGTCGTAATCAAAATTATCAAAGGCGACTTCAAAAAGTCCTTCGAAAAAGATGTTCGAAGAATGAAACGTTGGATGAAGATGGGATTATTCTTCAATCCAAAACTGAAAAAAGTTGGAAACCCCATCGGTTTATTGAATCACATTGAAGATTACACATTGCGAGAGCTAAACCTTTTGAACGAAATAACTGGTAAAGAAAGATTAGAGAATCTGGCTGAGAAATATAGCGATAAATTCCCTATGCCAAATCTTAGATTTCCTAAAATATGGAAAGAACTCTCTAGCGAAAACGTGTTGGTTATGGAAGAGATTAAAGAACCAACTTTGGAATCACACCTGAATTCTGGTACTATGGAATGGGATGATCTTCTTCAACTGTTCAGAATTCACGGAGCTTACATGTTCGGAATGGGTGTATTCCATGGAGATTTACATCCTGGTAACGCAATGATGAGTGAAGATAAGGAGTTCATTTTTATCGATACCGGAGCCATATGTGAGGCACCAGAACACGTAAGAAATGCGCTGTTTGGTTTCTTCTACTTCCTTGCTAAAGGAGAACTTCAAAACGCATTTGATGCGATGCTAACAATGGCGGAAGTTGCTCCTAGTGGCAAGACCTTGCAGACTTATTACGACTCTATGTTCGAACTCTACGATGGATTCGTTGGCACATCGGTTAGCGAGGTATCGTTGACTCAACAAATGATGAAAACGGTGAAGGCAGCAGTATTAGCTGGTTGCTCCTTTGGAGATGAAGCATTTCCAATCATAAGATCATTAATGTACATGGATGGGATGGTACTGAAGGGACATCCTGAAGTAGACCTCATCTCCTCGATGGGTCCATATCTAGATGAATTTGCAACACTAATCGACACTTCTACCCTTCTCGAAAGGGGTCCAAAACCCGATTGGAAAACATTGGAAAAAAACCTTCCTTTAATAACTAAAACCACGGCGTGAAAACTATGTCCAGCACAAACCAACCTTCAGTTGCAATTATCGGGGCTGGACCAGGAGGCTTAGCCTCTGCATTGTTGTTAGCCAAATCAGGCGTAAAAGTTACTGTTTTCGAAAGGTCCCAAAGAGTTGGAGGAAGAAACAAAGTTTTCGAGAAAGATGGTTTCAAGTATGACTTGGGACCAACATTTTTCCACTATCCAGAAGTGATTGAA
>NZGQ01000031.1 GCA_002689565.1 Methanobacteriota archaeon | reverse complement strand
CTGGGCGATGTAATTCAAACGGAGGCATTAGCATCAGTTTTCACCCCCCATTTGTCTCTGTTCTTGCTTGAGCCATGCTTTACCTGCAAGACCTAATTCGGCAAGTTGTTCGGGCTGTGGCTTATCCGCAGACCTCCACCCCTCTACCTGATCTTCCAGTGGCACATCTGGATCGAATCCAAACAATACACCGTTAACATATGCGCTAGTATCTTCGACCCGCTGGCGTTTCTTATCACGGACTTCATGCTCTAATGCACGTTTTGCTAGTTTTTCTTGAAGTTCAGAGAAGTCAAGCCTTGGCACAGGCAAATCAGTAGGATCATCGATTCCTTCAACTTTCATCTTCTTCGCTATTGCTGCCCATACCTTGTCGGGAGTTAGTGGCAAGTCGTTTATTCTAATTCCAATGGCATCGTAAACTGCATTGACTACTGCAGGCAGAATCGGCAACAGAGGCCCTTCACCGGCCTCTTTTGCTCCGAAAGGACCTTCAGGGTCGCAAGATTCAATGATAATAGGAGTGACATTTGGCATTTCATGCACACTTGGAATCTTGTAATCCAAGAGATTTGGATTTTGTAAGTGACCTGTTCTTCCATACACCATTTGTTCTGTTAATACCTGACCCAATCCCATATGGCAGGAACCAATAATTTGACCTTCTACTGCCAGTGGATTCAATGCTTTTCCACAATCATGAGCAGCCCATACATCGGTACACTTGATGAGTCCCGTTTCGACATCAACATCAACTTCTGCGACATATGCAGAGAATGAGTATGCTGGAGCAAGACCTGCTGCTGCTCCTTTGTGTACGCCACCCATCGGTGGAGAACGATAAGCACCAGAAGAAATCAGTGCACCTTTATCCTCTTGCGCTTTGTGAAGAGCTTCCAAGTATGACATTCCGATTGCAGGATCGTGTTTGTAGTAGATTCGCCTATCGTTGAGAACAAGAGTGTCTGGGTGGTATCCAAGAGTATCCCAAGCAGCGTTCAACAACTTTTCTTTGATTTCTAATGCGGCCCTAATTGCAGCATTAGCATTCATGAAAGTAACTCTGGAAGAGTAAGAGCCCAAATCAACTGGGCTGGTATCACTTTCATGACTACGGACGTGAATCATCTCGATAGGTAAAGCAAGTACCTCTGCTACCACTTGCGCTCCTGCCGTTGTGGAACCTTGACCGATGTCTGCAGCACCTGTGTGGACAGTTCCCCCTCCATCCATATCAATTTGAAGATGAACTGTAGCATGTGGGAATTTGTTAGGGTCCCAATGAATAGGAAGGCCTGANCCTGAAATGAAGAAGCCGCAACCGATTCCAATNCCCTTTCCTAGAGGCAATTTNCTGAATTTATTGTCCCAGTCGCTGCCTTTTCTTACCTCTTGCAATGCTTGACGCATTCCGTTAGAAGTGATNCTAAATCCTGAGATTGTTCTAGAATGAGGNGGTAGAAGATTCGCTAGTCTCAAGTCGATTGGATCTACGCNCAATTGTTCTGACATATCATCCAGACCAACTTCTACAGCACACCTTGTGTTTACTGCACCATGCCCTCTCATNGCCCCGCTAGCGGGCTTATTTGTCCAAACNCTTGCTCCTGTGTAATGGAAGGAACCCAACTCGTAAGGAGCGGTCGCTAAAACTCCGTTGTAATATGATGTTACGTGTCCGAAGGAAGCAAAGCCTCCTCCGTCGATTAAAGCATCAATGTCGAAACCAGAGATTCTNGCTTCTTCATCNGCGTACATCTGAACTTCNATATGGCTAGGGTGACGNCCCCTGTTTACCCANAATACCTCTTCTCTATCAAATGTAATTCTNACGGGACGGCCGGCCTTTCTTGCCAANATTGCCGCACACATCTCGTGAGGGAATGGGTCTGATTTTCCACCAAAACCTCCGCCCACGAATGTACGAATTACGTTTACTTGATGCATTGGGACCTCCAATACTGTCGCCAATGCTCTGTGTGCATAATGGGGAACTTGTTGTGGCGTATACAATTGTAGTCTACCATTTGAATCCCAATGTGCCACAACAGCATGAGGTTCAGTAAATCCATGATTAACACCCATGTACTTCCATTTACCATGATACATAGCGTTCGGGTTTTCAATCATNGAGCGATCTCCGAACTCTTGGAAAACTCTCTTTTGAACGTTGGTTGTTCCAACGTGATACTTACCTCTCCAGTGAATTGGTTCATCAACGTCTTCCAAACCTTTTTTCATATCATGAATGGATTCAAGCACATCATATTCTACTTCAATAAGTGCTGCTGCCTCTCTTGCAGTTGCTTCATCAACCGCAGCAACACANGCAACTAGGTCGCCCACNTGCCTGACTTTTTCTACAGCCATTGCATGTTCGTCCTTGGTTACAGGTAGCACNCCGAATTTGTTAGGTGCATCTTCACCAGTTGCGACCGCTATAACTCCAGGAAGTGCTTCGGCTTTTGAGGTATCAATACTGACAACCTTGGCATAATGATGAGGCGAACGGATAATTCTACCAATTATTTCATTTGGAATTCTAACATCGTCACCGTACCATGCTTGTCCGGTAACTTTTGCATTTGCATCAACCAGCGGAATCGCTTTTCCAACGATGGTACCAGTTCTTGCTCTATCGTGTATATGNGCTCCAGCTGGTTGCTTTTCTTTNCCACCNACCATCTCTGGAATGAAATCTAAATCTCTGGGNTTCATTACAGGTCTAGATCCNCCTGAACCTGGTGGACCGAAACTTTGTTTTCCAGCAACTCTCTTTCCATCCTTGCGGATTTCTCCAGACCCTTTGCCTGGTTGTTGCTTGTAGCCTCCAGACATGAAAATCACCTCGCATGGCCCGGAGGCATTGTCGGTTCTTCTGGACCACTTGGGTGAGGNTCTGGATGAGCAACGCTTGCTGCAGGTGCTAATTCTGCATCTCCTCGATGAATGGCAGCTGCTGCTTGAATCGATTCAATGATTTGTTGATAACCGGTACACCTACACAAATTTCCTTCAATCGCACAAGCTATTTCTGAGTCAGAAGGATTGGAGTTTTCATTCAACAAGGCCTGTGATGCAACAAGGAANCCGGGTGTACANAAACCACATTGGGAGCCACCATGNTCAGCAAAACATTGCTGAATTGGAGCCAANTGTGCACCATCTGCTANACCTTCAACGGTTGTAACTTTGCAGCCTTGTGCATCCTGAGCCATAGTCAAACAAGAAAGCCTTGGCTCGCCGTCAATCATAACGGTGCAGCAGCCACAGGTNCCCATGTCACAACCACGCTTTACACCAAGGCATCCAGCCTTGTCTCTNANTACGTCTAACAAAACTGCATTAGAGGGAGCAAGTACCTCGCAGTCTTGCCCATTTACTTCTGCAGACCACACTTTGGAGGGTGCTGCTGGAATCATTGAAACATGCTCTTCTCCGACCATATCTGACACCAACCTAACATTGCGAAGATGAATCACCCTTTCAGCATTGGCACTGAATTGTTTAGCAATTATAAATTGAATTGTTACGATTTTAGTTGCGTAACCGAACTGCTGTAAAGTCATCTTTACCAGGTTCAGGATCATTCCAATCAGCATCGCCGGGTAAAATTAGACCATCTCCAATACGAACTAAATCTGACGCCAAATCTTTCTGGAGATTACATAGATGGTCCCAATTAAATGAAGGGTCTCTCCACTTTGCCCAAAGACGCATTCTTCTCCATGATGACTTTCCTTTAGCGTATAGTTGGATTTGCAATTTTCCTGCAGTTGGCATCCACCAAATCATCAATGGCAAGACCAATGCAGGCGGTAATGCAAATAAGAATTCAATAATTATGCTGTAATCAGCATAGCTAGAAAGCGGACTAGAATCCGATAGTAGGGCCCATGTAAAGGCACTAGCAGACAAGAACCACCAAATTGGATATGCGATTAATGCAGTGTACAATTTCAATGCCCCTCTGCTTNTTTCTCGTAATTTACGACCCAATGTTCTATCCAATAATACTACAAATAAAAATGGAGGAAAGGACCCTACTATTGCGCTGAATGTAACAAAACCTACCATGAAGGACCAAGCGAATAAAAATAAGAAAATGGATTTTGCAAATCCTTTGGTCGTCACAGACATCGGCCTGGAATCAACATGGTGGGGTTTTAGATCTAATTTTTCTAATTTATACATGTGCTCTCTAGTCCTTTGCTCCAACTTTGCACATTCCTTTGAGTCGTTTTTTGCCAACCATTCCCATGCTGCTCTGACTCTTCTAGCACCCATAACTCCTTGTCCATAAGTGACTATCTTCTCCATCTCGGGATTTTGTCTTCTTCTCTCTGCTTGAATAATCGAACGTGCTTTCCAAATAAGTTCACGATCTTTCCAATCATCACGGGAAAGAGAAGCTCGGGAGATTTCTCCAGATATTATTTCACTCAACTCATCTTTGCTGCCTGTAACCTCAATCGGTCTTTCTACTGTTAAAGCAACTCTTTCACGGAAGTAATGTTTCTTGCTGTAATGAATCCCAACTGGGATGATAACCGGTTTGTTTTCTTCGGCTATTTCACTTGCTCTGAGAGCAATTTTTGCAGCGTTGTCCTCTATTTTCTTTGTATTGGAAGAGGTATGCGACTCTCCTTCTGGGAAAACTACAATGCTTTTTCCAGCAGCAACTTGAGAAGATAATTTTTCTAATTCATCCTCATCATTGACTAAACCATCATAATTAATTTGTTGAATTGGCAGAAGGCCTTTTGTTAACATTTTATCAAAAAGACCACCAGGGTGCCATGACACTACTACTGAACCTCTATCCTTTGGTAGATTTTCGATATCTATTACAGATATTTCTCTAAACCACGTGGACATCAAAACCCGACTAAACCAGTTTCGAAGGCCCATATTTTTGCGTGATGACTCATGGTTTTGATACCTCTCCCGATTTTACACGGAAACACAGGTTTCAAACAGTATTGCTTTGTCGGAGAAGCGCGGTGATGAATGTGAGCGGATTAAGACGATGCTTCGGTTTGTTTGGACTTGTTATTCTGATTGCTCCTTTAGCTGTTGCAACAATCCCTGTTTCAGTAGACTCAGATGACAATAGCGAGCCACAAGGATGGTGGACTGAAACCACTGTTGACAGAAACCAAAACAAAATTGGTGATATGGTTGAACTGCACATGGATAATCCAATTTTCCTCGATGAAGACAATACTTTACCGCTGATTATAGACTTCTATTACACACCTGGTCAAGATGAAATTGAGATGTTGGAAGACCATGTGGACTATCAACACCAATTTATCTTACACGGAATTGATGCTCTGGCAGGTAGAGTCCCTGTAACAGAATTGCTAACTCTTAGAGAAATCCCTGGAGTTGTTATGATTGAGTTAGATGGGATTCTTACAATCGCAAATAATGATGCCAGAATTGGCCACGGAGTTGACCGCACATTTGCTGAAACTGGCTATGATGGATCAGGAACTACTGTTGCAATTATCGACACAGGCCTAGATGGAAATCATTCCAGTCTTGATGACCAAGACGATGATCCGACCACCTATGACCCTAAAATCATCGGATTTTATGATGCCGTAAACGCCGCTAGTGTGACCAATGGCACTATTTTCCCATATGATGACCAAGGGCATGGCTCTCATTGTGGAGGAACAACCGCTGGAACAGGCGCACCCACCTATGAGCATCCAGGAATGGCGCCTCAAGCAAATTTGGTTGGAGTCAAGGTTCTAGATTCGGGAGGATCTGGCTCTTTCGCAGGTGTCATGGCAGGGATGCAGTGGACGATTGATACAATGCACGATTACAACACAAAGATTGCCTCCATGAGCCTTGGAGGACCAGGTGCTATTGAGTGGACTTCCTCTGAAGAAGACAGTGTAAATCGTCAAGCAAATGAAATGGTAAGAGCAGGAATTGCGTTGTATATCGCTGCAGGAAACAATGGAGTCAGTGCACAGATTGGAACACCTGGTTCAGCAGAAGATGTAATCACTGTAGGCGCATTAGACAAAGATACATCAATCGCAATTTATTCAAGCCAAGGACCTACAGAAGAAGGACGGATCAAACCAAACATCGCATACATGGGTAGCAGTATCATGTCTGTGGCATACAACACAGGCGATCAATATACAGGAATGAGTGGAACTAGTATGGCGACACCAGGAGCTGCTGGAGTTGGAGCATTAATGTTGCAAGCGAATCCATTCCTTTCACCATTTGACATACGTAACATTATGCAAGAAACCGCTACTTACAGGCAATGCCACTACATGGGAGCGAACGAACCATGTGTTGATGACTTAATTCCAAAGAATCGCCAAAACAACGTGTATGGGCACGGGCATGTCAATTCCCTAGAAGCTGTGCTTGAGGCTGCTGAATACAACCAACAGTACACAATCAATACAAATCTTTCCTTGAATGTGACCAGTACTTTGAACGAAAATGGAAGTATATTGTTGGGGCCTGGCTCAGAATTACAAATAGATATTAATCAGGGCTTAGATTCTGTACAATGGACGAGCAGTGACCTGAGACAATCATGGACTTACGTGGAATCATACGATAACGATAAACAAGTAACGCTAAGTTATGATGAAATGTTTAAGCAATTAGATCTTCTTCCAGATACTGAAGTTCATAGTGAGCATACAATCTCTGTTAGAGGCCTAGAGGGAACTACATCCAGTCCTCTGATTTCAATAAAGATAGAACTTACTCAGGAAGTCCTAGTTGACCCTCCAAAATCAGATGAAGATTCTCTGAATTACATCATTTGGGGTTCAGTAGTGGCCGCAATCATCTTGACAATCATACTGGTAGCAGCCTTCATCAAGAACGAATCTGAAAAAGAGGTAGCACTTCCTGAAGATTCAGATATCAAGGATGTTGTAGAAGCAGAAATCATTGAGTAATCAAAGATAGATGCTGAATTCCGGGTCAACATTCAAAAGCCTATGTTAGAACTGTTAACCGAGAATTATGGGTAACATGCCATCGAGACCNCAAAGACCGACCAGTTCTAGAACACTTTCACAAAGAATTGGTAATCTCTCTGTAGATGCAACTCCNGCNGCACCAAATGTACAGNTGGGAGTNATTGGAAAACCACAGAACTTAGTTGATTCTGGATTACAGAANTTCGCCCAGCTTATCCTGTTTGGTATTGCTATGGTAGCCATATGGGCAGGATTGCTATCAATCGCTTTTGGCAGTGAAGATACCGGGCAAACCGAATTTCTGGCCTTAACTATAGGAGGCCTTCTATCAGGATTCTTAGCGATTTGTTTAGTTGAATTCCAAAGAAGGAAAGGCGGTAATGAACTACAAAATGTTCACGATTACATGCTAGGAGTCGCGTTTTTCTTCCTAGCAGTTGGAACACTGTACGGTTCACGATGGGTTGTTGGCCTCTTAGCAGAACAAGGTGTTGGATGGTTTATCCCTGCTGGTACAGATCCAACTAGTGTAGACTGGAATCCTACAGCGAATGCAATTTATGTTCAAATGGTTGCAACAGTGGGACTAGTATTGGCCCAAACTGCGTACTTGATGAGGCTAAGAGGAGTCACAACATTTGGCTGGTCTGTAACTACATTTACTCCTTTGATTGTTGCATTAATCGGTTCAAGTATCTGGATGGAATGGTCTAATGACATTGTTTCTTGGGAATTAGGAATTTCAATGATCGCCCTTGCAACTCTATCTATGTGGCTTTCACTTAGAGCCAACAGCGGAATTATATTTTCAGTTGTAGCCGTAACATCAGGACTTNTTCCTCTACTTTACGAATATAATAACGAAGCAGGCAANGGAGCAGGTGGAGCTCTTTCNCTTCTAGTCTTCATAATCGCTGTTCAAGGATTAATGGCGGCTGACAAGAGATTGCGTCAAGACCTGATGCAGTGGACTTCTGCNTTCCTAGTCGGCGAAGTGATTCTAGCGATGATTATTGCAAGAGAATTTGATTTGCAATTAATTCTCGGACCAATTAGGCAATATGACCTACCTGTTCTTGATGTATACCTAACTTTGCAAGTAGGACTATGGCTTGCTGTTCTATTCGCATATTTCCCAGCTACATTGATGAGAAGGATCCCCTATATGCCAATAGGATTGGCTGCTAGCTTATTCCTAATNGAGCCAGAGGCAGGACTAATTCCTTGGATTGTTACTCTTCTAATGCTTCCATATCTTTTGGTTATCTCAAAGGTTACCAGAAACTGGGTTGCGAATATGACCATGATTGCGGTTGGATTCTCATTCTTNACCCAATCACATTTCATGGGAGGATTTGAACCATCATGGCTCGAATTTACTATACTAGTCACTGTTCTTGTAAGTGGTGAACTTGGAAGACAGAAGGGCCATTTATCCGATTGGGCACACTTTGTCACCCTAGGATTGTTGGTTCTATCAGAATCCGTACTGTTTGGTGATGATCCATATATTCCATGGACATTATTCCTCTACGCAATCATATCTTCATTCATGATGATGCAAGATGCTGAGAAGACAGGAGACAAAAATAAAGCGTTCGAAGCATCTGCTGCTACCGCAGGTTCAATGTTTATTGCGATCATTCTTTCTCTGTTCGATAGATTAGAGGTCCCTCTTCCTGATAGCGTTGCTTCAAACCTAGATGGATTCAATGTCACTCTAGCGCTTGTAGGACTAATTGTATACGCCTCNATGAGAAAATTCAGAACTATCGAATTGGATATTGGGGTACTAGTGAATTGGGCAGAAGGTCGAAGAAAAATGATGATGCCAGTATTCGATAGCGCTGCAAATGCCTGGGTGGTGCCCGAAGAAAAANNCGNTNATGANCCNATGGATANTTCATTGGGACCACTTGGNNGAATGAGCCTNATTGGACCAATGATCNTATTCACNGTTTCNTTGGCTGCAGTCGGTATAACCGANTTAGCTCAAAACATATTCTGGACAGTATTGATGATAGTACCAATTGGAATTATTATTGCAGAGGTAGTCAGCGAAGAGAAAGCTTCCTCAACTGGNNGAATGATTGCAACTATGACAATGATAGCGGTTTCCTTGCCGATGGCAATAAGCCTGAATGAAGCAAGATATGAAATCGGTAAGTTATACAGTTCAATGATATTATTCGATTTACTATTACTTGCAGGACCTCTAGGAGTTTCAGTAATGTTAGAAAAGAAAGGATTGAACGATGATTCTNTGAATCGCAGTGCAGACATTGCTACGTTAGTTGGTTTGTTGATTCTGGGATTGTTCGACACCACCGGTGGATTGCTATTCTTGCCAATGTACATCTTAGTATTCCAGAGAGCACTCAAGCATCAATTGAACTTCATTCTCTGTGTGGCACCTTTGGCACTTNTTCTGTATGGAGATTTATCGCAAGGAGATAGATTTGTTTCAGACGGAGCAATAATTGCCGAAATTTTAGCAGCGATTGATATNACAGCATATGATCCTACTGAAGTAACNATTCTTGGTTTGAGCAGATTTGCATTCATCATAATGACTGTAACAAACCTAGCAATTTTGGTCAAGGCTGTATTGGACAGAAGATATGACAGAGAAGTTGAATTCGAGGCACCAATTACAATTCCAGCAATTTGGTTAACAATTGGAATTTATGGTGTATTACCTCAAGCAAGTTGGCTGTTACTATTCATGACAATACTAGTAACACTTTATTCTTGGTTAATTGGAAAACTTGATCTTATACCTTGGGTACCAGCGATGGCATTCTTTTCTTTCTGGATTGGATTTGTAAATGACTCTAACTTCAATCACTTCGATGGAATTGATTACATCACTAACAGCCTATTAGGAACTGGTTTGTTCACGCTAATTTTGAACCAAGCAAGTTCTACTGGATACCTCTACAAATATGCAGATGAGTATGAAGGAGGCGAGATAGATCCTGTTTCGCCATATGANNATGTTACTGTATTCCACTTAAGTTCCCATGCAGCAAGGGAAAAATTGACCTCTGTAATGAGAACATGGACTATTATTTGTTTGACATTCTCTTGGACTGCCCTAAAGGGAATAGGAACCATAATCGGTGCCGTNTGGGCTACTTATGATGCATTTGTCAATGGACAGAAATACGCATTACTAGCTCTCCCATTACTACATGCATTCGCAATTTGGAATGTTCTAGAAAGGTTGGACCAAAGTTCTGACGTTCAGGACTTATTGGTAGGAACTGTATTGATGCTCAGTGGTATTTTGATGACAATTATGGCATCAAAGACCGAGATAGGCTGGAATTGGAATTTCTTCGAATGGGATGATGAAATCGAGTATTATGGTTGGATTGATAGAGTTGGCCAACTTGGTATCGCTTACTTCCTAATAGGTATTTCATGGGCGATTGGTGACGCTGATTTAGGCAAGATGTTGTGGGTAGTATGGGCAGCATTCCTATCGGGAATTGCCATCCAAGGATTCAGAGATGAAACCGAAACCCCTTGGAGGAGAGGAATTGGTTCNATGGGAACAATATTCGCACTNTTCATGCTTTCTTTCGAATTCACTACAAGNTTGTACACATACGTCACATGGATGTTTATGGGNGTCGTNGCACTTGGATTTGGATTCGCATACATNGCAAGGATGGGAGAAGTATCAACAATTTTCACAGAAAATTNTACGGAAGTAAANGAGGCNATTATCCAACAAANTGGCGATGGGAACACAACTTTCGGACAGGNAATGAAACAGATAGAGCCTATTCCTGAACCTGTAACTTCGCAAGATGATGTTGATGAGGACGAGGAATCTGAACCAGAAGTGATAGATGAGGTTGAAGAGGTAATCGATATTGATTCAGATGATTTGGATGATTTAGAGGATTTATTGGATGAAGATGTGACTATGGAAGACGATTCTGTGGAAGTTAAATCTGAGGAGAAGGTACCTGAAAAAGATTCGACCTTTGACTATGATTTGCAACTTGATCCTGCGGTTATGTCTGCGATTCAGAACTCTCTAGCAAATACGCCACATGATGGCTACAAACCCGTTGTCTCCATCGGATCTAATGGTAATTTGAAGATTGATTTCGTGCCAATCTGATTGTCCGCCATGATGAAACACTCCGCCTTCCTGGCTAGGAACATGGCGAAGGAAATGGTTTGGATAGACCTTGAGATGACCGGNCTCGATTTGGATTGTGAGTCCATAATCGAAATTGCTACTATNGTCACAGATCCAGAGCTGAATATAATTGCACNAGGACCTAATCTAGCGATAAAAGTCGATGAAGAATTACTNGAAAATATGGATGAATGGAATACTACTCATCACAATGCATCCGGACTTGTAGATAGAGTTCGNAATGAAGGAGTTACTCTAGAAGAAGCGATTAAACAAACTTGTGATTTNTTAGATGAAAATATAGAAGCAGGNTCTGCGCCTCTATGNGGNAATTCTGTTCACAATGANAGGGCATTTCTAGCNAAAGAAATGCCAGAAGTNTTAGACATGCTTCACTACAGAATTGTTGATGTTTCTACAATCAANGAATTAGTTAACAGNTGGTATCCAGATCTACCTAGATACCAAAAGAAGGAAGCACACCGTGCTTTAGATGATATTATTGAATCGATAGAGGAGTTGCGTCACTATCGTAAATTTGTGTTCAAAGATTAACGCCCTTGTGTGCCGCTAATATCTCTGCAATAACCGCTATTGCGATTTCCTCTGGACTTTCAGCACCGATGTCCAAACCAATTGGGCAATTTACCAAATCTAGTTTTTCCTGTTCGATTCCTGCTTCAAGTGCAACCTTTGTGAAGGCTTTCCACTTCGATTTTGAGCCGATTACTCCTAGACGACCATTGTATCCAGCAAACAAGAGTCCGAGCAGGCGCTCTTCATCTTCTTTCCAATCATGTCCAAGTAATAGAATATCACTAAATCGAGATAGGGTTTCTTGATTCTCTGCCATCAAGAAGTCCTTTGGACAAGAGTGGTGAGTCTCACTAGCTCCTTCCAGCACAGCATAATCTCCTCTTGAATCTTGAACAGAATAATTCCAATCCAGAGGCTTACATGCTTCAGCAATCGCTTTAGCGCAATGTCCGCCGCCCATTAGTAGGATGTGTGGCATCGGAATTAGGACCTCCAAAGCGACCGTCACACGGCCGCCACATAGACTGTCCAGAGGTTGTACCTCATAGCCCTTAGCCCCTTTATTCAAACCATAAATTTCCATTTTCCCACAGGGTTTAGTCGCTTGCTCAACTAGGTCTTTTAATTGAGATATGACTTTCATTTCAAGACCAGCACCACCCACTGTCCCTACTACGTCTGAATTAGAAATAGCAAGCCTAGCACCCACTTTTCCAGGAACAGAACCCGATGTGTCGACAACGCTAGCAATACCGACTTTGTTATTCATCGCCAATTGGTCGAGACACCATTGCAAAATTCTAGCAGTCATTGCAGCGCCTCCAAATCGGCGGGTGTATCGATATTCATATGCTCACCGGGAGCATTTATTCTATCGATCTGAAGATTTTCACGTAAAGATGATTCCTTTGGAAGAGAGAGAACCCTCTCTACATCGCATAACATCAAAGGATGGCCACTTG
>NZGQ01000099.1 GCA_002689565.1 Methanobacteriota archaeon | reverse complement strand
AAGAAACAGAAACTTCATGTACAGGTTGCAAACCTAGACAACAAACGATATGAGTTGAATATGTACATTGAGTCTGTAGAAGAAGGTTCTGCACATGACCGACTCCGTGCTAAACTCAAGAAGGGTGGACTGGACTTAGATAAACGAGCAAAAGACCGTAAGGCAGAGCACGAGAGACTCAAGAAGCAGTATGGTAAAAATGAATCGTTTGATCTAGACACCCATATGGAGAATGCTCGTGCAAAACGAGATGCGATGCGTTCTATGGGCAAACGAGGTGTTGCCCCTGCCGATGTAGATGACTACACTGCGAGTGACGATGATCGTAAAGCGGCATCTAAGAATGTTCTGATGCAAATCCGTAAGGCATCTGATCTACCCAAGGGTGGAGACATCGAATTTGAACGAGGTAAGAAAGGTAAGATTTCTCAAGACGATGCCAAGATGATCGTCAAGATGTTTAACACCTTGAAGAAACCAACGGACAAGGCAAAGTTCCAGAAAGTAATTTCTAAGGACTTGAAGACGATTCAAGGTCTGTTGAAGAAGATGGGTAGGTAGTGAAATCATTCAACGAACACTGTAGTTGTGGTTCTGAATCTGGTCTGGTAGAGAATAACCTCTATCGGGTTGGTTCTGAGAAGTATTTCCAGTATTGGAGAGACTTGCGTGAACAGTATCACAATGGTGAACTAGAAATCGACCCAACCGAGATTGAGATCATGGAATCCAATCTTGGTGAGTTCGCACAGTTCAATGGTGAGGATGTTGCACTGGATTGTATCTTTGAAGAGAAACAACCTGAACTAAACAAACCAAAGAAGGGTGGGTCAAAGAAGTACTATGTGTATGTCAAAGACCCATCGACTGGTAATATAAAGAAAATATCTTGGGGTGATACTACTGGACTAAAAGTCAAGTTGAATGACCCGAAGGCACGGAAGTCATTTGCCGCTCGTCACAAATGTGATCAAGCAAATGATAAGACCACAGCAAGATACTGGGCGTGTAGACTGCCTCGGTATGCGAAACAACTAGGACTCTCTGGTGGAGGATCATTCTTTTGGTAAAACCTTATTTGGAGTTAAAGGTTCGTAATGGTAAGATTAGGGTTTTTAGGGATAGTGTCAACGAAGAAGATTTGATCTGGCATAGAGACAAGAAAGACCGAACTCTTATTGTCCTCGAAGGGGTTGGTTGGCAGTTACAACTAGATAATGAAGAACCTAAAGATTTGCTTGAAGGGCATAGTTACAGTATAGACAAAATGGAGTATCATCGAATCATCAAAGGAACAGGTGATCTTGTTGTACGAATTTACGAATAAAGAATTAAAGTCTTATAAATAAGACTATAATCTAAATTTAATGGGTAACACGAGCATGGCAACTAAAGAGACACAAGCAGTCAAACTTGCGAGGTTAGAGGCAGACTCTACCGTAAGATTTGATCGTTTAGAAGTAAAGATTGATAAACTTGCAGAGGCATTAGTTGCACTTGCTCGTGTAGAAGAGAAGATGATGGCAATGGAGAAGAACAATCAAAATCAATACGAGAGAATGAACAGGTTCTCTCAGAAGTTAGATGAGATCGAGAAAAAGGTGGATGATAATGCCCATACTGTTGCAATTATCAACAAAGTTGTATATCTAATAGGGGCAGCGATAGTCGCAGGTCTCGTTAATTATTTGTGGATGTAGGAGAACAACCATGCAAAGAAAAGATATGAAATCACTAATGGATGCCTACAACCAAGTCATCCTCGGTGAGTCGTTAGAGATTGACGAAGCAAGACAAATGAAAGACCCCAAGAAGGACTCTATGGTTCAGAAAGGTGGTAAGACAATTGTAATCGATAAGTCAAAAGAGAAAGAATACCTCAAGAAAGGTTGGGAACTAGCAGAGAAGAAGAAACTCGACCCTGTTGACGATGCAGAAAACGATAAGAAATTCAAAGACCGTAAAGACAAAGACATCGACAATGATGGAGATGTTGATTCGTCTGACGAGTATCTTCACAAGAAACGCAAAGCAACTGACGATGCGATTGACGGTGGTAAGAAACCTGCTAAGAACGAAGAAGAAGATGAGGGTGATGACGAAGAAGAGAAGGAAGCACCCAAAGTTGCAGGGAAGAAAGATGACAAGAAGAAAGTTGCATCTAATGCCAAGACTGCTGAAATCTCTAAGATTGGTGAAGACCTTGATCTGACTGATGCGACTACTGACCTACTCAAGATGTGGGAATCTGCCGCAAAGAAAAGTGTAAAAGGTGCTACCGATAAGGGTGAAGAGATTGACTCTAAGGATTCTCCGAAGGCAAAAGAATTCACTGCGGCACATAAGAAGTCTGACAAGAAGATTGAAGACAACGAAGAAGATGGTCACGATAAGACTTTCAAGGCACAGGGTGGAACTACACCTAAGTCTGGTAAACGACCACAGGACAATGCCACTGGTGACACTAAGGTTGTAAAGTCTACCGAAGTCAAGGAAGAAGTTGAAGTACTTGAAGAGAAACGCAAGTTGGTTACTATTGGTGGTACTAGTAAAACTGGTGGTGAATACTATATGGGTGATGCGGGTATCAAGAAATTGGTTGACCTATCTAAAAAGAATCCCAATATCGAATACACTGTTAAGTCAGANAACTACGGTGACTTCAAAGCACATTGGTTGAAGAATGGTAAGTTCGCAAAACAAACTGTTGCAAACATCAACTTTGACATGGATAAGAATGCTGTCCGTGGTGTACCGAAAGGTAAGACTGTCAAGGACACTATATTTGTAGTACGATATAATGTCAATGAAGATACCACCGCAGATGTTGTCGCACAGGCACAGGACATCATCAATGGTAAGACTGTATCTGAGATTGCTGACCTTTCTTCAGATAAACCAAAGAATCCTCACGATGCTCGTACTAGAGAAGCAAGGGCATTCTTAGAACGCATGGCAAAGAGACGGGGATACAAATGAACNNAATAGTCTTACAAGGAACAGAAGCAGCGTGTGGTACTGCCACTGGTACTGCTTCTAATTTTGGTAACGCATCCGCAGTGCGATTGATTAATACTGGCACTGCGATTCACTTAGTAACTTTGGAGCAAGCAGGAGGTACTGATATTGGTACCTGTACTATTGCTCCCAAAGAAGTAGTTGTTTTGAAGAAAGCACCTACNGATAAAATATTCGCCGCAAATGCCGCAGTACTTGGTGTAGCAGTCGGATTCTCACATTAACAAAAGGTAGATATTATGGCAATTAAAGCACCCGCATGGTGTGAACACGCAGTTCCCACCGCAAATGGTTGGGAAGACCCTGTAACTGGTGAAGTGTTCAAGTCTGGTGGATTCACCCCTGAACAAATCGCAGAGTTTCACGGTGTAACCGCACCACAAAAAGAACCCGAAGTACTGGTAGAAGTACCTGTAAATGACTTTGAGAAAGAACCAGTTCAAACTCTTACCGAAGCACCAGTAGGTGGTAAGTCTCTCGAAGAGATGAGTAAGATTGAACTAGAAGCACTTGGTCGTACTCATGGTATCGAACTAGATCGCAGAAAGTCTAAAGCATCACTTGTAGAAGAAGTNAAAGAAGTACTCTAAACAATTCGTGTCAACTGAGTGGGTATATATAAAATGAACNCANTCAGTTGTANACGGAATTNCNNNTATGTTAAAGTTCTATGTTCTCTGGTCGAGAGACATCGATAACCTCAAACGATCCACATCAATCATCCCCAANGATCAACTCGTAGTAATAATAAACTCACTGGATAACTTGAATATCTCGGTGGGTGTACAATACTGCTCAGATAATCAAATAGAATTTCAAGTGACCAAATCAGATGGTACCCCTGCCACTGGTAAGAACTCTGTACTAAAACATTTTCTCAATAATCCAGATGCAACCTACATGGTGGCAGTCGATGGGGATGACTACCTGACTCCGTATGGGGTGAAGGTGTATCAAGAACTTGCGGATCATCCTGAACCACCTGATATGGTCGTGTTGTACAGACAGTTGGGATTGGAGGGTGGTGATCCATCTCTCTTTGATAAACAAAGAACACTTGATGATTATAATCCATCCTTTCCTTTTGATAAGAGTCTGGATGAACGTATGGAATACAAATTATTATATGAAATGTTTAGGGGAGACTGGTACAATGCGACTCACGAGAATGCACATAATTGGGCAGAAGCAAGGGTTGAGGTACAGGAGATAGTAAGAACACTGATGGAATCTTGGGAGGCAATGTGTCGTATGGTCTGGCATTCCAAAGAAGTTGCAAAGGTTATGCACTACGACAACTCAATAGTGGTCGGGGAAGATACCCTACAGTTCTTGAAGTTGAAAAAGATTGCATTGGTGAACCAGTCATTAAGAATCTATCGTAGAAAAGAGAAGAACATACCGACTTACATTTACGATAATAGTGAAGATAGAGATTCTGTAATGGCAGAGAGGAGATATAACTGGGACTGGATGAGACCATTTATTGATGCTATACATAATGATGTAGATTACAAAGACTTTCCGAAGTATAAAAGTCTACCTGAATTTTTAGATGATGACTGGATACGATCTTGGATAAAAAATGCAATTAACTAAAGACAATCTAACAATGTATGCCGCACTACATTACCATAATCCTATGTGTATTGANGGTGAAGAATTTCACGAAGATTTAAAGAAGTTCAAGTATGTGAAACGATTACTGAATCGATACAGAGATACTGGTGTGTTGTCTGAACGACTCGTTCTCAATCATCTGATTGTGATATTTAATGTCTTTGGTTACGAAGCAGGACTAGACATCCTCGAACTCAAAATAGAACTTGATCAGTGGGGAGCACTCAAACCATTCCTCATATACTTACAAGCAATCAAAAATACCGAGTATACCAATATAGAAATGGACAAGACGGTAATTGAGGCATTGAGAAATCTATGAGGTTTTTCATCTGTAAGCAACGAAGTAAGTTTACCAAGCAAGAACCAATCCGATTTGGTGAGTGGTGGATTTGGGCAGACGATGATGTAACACTCTACAAAGGTAAGGACTATATTGTCCTGTATAGTGGTTATCTGATCGAAGGCAGTATGGAGGATGCGTGTGAGAGATGGAGTTTTGATAACGAGAATGGAAACTTCTTTGCAATCAAACTAACCAAACGACATTACGATATTTCGATTGACTACTTCCAACAGCACAAGATATTTGTGGCACACAAGTATGGTATAGAAATATCAAATCACATACCATTTATGACCTGTAATAAGTCAGATGTCGTGTCAAAATATCTAGAAGATGTGCAGTGTTTAGAATATAGCAGGGAAGAGAATAGCACATTCTATAAGCACATCCAAGGGTGGATGCCGAGGTATGATTATCTTGGTGATACCAAGAGGGCACTCGAAGAAGAGAAGTGGAAAGACCTTGAACCACTTGCTGATTATATCCATGAATGTATGGAACAGCACTCGAATCTGATAAAGTCTCGTTTTAAAAACAGGTTTATCTCTCTGAGTGAGGGAATCGANTCCGCACTACAGACTCAGTACTTTCTGGATGATCCGAAGTATATGTACCATGTCACCCCTGCCGAGGCAGGAGATCAAGCAATGAAATACAAACAGTTGACTGCCAAAAAGTTTTCTGATGTATCTCTGGAAGTTCTTGATCTGAGTAAAGGTGTCGAACTACTTTCCGAGCATTTGGTTGACAGTTCCAATCGTGGAGTTGACTTTCTACCCACATTTATGCAGTTGGCAAAACTCGACACCAAACCAGACATTGTACTATATGGTTCAAATGGGGATGAGATGTGCCTTCATAAGTTGGTTCCCTACCTTCATTATGTCATGCAGAACAATAGATTGAAACAACCTTCATTGTTAAAGTTACACATTAAGTCTGAGATAGAAAAAAGAAAGCATTTCTATGGTGCATCATATACTGTAGGTAAACATAAGAATGCAATGATGTATCTGGATGAGTGGTTGGATGAGTGGTTTCGATATGATAAGAGACCCGAATGGGACAGGGCAAAGTATGATATGCTCAAAGGTTGGTCTCCCAAACTATATAATAGGAACATTGCAGTAAACGCAGATGTATTGTGTACCTCATTATATACTGATCGAAGAATATTCCACGAGATCAAAAAGACACCGAAGAAGTTCTTGTTGGGTGATGCACTGGACTCTCCGATTCAGAAGATGTTGTTGAAAAGACATGATNACGAGTTTATAACTTCACACAAGGATGCTGTACAGGCAGACTACCAAGAGATGAGGGAGAGTGTTTTTGACGCAACTTTCTCCCANGATATTGAGCAAAATATATAACTGAAAGACTTTTTGAGTATAAATACAACTATGGGATTACTAAAGACAGCGGCAGACCTCGTATACACGATTCGATTCTTGAAATTGTTGGTTACTCCGATCACGGATACTGACGCATTCAAGGCAGGGATTATTGACGAGAACGGAAAGAAACGCAAGGACTTCAATACGAATAGTACTGATGACCGTGAAGCATATCGTTCTCATTATACACCCTTTCATCGATTGGTATTTAATTTAAAGAAGATCATGGCAAAGGCACCGGGAGGTCAGTCTGTGGTCGCAAGATACGGTGCGGCACTTGCACTGATCAAAGAACATGGTGAACTGTCTGATAAGAATCTAGACAAGATACACGAAGCAAGTGGTATTGATATTCTGGATGTTCTCGCAGAAGACTCGCAGTGGTTTATTCTAGAAGATAAAGAAATGGGTCATGGTGTCTATCGTATCAAACATGATACTGTTACCGCAACAAAGTGTGAAGACATTGTGAAGAAGGATGACAAGATACGAGTTTGTCTGGGACACGCAATGCCTGTCATGGAAGTACTGGGTATTGACATCTACAAAGGAATACACCTAAACTCTAACCAGTGGGTGTACTTCACGACTGGGGAGATCACCCGATGAGAAAGGGTTTCAAAGACTTCTACGAAGAGATGACATCAACTGTATCAGTTGCAGGAGCAGGAGACAATCCACAAAAGATTGTGCCAGTTCATCTCAAGAAGAAAAAGAAAGAAAAACCAGATGTAATTAAACGAGGTAAATAATGTTAAGTGGATTATTAGGTAGTGTGTTGGGATTCGGGGGTTCTGTTGTACCCGCAATCACTGATCACTTTAAAACGAAATCAAACAACAAGTTTGAACTCCAGAAGATGGAGAAGATGGCAGAACTCCGTGCGAAGGGTTATGACCATGAAATCAAAATGTATGAACAGATGGGTTCTGACAAAGAACATGATCGTCTGATTCAACACGACATCTCAATCAACCAAGGTACTGGTATTATTGCGGGACTACAGAAGTCTGTCCGACCTGTAATCACATACTGTTTCTTTGGTCTCTTTGTTGCTATAGAGGTTACACTTCTAAGGGAAGCACTGAACAGTGGTGTTCCTCTGGCAGAATCATTAAGTCTATTATGGGATGATGACACCAAGGCAATCTTTGCCGCAATCATCTCATTCTGGTTTGGTTCTCGTGCGATAGACAAGCAACGCAACTCAAAATAGACTAAAATATTTCTTGACTTATACCCCCTTTGTGGGGTATAATAGCATACTTGAAAAAACGAAAGGGTATATATAATATTACCCTCCGAAAAATTATACCCTATGGAAAAGACAATATGACCCTAAAAATTGATAAGAAGAAAGATGACCTACTAGCAGAATACGCAGTAGGAATGTTAAAAGATTTCTACCTAAATGATTATGAGAAGAGTCCACAAGAGGGTTTCGCAAGAGCAAGTAAAGCATGGAGTAAGTACCGAGATGAGATGGATGATGCATTAGCACAACGTCTCTATGATTATGTCTCAAACAAATGGTTCATGTTTGCATCACCAGTGCTATCCAACGCACCCAATGGTCACGATGCCAAGAACAAAGGAATGCCCATCTCTTGTTTCCTAACCTATGTTCCAGATACCCTAGAAGGATTGATCGGTCATTCATCTGAGTTGAGATGGTTGTCTGTCTATGGTGGTGGTGTAGGTGGTCACTGGTCAGATGTTCGGACAGTATCCGACATTGCACCGGGACCGATTCCTTTCCTCCATACAGTCGATGCCGACATGATCGCATACCGACAGGGTAAGACTCGGAAGGGTTCGTATGCGGCATATATGGATGTCAGTCATCCAGACATTATTGAATTTCTAAATCTTAGAGTACCTACTGGTGATGTGCAACGAAAGGCACTGAACCTACACAACGCAATCAACATTACTGACGAGTTCATGGACTGTGTGTCTATGGGTTTTGATTGGAATCTGCGTGACCCCAAGGATGACACTGTAAAAGAAACGATCCCTGCTCGTAAACTATGGGAACGCATTCTTGAAACAAGATTCCGTACAGGTGAACCATATCTGAACTTCATCGATACGGCAAACAAAGCACTACCCCAATCACTAAAAGATAAAGGATTAAAGATTCATGGTTCAAATTTATGCAATGAGATACATCTGCCCACAGATGGAGACCGTACTGCCGTTTGTTGCCTATCTTCTCTCAATCTAGAGTATTATGATGAGTGGAAAGACACGAGCATTGTTCGGGATATTATTAGGATGTTGGATAATGTTCTGGAGTACTTCATCAACGAAGCACCAGACACTATACCAAGAGCAAAGTATTCTGCAAAGCAAGAACGAAGCATTGGACTCGGAGCAATGGGATTCCATTCCTTGTTACAAAAACATGGAGTCGCATGGGAATCTGAATCGGCAAGAGAGATCAATAAAGTCGTATTCAAACACATCAACTCTGAGGCAGTCGCAGAGACAAAACTGCTTGCGAAAGAAAGAGGAGAGTATCCCGATGGAGAGGGAACTGGAAGACGAAATGCCCATCTTCTTGCGATTGCACCTAATGCCTCGTCTGGTGTGATTCTATCAACGAGTCCTTCTATCGAACCGATGAAGGCAAACGCATACACCCATCGTACAAGAGCAGGATCATTCCTTGTGAAAAACAAGTACTTGTCTCGACTCTTGGATGAGAAGGGTGAGAACAACGAGTCCAACTGGACATCCATTATCACCAACAAAGGATCGGTACAACATCTACCATTCTTTACTGAGGGTGAGAAGGCAATCTTCAAGACTGCCGCAGAGTTGGATATGAACTGGGTTGTTACCCACGCATCCGAAAGACAACCCTACATTTGTCAAGGGCAGAGTGTAAACTTATTCTTCCCATCGGGTGCAGAGAAGTCCTATGTAAATAAGGTACATCTCAAAGCATGGAGAGAAGGACTGAAAGGTCTGTACTATCTCCGCACCGAAGCAAAGCAACGAGCAGAGAATGTATCGGAGAAAGTAGAACGAGTTGCATTGCAAGGTGATACTCGGTCAATCGTCTACACCAAGGGCAACTGTCCTTTCTGTGCAATGGCAATGGAGGAACTCAAGTTGAGAGGGATTCCATTTGACAAGATTGACCTTGCAGATATTGGCAAGACTGCGAGAGAGGTTACTGGTCGAGAGGTCAAGACTGTACCGCAGATTTATATCGAAGGTGAATATGTAGGTGGTTATGAAGAACTAATGGCATATCTAGACCGACCATTAGAAACTGGAGAAACTGACGAATGTCGTGCTTGCGAGGGTTAGCAGATGGCATACTCAGAGAAGGTTCTTGACCACTACGAGAACCCAAGGAATGTAGGAAAATTTAACAAACAAGATTCTGACATTGGAACAGGCATGGTAGGTGCCCCTGCTTGTGGAGATGTTATGCAACTACAAATAAAGGTGAATGACAATGGAATTATCGAAGATGCTAAATTTAAAACCTACGGATGCGGAAGTGCTATCGCATCTTCCTCCCTGCTTACCGAATGGGTTAAAGGTCGCAATCTTGATGAAGCAGGGAATATTAAAAACACGGACATCGCATCAGAACTCGCACTACCACCAGTCAAAATCCACTGTAGTGTACTTGCCGAAGATGCGATAAAGGCGGCAATAAAAGATTACAAAGATAAAAGGAAATAACACATGGCATTATTAGATTTTAGCAAAACATACAAACCCTTCCTCTACCCTTGGGCAGTGGAATTAACTACCAAGCACGAAGAGATTCATTGGGTCGAGGATGAGGCAGAATTATCCGAGGACATCCAAGACTGGAGAACCAAACTCTCCGAAGAAGAGAAAGAGTTTATCACCCAAGTACTACGATTGTTTACTCAGTCAGATGTACAGGTGGGTGAGAATTACCATGAGTTATTGATTCCGAAGTTCAAGAACAACGAGGTTCGTAATATGTTGTCATCCTTTGCAAACCGTGAAGGAGTACACCAACGAGCATATGCACTGTTGAACGATACACTGGGTCTACCAGACGAAGAGCATTCTGCGTTTATGGAATATAAAGAGATGGCAGACAAGATTGACTTTATGAAAGAGGGTGACATCAACTCTCATACTGGTCTTGCTCTTGTGTTGGCACAGTCTGTATTCAACGAGGGTATGTCTCTGTTCGCATCGTTTGTGATGCTACTGAACTTCCAACGATTCGGTAAGATGAAAGGTATGGGTACAATCGTTGAGTGGTCTATCCGAGACGAGACTCTCCATGTACAGGGTAATGCAAAACTCTTCCGTGAGTTCTGTGAGGAACATCCTCGTATTGTGAACGATGAGTTGAAGTCCAAGATTTACCAGATGGCAAAGAACGCAGTCAAGTTGGAAGATCGATTCATTAAACTGGCATACAAGTCTGGAGACATCGAAGGACTATCAGAGGAAGATGTGAAACAGTATATCCGACATATTGCTGATCGTAGACTACTGCAACTTGGTATGAAACCTAAGTTCGGTGTCAAGGACAATCCACTACCTTGGTTGGACTGGGTACTGAATGGTGCATCACACGACAACTTCTTTGAGAAACGAGTAACCGAATATTCTGTGAATGGAATGGAAGGTGAATGGGGTTGGGATGACGAACCCGAAGTATGTGGTCTTGATGGTCAAGGTTGTGCCGCATAGTGGAAGATGAAGATGATATTACCTACACCCTAGAATGTCATCTGTGCGAGACGGAGACTGAGGTTCTTGTAAAGAATTGCGAAGAAGAACCTCAGTTTTGTCCTATGTGTGGGGTGGCAATGTAACATCCATATATAAGTGTATGTGGATATACGAAGATAAAGAGTTTGAACCCGATGACGAGTTCTTGGAGCAATACCAAGGATTCGTCTACTGCTTGACCGAGTTGAGCACTGGTAAAAAGTATATTGGTAAGAAGTTCTTCTGGAAACCCAAGATACTCCCTGTTACGAAAACAAGAAAAAGACGCAAACGCACCAGAGTCCAGTCTGACTGGAGGGACTACTATGGTTCCTCGGAACAGGTAAAAACCCTCGTAGAAGGGGGTCAGGACTTCCAGAGAACCGTTCTAAGACTATGTAGAACAAAAGGTGAGTGTTCCTATTACGAAGCAAAACTACAATTCGAGTACGATGTTCTACTCTCAGACGAGTATTATAATGAGTTCATTGGGTGTAAAATACACTCAAAACACATAAAAAAGTGAAAAAAACACTTGACAAAAGGTGTCAGTCTCGTTATAATAACAAGGTAAAGTCAAAAAAGAGAGAGAAGATTATGATGAATTATGTTGAGTTTAGTGATAATACCGCCTTTGTTGCAGAGTCCCAATCCTATTCAATCCTTGCTAAACACTTCTGGGATTTGAAGAATCATATGCCACTTGAAGAGTTTATGAACAAACCAGTGATGATTCAGTTCCTCCAGTATGTTGACAGTTTCTACGGTCAGAATGGACTCTATGCTGACAAAGAGAACTTTGCGACTGTGAGTCAACAGAAAGAAGCAATCAAACGATACATGATGTCTCTGAACGATGCGACCACTTGGGGTGACGGTGATTCACTAGACCGTGAACGAGTCCGATATATCCTTGAAAACGAATTAAATGTGCAACTTTCGTAAGAAAATTGTTGACAAAAAGTGTTGAGTGTTGTATAATACTTGTATTGATAATGAGAAGAGAGATTTAAATTATGGCATATGTATCGCAAGAAGACAAAAAGACCCTTTCAGTTGCTGTTAAGAAAGTTGCTAAGAAGTACGGATTCAAAGTGAGTCTGAGTGTTCGTCACCACAGTACCTTGGTTGCCAAAGTCAAAGGTGCGAAACAAATCCTAGAGGGATACTGTGAGACACAGATGACCCCTGAGAAAATTCGCAAACGTGAGTTCAACAACTACAACACATTCTCCCCTGAGAGTGTTATGGAAGAGTCTGCTAAGTGGGGTCACGATGTGAACCTTTACTGGTTAGAAGAGAACTACTGTCCTACTGGAGTTAAGTTCTTACAGGAACTAAAGTCTGCGATGGAAGGTGAAGACTTCTTCTGTGAAGATGATTCAATGACCGACTACTTTCACCGTAGTCACTACACCGATGTTCGATTGTACGCATAAGGAGATTGCTATGTTTATTGCTCAATCGGATTACGATTTCTATTTTTCTGTTCTTGATGAACTACGAGAGAGTGGCAAGATGAATATGTTTGCCGCACCTCGTATGTTGCAAGAAGAGTTTGATATGACTAAACAAGAGGCAAAGCAGATATTTACTGCGTGGACTGAGACTTCTGTGTCAATGCACACATTCGTGCCGAATAAGACTTAACTAAGGACTATATAATGAGTCAAGAGGAACAAATTGCTAACGCACAAGCATTGATTGAAAGTGCCCAAGAAGAACTTTATAAAGCAAC
>NZGQ01000030.1 GCA_002689565.1 Methanobacteriota archaeon | reverse complement strand
CAAGAAAACCCCCTGAAAACCCTGCGAATAGCCCGCCTTCTAAAAACCCCCCTGTTAGCCATATCAGCAGTATCGCAGTGATAAGCCCAGCCAATGCAGAAGGTAGTACAAAGAGAAGTAAAAACCTAGGAATTGGCATCTCTAGGCGACGCAGAGCAATCTGCCAAGTCGCCATTCGCTCCATTCAATCAGCTCCATTTCAACGTTCAGTGATACTAACCCACGTATCCACAGCGGAACGGAATGCTTCCCATCCACCGTTGTAATACAGGTTCAACAAGTCGAATACGTCATCATAATGAGTCAAATCACGATCTGCCATAATCTGAATTGCATCAGCCCGGCGAGTTAATTCGTCATACGCATCTCTCTTGTTTTCGAATCCCATCTGTGCAGCGATTTTGTTCTCCAACAAGTGTGATTGGAACATACCACGGAAGTAGTGCTTATCCTTTACAGGGTCCCATTCGAACATTCCTCTGGTTAGAACACCATCACTGTGCTTATTGTATCCAATAACCTCGTCAATACCAGTAACACGTCTAGCAATTCCGCCGCCAGGTGCTTCTACAACTTCTTGGAAAATTGCGAAATTCAAGTTATCGAAGAAACGAATTGGAACGTTGATTGGATCACCAGTAAATCTCTGAATCATTTTGACAATTGATGATGCGTGGAATGTAGCGATTACTGGGTGTCCAGTCTGCATAGCCTGGAAAGCGGTTGCACCTTCTACACCACGAATTTCACCAATGATGATGTATCTAGGACGAGAACGCAAAGCCGCTTTCAATAAGTCGAACATCTCGACTCTACTTTCTTCGTTCTTTGAATCACGAGTAACAAGCCTCTGCCAAATCTTGTGCCTAACTTTTACTTCAGGAGTATCTTCAGCTGAGTAAATTTTGACATTATGGTCGATAAAAGGTAATATCGCATTCAGCGTGGTAGTCTTACCAGAAGCTGTTTCTCCACTCACAAGAACAGACATACCATACTCTAAACAAATCCAAATGTATGCTGCTTGTTGAGCACTCATTGTACCCCATTTTATGAGTTGAACAACGGAAATTGTTTCTTCAGCGAATTTACGAATAGTAAATGACGGTCCTAGCATAGAAACGTCATCAGAGAAGATGATGTTGATACGTGAACCGTCTAATAATGCCCCATCAATAATCGGTTTATTATCCGAAACTGGACGCCCGATACGCTCAGACATTGCACGTAAGTATCTTGCAAGTAAGTCTCTTTCACGGAATCTAATATTCGAAGTTACCATTCCGAAGACTTTGTGATCCATGTGTACGTGTTTGAGACCAACTGAGTGAATATCTTCCAGCATTTCATCTGAAAGAAGAGGCTCTAGTGGACCATTTCTAATCAGGTCACGAATGATTGTGTACCTTAGCCTGTCTCTCTGCTCTTTGGTGACAACTATTCTTTTGTCATCCATTCCAAGAACTTCCCACATTCGACCTTGCCTGCGAACGCTTCCTCTTACCTCTGAGTCTAGAACGGTATATCTATCAATCATTCCCGACAAGATGTTTTCGAATTCATCATCTGTAGTGAATGTTGGAGCACTTGGGGCTTCTTGAAGAAGAACTTCGATTAAGGTTCGACGGATATTTTCTTCCTCGTCGGTTAATTGAGGTTCTAAACCGAACCACAATGTTTGACCTTGGGAGCCGTCGTCATCGACTGGCCGATACATATGAACGAAAATCGGCTCTTTTGTAACATAAATCAGATTCATTGGCTCTACTTTTCTTGCATCTCTATCCAGTGGGCCATAGTAATACGGCCGACTTCCATATTGTGCTTCAAAATCTTTCACCCACTGAGCCACGTGAGGGTGGGCTGCCATGACTGAATCTAAGTCACCACGCTGGAATCGGAGATCTTCGTCTTCCATCAGCTCACCGCCGTAATATCCACGATGAAGCCCATGTAAGGTTCAACACGCCATCCAACGCTTGCCTGAACAGGTCCAGCAGCTCTTAGGAATCTAGTGACAACAATTGTTCTTTTTATTTCCCCACCTACGAAACCAGCGTTCATATCAAGCAATACCTCACATGTCGAGCGTAGTTTGTGTAATAATTTGCCATCCATTTCGGAGGGGTCAATGGTTAGCAATAGTGAACGTGATTCGCTGCATACTTTGCGCAGCTTCTGTAATGTCGCCAGATGTTGAGATGGCTCAAGACCTTCTGGCATTAGTGCTGATGCTGAATCTACAACAACAACATCCGATTTTTCGATAGCGCCTGATTCTAGCACATCGAATAGGTCTACTCCCTCCTTGGCTTCTGCGATTACACCAAACCTAGAGAAAACCATCAGCTTGCCTGAGGCAATAAAATCAGTTACCGGGTAACCGATTGACTCCATCTGTTCAATCCAACCACGTGTGGTAAGTTCTGTAGTGACTACCAAGACCTTTGAGCCGTTTTCTAATAATCCGTAAATTAATCTCTGGCTAACAAGGGATTTTCCACTACCAACTTCACCTTGAATCATCCATAGACTCCGATTTGGTAATCTTGCACCCATAGCATTGGAAAGGCTGTCCTGTTCGAGAGTAAACTCGTATCCGTCTTCAACAGGCTTAGGAGGTTCATCAAACACTTAGCCTCACCTCTGCTGTTTCAGAATCGGTTCCTTTAACTCCATCACTTACAGTAGATTGTGCAACAATTGTAACTGTCGCAAGGTCGTTATCTGCATAATTGAAACTAGCATCAGAAACTGTTACTTCGATGACGTAGCCATTAGCCCAATCGCCATTGGGTGGATAAAGAGTTGCTGTGCCAACTAATGCAGACGAAACACCGTCTACAAATATCGTGAATGAAGATTTATCCAAAGTTCTCTTTCCTGTATTCTGGAAGTAAAGAGTAATCTCTTGATTTGTCCCCGAGGTATCTAGCAATACATCGCCTCTGTCTCCACTGAAGGACACATCGGTTTCAGCATCTGCAGCTTTTCCTTTGGCATTGGTTCCGTTGGCCTCTGCCAAATCACCCCAAGATTGGAGCAGAACCACAGATGCAGCCCCACTAATCAACAATGATGTGACGAGTAAAATCATAGAACTTGCACCAGCGTCTGCCATTTTCTCACCTCAAACGACGCTCGCGGCTTTAGTTTGCCCATCAATTGATACTGCAATTCTTGAAACAGTTGATTGGCCACCGCTGTAATAGTAGTATTCGTATGTCTCTCCTGGGAAGATGATGGTTGGTTGATAACCATCATGACTTTCAGAGAGATTCGTTGGTATGCCCCCGTCACTAAACAGCCATGCAAAGTCTGTATCAACGTCTGTGCTACCGTCGTTGGTAACGTTGACATAAACTAAATTGCCGAGCGTGGCTGTGATATTCAGGTTGCTACCAGTGTTTGACCCTGTGACCTCCAGGAAGTACGTGGAGGTGTAGAGATACGATGATCCGTGGTTAAGGATGTTTAATCCTGTAACTGTACCCGCGGAGATCACAAGGTCAGCGAGGAAAGAGCCTGTACTGCCATTCACTTCGACTTGTCCAGGTGAATACCCGGACCCGCCGTTGTTTATTGTGAATGACACAACTGCTCCTTCAACGTTAGTGGCGTCCTCAATAGTGAATTGTGTAATGGGTTCAGCAGTTGCCTCGATTTGCGCAATGGAATCATCCACCTGTGCTTCGAGAGTAGCCATCGCTAATGCGAATACTACTAGCAATGAGGTTCCAACCACCATCGCTCCAACTGCTACGCTACCCATTCACTCTCCACCTCTGAGTGATCTGGCTCTTCTCCAATTTGAGATTAGAGCCGAGAATGTTAGCAACTCTCTGTGCGGCAAGTGGTCTTCCAAAGCGCTCTCTGTATCACCAGGAGCGGCCATCTGAACAATTGCCAGCACTAATCTTCCTTCATCTGCGCTTAACATGCCAGAACTCATCGCCTTCTGTGTGAAGGAAACTGCTGCCATGCCAGACAAATTATCTAGAAGCAATGCTGCTACAGTCGGCGCACCGACCGATCCATCTGCTCCCTCTCCTAGATGCGCCGGAGCGATTAGGAATGGGTTAGATGCTAATGCTTGAGCTTCGTACAACTCCAAGAGTGGAGCCGAATCCTCGGACTTTAGACGATCTGTTCCTGTTGCAGTGATTATCTCTCCCGAAGATGTAACGATTGTATCGCCATCTCCAAGTTCAACTTCACCAACTGCTTCGCCTTCGGGAATATGCCCTCCAGCGTTTACAGCAACACCGTCTTCGAGTCGATTATCGACTTTCCTCAACATGTCTTCAACTTGGTCTATACGACTAGAAATTAGTCTTTCTAGACCAGAAGTATCGACACTAGCCTGTACCTGTGACGCTGCAGATGTTGCAGTCGGCAATGATCCAGTGTTATTGAGTCGTGCTCTAGCAGGTCCGGGGGAAATTGTCCATGCATCCTCTTCTGTCAATTCGCCTTGTTCAGGCATTGGAACTTGCTCAATCGCTATGTTTGACATAACGCGTAAACGTTCCTCAGAAAGGTCACCCTGGGCCTCCCCAGATTTGTCACTGCTACCGAATGGCCATGCCATTTCAGTACCCCCTAATTCAAATTGAACCCCTCAACTCGTGAGAGTCGATGTTGGGGTTCAGTTCGAATCAGATAACTAGTGATCCTCTAGCGTCGTCTGAGATGTACAGTGTCTCATAAGTTGAGCCACCGTTTCCTACGTGAATCCATAGTGTTACTTCACCGTTGACGCCAACACTTGTAGCATCACAGGAAGATGTTGCACCTGTGTCAGCATCCATTACGAAGGAGTAACTAACACCTGGAAGGAATGCTGTGACTACTCCGTCACCGTTTCCGTCTCCAATGTCATCTACATCGTCAGCGTTTGTGAAATCTCCAGAAACATATTCGTAGTTTCCACCTGTGTCTTCACAGGTTAGTTGGAACTGTACATCTGATGGAGTGATTACTTCAGAACCAGGAGCGGTTTCGAAGTACAGTAGGTATGAATCATCTGGATCGAAGACGAACATTGAGTTCACCGTAATCTTTCCAGAGATTTCCTGTTGTGTGTCACTACCAGATTGCTGAGCATTCTGTTGTAGTTTCTCACCAGTTTGAATGATAACAGCAGATGCTACCGCTGCTACCAGAATCAAAGCAATGAATACAATCATTGCGCCGATACCAATCGATCCTAATTCGTCTTTCTTAATTTGATTATTCTTCATCATATTCACCTCAAACAATATTGTCTCCTCTGTCGATGCTAACATAGCTTAGTGTTTCGTATGTTGTACCGCCACCGTTCGCACTAACGACCATTGAATGCTCTTCGTTTAGTGCAGGAGCGCAGCCGTTACCTGCGTTTCCAACGTTTAGGTCAATCATGTATGTTTCACCAGGACTGAAGGTACCACCAGCGATTGCTGTACCATCCAAGTTAGTAGCTGTAGATAGGTCACCATCTGCAACTGCTGGAGTTCCTGCTCCATCATCACAGATAACTGACCAATGTACGTCTGTATTGGTAATTGGTTCAGAACCGGGTGCTAATTCAAACACCATGGTTATCTCTTCGTTGTTAGCGGTTGGGGTATCGCCCACCCAGACAGTAATAATCGAGATTTTACCCGAAATTTCCTGCTGCGTGTCGCTACCCGACTGCTGTGCGTTCTGTTGCAACTTCTCACCCGTTTGGATGATAACTGCGCTTGCGACTGCGGCAACCAGAATAAGAGCAATGAATACAATCATTGCACCTATACCGATTGAACCCCAATCGTTGCTTTCTTCGTTCATATTTTTCTTCTGCATTGGTTTTCACCTCTTTTTTCTTTTTTTGTATCTCTACATCCTCCCCAACCGGCTCAACCGCCGCAGGGTGGAAAATGATCAGGCGGCGGATCCACCTCCGTCGCCCATGTCAATCACGAGTGGCATAGTTACCACTCCTATTTCGTCTGGAGAGAGTTTCTCTACCAGTGGAAGTTTATCCGTTTTGTATCCAGGAGGCATCCAAGGTTGTAATAGCAGATCTCGGATTGTCTCCATACTACGGTTTTGTATGCGCATTGTAACTCTTACTTGACCAGCTTCTACTTCATACCCTGCCTGAATTGCTAACTTTCTTGAAAGAGGGATTTCATCTAATCCAAAGCGTAAACCTGNTTTGACTTCAAACCTTACAATGATTACATCTCCTGGACGCATTATTGGCATATCAATGGATTCGGGAACACANTGCCATCCTTCTGGNACAGGAGGAGCAAGTCTCATTTCAGGGATAGGTCTTGTACCATCATTACAAATGCGTACAATCATCACTCCAGTTTCTCCACCTGCNGGCCAACGAGTATCTACGCCCATCCAGAAATTTCTGAATAGGAATGGATTCAAAGCTACGGCGGAATCTACAACTAAGTCTCCAATCAATTGTTCAACTTCTTCAGCAGCGTAGCCGACTTCACCGACTTCAGCTGCACCTGTTGCATTTCTAAGACGTCTAAGAATTGTTTCTAATTCGGCTTCAGTAAGGGTTTTTTCCTTAAGCAACCTGTTTAACATTGCTATATTTCTTCGTAACTCAACTACATCTTCTTCTAATGAAGAAAGAGCTTTTTCTGCTCGCTTTACAGAACGACCCGCCCTTCTAAGTTGGTGCTGTTCTAGACTATTTCTAGCATCAATAATATCGTATTCAGTTGCAGCAAGTGATGAATCGTCATTGGAAACTCCGTAGACAATATGTTCTAATTCACGGCTAGCGCGAATCAGTCTGTCAGCACTTGTTTGAGAATCTCTAATGACTCTGCGAGCATCCTCTAAATCGGAAACTCCAACATCATACTCTTCGTCAGTCATCGTTTCTCACCTCCTCTGATTCGTCGCCGAATAAATCATCGATATTGAGATTGGATACTCGTTCCTCAGGTTGTTCCTCAGGTTGTTCCTCAGGCTGTTCCTCAGGCTGTTCCTCAGGCTGTTCCTCAGGCTGTACTTCTTCGAGAGAATCTGGTACATCTAATTCCATCGTATCAGGAGAAATTGTTTCTTGGATATCTTCTATTTCAGTTACTGATTCTGTTACTGATTCTTCCTCTTCCATCAATAGGCTGACATCCTCATCCCAATTGATTACCTCGGATGAAGATGCTTCACCAGATGCTGCAACATTCGCCTTGGGTTGATTAATGATTGAACTAATGTCCAATCCCTCACTTGCTAACTCGGTTAGCAACCTTGCAGGATCGCCTAAATCTCTCTCGATTCGGCTCGCCTGAACTTCGACTTCTGTCAGTCTACCGTACAATGAGCCATACAATCTGTTAGCATTCCATACCAGGAATATGACACCTACGATTACGATTACAAGGTAGCCTACCAATGAAGTCATATTCGCAGAATCGGAACTCATTTGAGGAGGTACGCCCAGAATTACTCCAATCATACCTAGAATTGGCATTGCTAAAATGATTGAAAGTTGGCGCTTAGCATTGGACAATACATCAAAGTGATCGCTGTACAAGGTACTGATTCCCTTCCTAGCTCTCTGATAATCCTCGTGGATCAATTGGAACTCAACTGTAGATTTCCAAGTCATNAACCANACCCANATCGCTGCNATGAACAAGATTACNGGTCCCCCCCAATCGCTTGAAATTAAGTCCATCAAGTGGAATGCGAATCCTAGAGCAAGAACTCCAGTGTAAATNGCAGCAAGTCTNAATTTGTCATTTTGGCCNACCAANCTAAGCAGACCAACNGANGCCCCCAACAAGACNAGNACTGNGATGAAAGATACNGTGACNCCGGGAGACCANGAACTNACGGTAGTNTCCCTTACTNNNGACTTCGATTCAAGAGGAGTATTATTCCAGGCTGTTCCAGTTAACAATAGNTCACANGAAACATCTGTACTTTGTGACCACCAATCCAACTGTTCGCTCTCAACTTCCCACTGAACATATGTGCTAGTGTCAGCAGGCATCATACCATGGTCGACTACNGGGTTAGTGACAGTAACGCCCTCACAAACTAAGTTCGATTGAACAGAGAGTGCCAATGATGTACCTTCGTTACCAACTCTTGCTGANATAGTAGAGATTGACCCCTCAAACATAGAATCATCATCGTATTGGAATTCTGAGATGTAGAGATTTGCTTTTGTCTCAAAGTAGAATGAAAACGTCTCTTCTGTATATACAGTAAATCCATTGTGCTCATCTGGATGATAAAGTCTGAATGTAAGTTCGTAGCCATCATTCTTCAGAATGTTTGGNCTATCTGGAGTGTCTATTGCCATTACAAGTGGATCATTAGTAACCCAAGCAGGACGCAATGGCAGTGAAATCACTGTATGAGCACTACCCTCGCAATCATTAGTAAGATCTAGTTCTTGATTTACTCCTTCGACTTCAAGAGCAAATGACCATTCGAAATCTTCCTCTTCCAAACCTAGTTGAGATAAGTTTACTCTTCTTTCTGCACTACACAGTTCAATCATGTATTCTACGGGGCTATCTCCTGATAAACCAGGAATGTGAGACCATATAATGTTCTCAAACATGAACTCATCAGGGTCATCAGGAGGCAATCCTAGTTTGTAGTCTTGATTTGCAAATAATCTAGACATCTGTAGAGATGATTCTGCAATTGCAGAACCTTCAANCTCTGAATCAATTGGAGTTAATGTTACTCGNAATAANGCCTCAAGGAAAAGGTCTGGTTCGAATTCTTTTGCTTCGACTGTGAAATTCAAGTAAGCTGGGATGCCTACANTAAGAGGGATTTGAAGTTGNGGGTTTACAACTTCCCAGGCCAATGAATTGATTTCCAAACCTGGCCTTAAGACATCGTATTCGACATTCGCGATTACATCTTTATTTCCAACATTGGTAACCCTNACCGACCAATCAGTTTCACTCTGGCGACTGAACTTTACAGTATCTTTCCAGTTAGCAAACTCGACGATGAACACCGGTGAAACGACTAATGTAATCGTTCTTGAAGCCAAGAAACCACCGTTGTTTGAATGATATANTGAAATTGTTACNTTATGGGTATCACCATCTGCTAAGGAAAAATTACCACCNAGNGCAGGTACNATTACAGTAAGGTCGTTTTCAAGACTNCCNCCTATAGGCANGACCATTTGGTAACTATCCCATGTAGAGTTCCATCCTCCCTCAATTACGGCAGTAACATTGAGGTTTTCCTCCAAATTTCCTGAGTTAATGAATTCTACATCTATACTCTGATTNACACCAGGNGTAACTGGAATNATATCTTGAACGCTTATTGTAAGATGGTGNTCTGCTGTAACATTTGCAACGATGCTAGCGGAAAGATTCATCCCGCCAATTGCTTTAACCCATAGAGTAGTCATGTGCAAGTCATCTGCGCTAGCTTCAANATCGGGGTTTAATCTGATTTTTATCGATTCAGAGTANCCTGGCCCTACGACNACTTCNGTCGAAGATTCTAGAGAGAAATCTACATCGTTAGCCTGAGTATTGTCAAGCCAAACCTCGAAAGTTGTGGCGACGTTACCTGTATTGTTGATGTAAACTCTAGTCTGTGGTGTTTCATAAGGAGAGAGATCTACTGTGTGATTAGTCGGTTGAAGGATGAAATTTATTGATTCTTCAACCCTGACATACAAAGTATTGAGAGACAATAAATCCCCAGTTTCTCTGTCTTCAACTCTAATCGTCAATGGCTGCATAGTNTCCGCAGGAGCTTGTGGATCAGTTGTAACTCTTAGAGTCACGTTGGAGATGTGGCCATCCCCAGTNACTGGATGGTCTGCCATTGAAGCATTAAGATCAGAAACGACCGATGGATTGTTTGCGTCCGATGTTTCTATTATTGCAGACCATAATTCTGGTAAATCGTCTACTATCACTAGCCGATACGAAGATAGATCATTACCAGTATTTGCTAACTTGATTGTGAAATTGGTTTGATTTCCNACGTCGGCATCAAGGGGNCCTTGAGTGATAATTTCCCCNTCNATNACNCNCGGNACTATTACGCTNATATTTCTTGTAACACTGCTAGCAAGAACNCCGTTTGCTTGTTGACTGGCTGTAAGAATGGGCGTGGCTGTTACAGGGAAAATAAGTTCACCAGCCATCGGCAATTCATCGCCGGGGCCATCAATTGCCATCCAAGATTGGAATATTTCTCCGACTTCCAAGCCAGAAACAGAATTAGGAGTCACGTTTGTAATCCACCTTGCTGGTTCATTGTTTCCACCAGCATTCAGAGGAGTGAATAGAGGATTCGAGGTAGTGATTTCTGCATCAACTCCTCCAGTAACAGCACCGCCTAGATTGTGGCGAACCTCGACGGAAAGGGAAATAATTTCATCTATGCCTCCAGACCCATTTGCCTGCTTCACGTCTTGCTCTGTAAGGATAATTTGTTCAGTCTCAGGACCAGGATCTACTGCAATTACCGCCCTGATCACTAATTGTGTAGAGTCAATTGCAGGGATACCTCCATCAACCGGAGTTGCCGATACCCAAGCATACAAACTATCGCCTGCAGCGTTTCTTTCACCAGCATCTAGAGGAGAGGAAATTGGAGCAGGCGTAACTTGGACCGAAACAGAAACGTTAGCTCCAACAGGAATAACATCAGTTGTTGTAACTGAACCTTCTATTACCCAGTTTTCTGCAGCAGCAGAGAGCCCAGTCGAGACATCAAAGGCAGCCGGTACGTTACCGCTGTTCTCTATTGTAAAGAGCAGAGAAGAGGTTTGTGCAGGCGTTACAGTAACTGGACCAGAAGGAGGAATTATTGTCGCCTGATACTGATCTCCAACCATTACGTG
>NZGQ01000029.1 GCA_002689565.1 Methanobacteriota archaeon | reverse complement strand
TATAAAGTGAATAGGACTCAGTATAAGCTCCTCCATTCCATTCAATCAAAAATGGTTGGTCTTTGTCTATGACTTGGACTTGTGTGGTAAAAGATGCATTACCTGGCAAATTGATTTCAATTGTGCCGGTATTGTTTAACCACCCTTCACCAGTGGTGATTGTTTCAGTAATCGCCGGGGCGACTTCTGTATCATCGTGCATGAAAGTGATATTACTTTCAGAACCTACGTCGAGATTTTGCAATAAGTAAAATCCCTCGGGGTTAGTAGTTACTGTTTGATTACCATCGCTGACTGTTACTCCAGGCATTGCATTTCCAATTGAATCTTTTACGAAGCCATAACGACTATTCTTACCGTGATGGAAATCGAAGTCATTATCGTAAAAGCTTGTAGCAGAACCGGTTTTCATTTTGAAATGAACGTACTGAGTTGTATGATCAATATCACCGTAATATGCTCTTATTGTGTAATAATCACCGATGTCATGCGGGCCAAGTGAAACTCTACCATTTACAGGGCTTTCAGATTCGTCATTCTCGACCAGTTTTACATTAGTCAATACAGGGTTTTCAATTAACTGTCCCGCTCCATCGTATACTTTAGCAGTAGCCCAATTTTTGCCTACGTACCAATCAAGTTCGGTATCAGAGTCAATGTAAATTTGCCTGTATGCAACAGTGTGTCCGTTATTCATGAAGTAAGCTCGAACAGTATGTTCTCCCTCAGTTATATTTTCAATTGAGTACGTTCCGTCATTAGCCCAGACCGATCCTCTCGGAACAAGTTTCATTGACGTTTCTGCTGCAGGGTTTCCTTCAGCGTCATACAGGTTTCCATACAGAGTGAAAGACTCACTCTCACCATTATCATCAGGATCTGCAACAACAGAATCTAGTGGTAACATTGAGAATAAAAAAAGTGCACAAATAAGTGGATAAATTAATCTCATTGTAATCGCCTCAAGTGGGGTGGCTGGCTAGTGGTTGGCGTTTTAGCCAGCCACCCCTAGATTTTGAGCTATGTGAGGAGGACAATCTCACATTGATCCGATATCTTCAGCGGTGATTCCGTAATGGTCCCATACTGGTTGTAACCATGCTGTGACATCGTAAGATGTACCTAGCTGTGTAGCGTCTGTCAAATCCAATACGTTGTTCATCAAGGTAGCAGCGTAGTTATCCTGGTAATACATGGATGTGTATCCATCACAGCCTGCTTCGTCGACTGCATCAGTAGAAACCATGTGGTTTACTGTGTTGTAACATGTGTCATTTGTACCATTAGGATCTTGTGAAGCGTTAGTCCAGATGAAAGCATCACAAGCAGATGCGTCGATCTCTCCCATCATCATTACCTTGTGGCCGACTGCCATGTTGTAGCAACCGTCATGCATGTGAGGAGCTGCGTATGCTTCCATAGTTTTCCAGAAAGCGTATCCTTCAGCCTGGTACTTCTCTGCTGTGTCATTGGAGTCCATCTTTGATGTGTACTTTAGAACAGCCTGTGAGTAAGTAATGATTACGTTCTTCATTACTGTGTCAACTGCAGCGTTGTATCCAGCAGCATCTTCTGTTTGAAGAGCAGCAAGTCCGCTAACCATAGCAGCCTCAGATGCACTTAGAGCGTTTGATACGTCGTTAGTTGTGGTACCGAAGTCTGCGCCTCTCTTCTTCATGGTGTAAGCAGGAGAGCAAGACCAATCCTCATCTGGACCGTGGAAGAAAGCCCAGCCTTCGTCCCAGTTGTGAGGTGCACCAGAGTCGTTGTCAACGTTACCCGCGTCAGCCTTTGCTACAGCGGAGTTTAGTTCGTGAATAGTGTAAGCAACCATTCCTAGGTTTGCTGTCAACTTAGCGATTCCTTGGTATCTAACAGTGTCAGATGCTCCATCGAAGTCACCAGTTCCGTCCATTGCAGCCATAATGTGGGCGTCAACAGATCCAGTCATGTTGTAGTATGTGTCGTATCCATGATTCTTGCCGGTTGCTGCTGCAAATCCAGCAAGTGTTCTGAAGGATCCATCGCTCTTTTCAGCGTTCTTTCCGTCCATGTAGATTGACTTAGCTTCTGCGAAGTTGTATCCACCGTCAGAACTTGCCGCTGACTTGATGTCACAAATATCCTTCATCAAGGAACGGTGGTTGTCTACATTAGATGCGTAGGTGTAACCAGCATCAGATGCGTCTAACCATGCAGGTTTTTCATCAGCAGTGGTTTCCTCTTCATCTTCTTCTTTATCATCATCATCACTGCCCAAACAGCCCGCAAAAGCGCCGCAAGCCATAAGCAATATCATTAGCATAGATTTCATTTTCAAACTCATATAAATCATCCCGATTTAGGGTGCCCGAAAAGTAGGCCGTACATAAGTTTTAGGTTACCCTAAAAAAGGGAGTTAGGTGTATAACAATTCATACAAAATCGANGTACTCGGAGACAATTTTCTCCTCAAAAACATCATTCTGTGAGGACGTAATAGGGCGGGTTATTGTAAGTAAACTNANNTCGCCGCCTGCATTCGGGAAACCTACAATCAAGACAGTTGCTAGAACCGTTTCAAATCCATCTCTCTTGACATTAAACCTGGTTATGAAATAATCATCTTCGCCATAAAAATGATTTCCTTCCGTTTCCACATCCTCTAACCAAAATGCTTCTGCATCGATACTGAAAGTCGGTATGTAAGAGTTCATGACTTCGATCGATTGCCTCATTCTCTGGTCATGCATTCCCAGCATCACNCCCANAGCCATGCTAGAGGTATCTTGTGCAAATGGNGAAAATGTNTGNGGAGTCCTTGCNTTTACAATNCCAATTACCGCACCNTCGTAAAACCAAGTNTACTGTTCACTAGCTGGCCATGCTGCTGCNTGAGGGTTNTCTGTAGCGATTGGATTNCCCCATTCCTCAGGTGCNGTNGGTTCAGAAACAGGATAAAACGCNAATGANTTCAACAAAATNATAAACACAATTGCGATTGCTATTCTACGATTCCTNAATGTATTCCATTCCTCTCTAGCCGCAGGACTGATTAATGATAATACGATTACTAAAGGTATGATCACGAACATTCCCCAAGGAATAATCCATAACATCAGTACGCTTATTGACAAACCATACATCATTGATTTGTCAAANGATTCNGATTTCCATTTTAGCATTCCAAACAAGGCTGCCACGAGGACAATCGATGCTAGAATTCCTCCGAACACAACATGCCCTAGCACTTTGGAAGCATAAGTGCAACCCTAGATACATCACTAGAGCGGCAGATTGTAATGGGTGAATGCGGGCTTCGGGACCAATGGAAACCCTCCTGTCGCTATCTGATGTGTCTTGGCGGCACAAGGTTCGAGATTTTTCCACATGGAAACCNTGGGCTAAAAGNGATGGAGCNGGAATCTATTCAATTGATTTGGAAATAAAATCTGGGACAATAATTGGACTAATTGGACCAAATGGTGCAGGTAAATCCACTCTGATGAGAGCAATATGTGGCCTCTATGATTGCGAAGGATTTGATAAATCGTGTGAAGAACGTAGAACTCAAATCGGTTACATGCCTGAACAAGTAAGATGGGAAGGTCGAACAAGTGTAAGGCACGCGCTAGAATCAATAGCGATGATGCGTGAGGATGAGGTAGACATTGAGAATATCATTCAAACAGTTGGTCTTTCATCCAAATCTGAAGAGATCTTAGACAACCTCTCACAAGGAATGCGCCAAAGATTGTCCTTAGCATGCGCCCTAATTGGAAATCCGAAGATGCTGGTTATGGATGAACCACTAAATGGATTGGACCCACTTGCTCAAAGAGCATTCTCTAACCTATTGAAAAATCTAGCAAAAAAAGGTGTCGCAATAGTGGTATCATCACACCAAGTTACTGATTTGGAATCTCTTGTCGATAATGTAGCATTGCTTCACCGTGGCCAATTATTAATTCATGGAACGCTAGAAGAGGTTCGCAATAATTTGAATCTAGAAGAAGATTCGGGAATTGTTGAAATGATATGTGCAGTAACTGGAATAGATCCAGAAGATATCACTCTNGAATTATCAGATGATGGAATTCTACCCCTCAAAAAGATAGGAGGTGAGGAAGAATGAGTGCGATTAGTCTGAGCATTCACGTCATGAAGGAGAGACTTACTGCAGGTCGAATGATGGTGATTTGGCCATTACTNGCGATGTTTATTTTGTTCTCTAGTTGGGGACTTTCTGACCCTAAGGCGAATTTGCCAGCAAGCATCGTTATTGATTCCGCATACGATGTTATGTTCGTTTCAACGGCTTTCATTATTTTTTCAGCCACTATGGGTGCAGTATTGATTTCATTCGATGGAGTTAGTAGAGACAGGTTATCAGGAGTTCTGGAAATCAAACTTTCTCAGCCNATTAAACGATCTGTATTTGCAAGAGCTTTACTAATTGGCCATTGGGCAGCAATATTCCTTCCAGTGATGCTTCTCAACTTAGTCAGTCTCGCTATAATTTGGCATAGATTAGNTGAGTTACCTAGCATGGAAGAATTATTTATTCACACACTAGGAACNGCCCTCTTACTTTTCTGGTATACAACGATNCAGCTTTTGGCCTCATCCTGGGCTAAAGATCTNGGTTCATCTATTGCCATAGGNTTGGGNATTTGGATGATATTTACATTGCTCTGGCTAGTCTTAACAACAGTTGTTGCAGGCCTTTCTGGAGTCGGAGTNGANGACTTAAATTCTTCAGAGTACGTTAGAATAGATGCAATAATGGATTTATTCTCACCAAATGGCGTCTATCATCACTTGCTAGAAATGCCATTAGATGACGTAGATAGAGGTATGTCGCCNGCATACATCAGTTTGGCTGCGATTCTATGGAGCATAATTCCCGCCCACCTNTTCGCAAAGCGAATAGAACGTCTTCAACCTTAACAATCATAGGAACACACTAAGAGTAATCTGCCCTACGGGCAGGACATGAAGGGAAAGTTAAGTGCGCTTTTGCTTGCTATTTTGATGGCTACNGTNTCTATGACTGGCGCTACATCNGCTGAAGATTCTGGAAGACAAAGTAGCATGGATGACGTGGATTGCTCCGGCTATACATTCGAAGATCTATTCGAATACGACAANGCTGTATTCGAGTTTCAAATTCTAAGTGATTGGGCTACATCTGACCTATTTGCTAATTCATGGGTCAACGAAAGCCGTGCAGCGGTAGTTCGTGACAACCTTGACGGATTGTTTGANGGATTCCCTGGTGGAAACAACGATTGGATTTCAACTGACGAAAGAGATGCCGTGAGAGAAATTGGTGCAAAATGCATAGCAGACATGTATACTAGAATCGGTATCCGTGAAGGAATTCCACATCGCGGAGGAGTTGACTGGAATGACGTAGAATTCGTTGAGGATGGCATCGGCTTAGAAGAAGTCGACTTGATCCCTCCAACACATCCTGAAGAGAGAGATTGCTCGACAAGATACGCTTTTGCTAGTTCAGATTGCAGAGAAGTCCCAACATCTGCAACAAATAATCTTGAAATCTCAATGTTCGTCAAAGATGGTGAAACATACAATTCACAATTCAACAAATTACCAAATTCGGGTCAGAGCGATTTCACTGTAGCAATGAATGTCACTAACATGACAAGCGCAACAATGGTTTACACTTTCCCTTACGTTGATGGATTAAGAATGTCTAATTGGACTATCCAAGATGATGGAGTTGAAAATCTAGCACCTGGTTCTATCGATGAGATTTTCTTGCCGGATGGAAGCGTTAGAGTTAGTGTTTCAATCACTTACGATAAAGCAGATTACCCAATGATTCGTAATATCTTCTTCGATATGACTACAACCCCGCCTGCAACAAATGACTTCCCTGAATGGACTTCAAATGAGCCAGCTGATGGAACNATCATTCCAATGATTACNGAGATGGGTAATGAAGTAGTTGCAATAACAAGCGAAACTATGGCTGATTGGGCAACTGACGACAATGCATGGGGACTAGATTGCCAATTNACNGAGTCTGGNTGGTCTAGCCAAATGAACTCTGNTGGTGAATTATTAGTCACACCNGGANCTTCACAATCTTCCGATGCGACCTGTTCACTAAAAGATCCATACGACGCAATGAGTAATGAAAGCCACNCATGGAGATTTGGCCAACCTGTAAGTTTCTCAGTACCAGGCCAGTCAAATAACGGGATGATGTACTACACAGATTCTGTAAACATCGAATCTGATCCGTCCTTGTTAGTGCAAAACCTAGCGATTGGACTTAGAGCATCACAGAATGGAGCACTTGGTTTAACCACAAATATCAACCTAGGCTCAACAGCCTCAACTGATTCGGTTTCCCTTTCTGGAATCTCACCAGGAGAGTTCAAAATCCATGTAATGGCAACATCTGCTGGCATGCTAGATTGGAGTGAAGAATTTGATTTCGGACTCCAAAAAGCCAACACCTGGCCGATAATCACAGTAGATACAGACCCTATTGAAGGGACTCAAGCAACATGGGCATCTGATGGNTATTCATTCATGCTTTCAGGCACAGCGATAGATCCTGACGGCGGAGAAGTTACACTCTCTGCAGTAATGTGCGGGGACACTACAACTGAATTCTCGACAACAGGTGATACTTGGACTGTCAGTCTTTCAACAGCAAAATGTGTTGCAAATGGTCTCACACAGTACGATGTCGTACTTTCTGCAACNGATTCAATCGGTGCTGTTAGCACTGAAGACGTCAGNGTCCCTGACCAAAATGCTGCAGACGACAGTGGTGAAGAAANAACAGATACGACTTCTGAGGATTCAGGAGGATTGCCTTCTCTAGGAATGTTCGCAACNATTGTAGCAATGCTTGGTGCTGCACTTCTACTACGTAGAGATTGAGTTTCAAAAGACCACCAGAGGGATTTTCATGTTCAAAGGTAGAGTCGAGAAAGTCAGTCATGAAGGCGGACTTCTCGTCAGTTACACGGGTGCTTGCCCAGCTCTAGGGTCTGTGATGATAGACTCCGGTGAAACTTACATCGGCAAAGTCGACGGAGTTATCGGTAATTTGGACAACTCATTGGTCCATATTGCCCACCTTGATAGAAAAGCAAACCCACAACAGATGGTTGGACTAGAAATTACAATTAGATCCAAGAGGTCGAGAGATCCTCCACGCTCTAGAGACAATCGTTCCCATGACGGAAATAGAGGTCGTGATGACAGGCGTAGCCGTGATGACGGGCGTGGACGTGACGACAGACGTGGTGGTCGNGATGACNGNCGTGGNNGTGACGANATGACNNGCGTGGTCGTGATGACAGNCGTGGTNGTCGATGANAGACNNGGTGGTCGAGACGATAGGCGTGGTCGAGATGACAGACGTGATAATCGTAGGCCTAAGCAAGATACACATTCAAGAAACGATTGGACTTGTGGTGAATGTGGAAACTCAAACTTCTCATTTAGAACAGAATGTAATCGATGTAGTGCCCCAAAAGGAAGAGGGAAGGCTCCCTCACGGAACTGGCAAGGCAATGACAGAAGGCCCGGTGACAGAAGAGAAGAGCCACAAGCAAGAGCTGGTGACTGGGAGTGTCCACAATGTGGAAAATCCAACTTCGCAAAACGAAACGAATGCTTCGGATGTGGCCGCTCAAAGAGAGTTGGTGGACCAAAGCAGAGAGGCCATCATCGTAAACTGAAAGACCCACCTCCATTACATTCCGTAAAGTATGGTAAAGGAAATCGGAGGAATAGATGATGAGTGCTGAAAGCCATTATCTCGATGCTATCGAATCCGAAGAGAATGGAGAAATAGAAGAGGCACTGGAGCATGCCAGATTAGCAGTAAAAGCCGATCCTGAACACTCTAATGCTTGGTGGATGATTACTACGCTCTTAGCTCCAGATGGCAAATACCCAGACATAGAGCAAGCATCGAAAGCACTTGTTGCTTGTACTAAAGTTGTGAATTTAGATCCAACTAGAGTAGATGCCTGGGTTAAGGGAGGAAGACTGATGGTAGACCACTTGGGTCTATACGAGGATGCTTTACATTGGTGGCAAAATTGTAGAGATGCTGCTCCTTTGGAATCTGTTCCTATTGTTGAACAAACTACAATTCTGTCCGATTTGGGTATGTATCCGGAAGCAAGAGACAGACTAAGTTCATTATTCCAAGAAAACTTAGACATTGCAAACTCACAACTGGCAAGGATTAGTCACTTGCACAGGACTTTAGAAAGGTCTGCGGAACAAAATCCAGATTCTCATTTCAAGCCTTGGAAGAAAAATGACGGGGGATGGACTGCAATCAAGATGAGGGCAAATAGAGCGCCAGTTTCCGAGAACATGCTGTTCATGATGACAACAATTCCATTCTTGATGCTAGAAGTGTTCGCAGCAAGGTCCCTATTTGGTGATGGGTGGGGAGGATTCTGTCTGACAAGTTTGCTAATCCTAGTAACCGTGATCATAGGAATGGCATTTACTCGTAGGCTATATCATCGTGTAAATAAGCCAGGTTTCAACCTACTGCGTGCCATCCAGTTCGAAGCGAGTAGCGGTAAGATTGTGATTCCTAGCGATATAAGAAATTCGAAATTGTATCTATTCCTATACTCAAGACACCCTCCTGCTTTCCAACAGAGGTTGGAAAAAATCATTGAGTCAGACAATAAACTTCCGAAGAATTGGAAGATGAAAATGCCGGACTTTGAATCACACCTCGATGAAATAGGATATATCGAGGATATTGAAGATGATTCGGATCTTACTTCTTACGAAGAAGAGTAATCATGTTCCAGCGGTGTAATCAGTTGAATAAGCGATTTGCTCATCGGTTAATTCGTCGATTGAGAATCCAAGTGTGCTCAACTTTGTAGTTGCTAAATCCATATCTTGCTAAAGAGTGATTTCATACACCTTTGTCTCCATTTGAGCACCTTCATCGGCTAGGCTTAGGTCTGCTAAAGTGTACAACTCACCCTTGTCCATGAACGCCGGCGAGCGAGCACACCTCATAGGTCAATCAGTCACATAATTCACCCCTTTACGAGGTGAATTATGTGAATTCTATCCGCTATTGCTGCTGCTGGAAATGCCCGGCATATTGCTGAGCATAGGCCCTGGCAGTTTCTTCCGGATATCCTTGAGCAATGAGTTGCTGTACGTATTGCTCCATTGGATCCATCTGAGCAACTCCTGCATATCCTGCAGCGGCTGCGCTAAAGTCACCGCTCATCTGAGTATCAACGATATCGTCTTCATTT
>NZGQ01000096.1 GCA_002689565.1 Methanobacteriota archaeon | reverse complement strand
CAAAAAGAAATGAGTCAGTGGTTCCTAAATATCACAAAATACGCTCAAGAATTATTGGACGGACTTGAAACAATTAATTTCCCTGAAAATGTGAAAGCTTTGCAGCAAGATTGGATTGGTAAATCTGAAGGTGCCGAGATAGACTTCCAAATAGAAGGGATGGATGAAAAAATTCGTGTATTCACAACAAGACCCGATACACTTTTTGGTGTCACATTTGTCACACTTGCTCCCGAGCACAATCTCGCTGAAAAATTAGTTTCTGGAACACAATATGAAAGTGATTGGAAAGTTCTGCATGATGAAACTGCAGCAATGAGTGAATTTGACCGGATAAAAAATATGGGCAAAAAGAAAGGAGTCCCTACTGGTTCATTTGCGATTCATCCTCTAACTGGAGAAAAAATACCAATATGGGTTGGCAACTTTGTAATCGCATCATATGGGACCGGTGCGGTAATGGCAGTCCCTGGTCATGACGAAAGAGATTTTGACTTCGCAAACAAATACCAAATTCCAATCAAGAGAGTCCTTGTGATGTCAGAAGATGCAAGTGCTGAAGATGACTTGGATTCCGCTGAATGTGATTTAGGTTGGATGGTAAATTCAGGAATAGAAGGTTTTGACGGATTGTATGGTGATGAAGCCAAGGCAGCGGTTTGTGATGCCTTGGAGAAAAAGGGATTGGGCAATGGGACCACGAATTGGAAGATTAGGCCATGGCTGATCAGCCGGCAAAGATACTGGGGTACTCCAATTCCAATCATTCACTGTGATTCATGTGGAATCGTTCCCGTACCAGAAGAGGATTTGCCTGTCGAATTACCCCGAGATGTGATTTTTGATGGCAAGGGTAATCCTCTGGAATCAAGCCCTACTTTCTGTCAGGTAAAGTGTCCAAAATGTGGAGAAGATGCAAGGAGAGAAACTGATACAATGGATACATTCGTAGATTCATCATGGTATTTCCTTAGATATACTGATTCAATGCAAAACGATACCTGCTTCAGCCCTGAAATTGCCAACCACTGGATGAATGTTGATTTCTACTGTGGCGGAATTGAGCACGCACAAATGCACTTGATCTATGCCAGATTCTGGACAAAGGCGCTACGTGATGCTGGATTACATAATATCGATGAACCATTCAATGAATTACTATGTCAAGGGATGGTCAACAAATCGGCCCCATGGTGTAACAGTTGTGCGATTACATTGCATGTTGATTACTCTGGGCAAGCCTGCCCTCATTGTGATGAGCCGCTGACTGTTAGAAGTGCCAAAATGAGTAAAAGTTTAGGGAACACAGTTTCTCCTGAAGATATGATTGAAAAGTATGGCGCNGATACAGTTAGGTTGTTTATCCTCTTTGCAGCTAACCCTACTGCCGGAATGGATTGGTCNGATGCTGCACTTGAAGCAAATTATCGCCAGATGGTACAGTTGTATGGAATGCCATCCAACATACTTTCTTGGAAAGGTAAAGCNAGTGCAATNGACTTATGGATGAGAGCGCGAATAAAGCAAAGATGTATTCAGTGGCAAGATGCAATGGACAACTACGATCTAAGAGGAGCCGTTGATGCAAGTCACTTCGATATTGTGAAGGACCTGAATTGGTATCGAAGAAGAGGTGGAGAAAACCCCGAACTTGGAAAAGAAATTCTCGAGATTTGGACTCATATGATTTCTATTGCCACTCCACACATNGCTGAAGATTGGTGGAAAATGCTTGGTAATGCTGATTTGGTTGCGAGTAGAACCTTTTCTCTACCAGGGGAATTGAATCCTGAAGAAGAGGCTGCATTAGAAGCAGAATCGTATCTGAGAAGTTTCCTTGAACAAGCAAGAAAGGTAGCCAAGGTTGCTTCAAAGCATATTGGAGGAGAGCCAAAAACAGCCACTGTCCACATATCAAGGCCGTGGAAGAGAGAACTAGCACAGGCTGCTATCGCTCATGTAAATGGTGGTGAAAACGTCAAAACGTTCGCTAGTAAATTAGCAAACCTGCCATTTGTACAGCCAGAAAACCGNGGAGAAATAATGGGGTTCTGGGGCAAGAGAATGCTACCACAAATTTTCAAATGGTCAGACGACGAAAAGGTCATCATTTGTGGTTCATTAGATGAAGGAAGAATCCTAGCTGCAGCTTCAGACTTCATATGTGGAGACTTAGGCCTCACTAGTATCGATATCGAGGCCGGTGTCGTTGACGTCGGCAGGAGCAGTACTGCTATCCCCTTGGCTCCTTCCATNGTCTACAGTTGATACACCTTCTTCTCCGACCTTTGGAATTGTTTTAGTTGGCAATGGTTGCTGTGGTTTGAATGTAACATAAGCTGCCACAACAACTAGTATTCCAGCAATTCCAAATAATATCCAAATCAGATAAGATGTTTCTTCTTCATCTTCTACGGATTTGCCTTTATCCTGAGTCTTTTCGACACAACCGGTTGACGATACCTTGTCACCTGGCTCAGTAGATGGACAAAGATCGTTTAGGTTGTGTACTCCATCGCCGTCATCATCTAATTNGACTCCTGAACAACCCAAGGAGTCTACTTCCAANCCACTCGGAGTATAGCGGCACTCGTCTATGGAGTCTTCAACTCCATCATTATCATCATCATCATCTTCTGTCGAGTCGATGCATCCATCCTGATCTAAATCCATACCAACGCCGGCCAAACCAACATAACCACGAGGGCATGCATCTTCAGAATCTGTAAATCCGTCATCATCGTCATCTGCGTCCTCATAGTCATCATGGCAGCCATCACTATCATGGTCAAATGACGCATTCCAATTTATTTCGCCCAGTGCGCACATATCTGACAAATCAAGAACATTGTCTCCATCATCGTCTGGATCTCTATCCGCATCGCGACAACCGTCTTGATCATGGTCAATATCATGCTCACTTAACCAATCGAATGAATCCCTAGGACAGTTATCGTACTCATCAGAAATCCCGTCGCCATCTGTATCACTTTCACAAGCATCACCGATACCATCTCCGTCTAGGTCGGCTTGATTATCATAAATCTGAGGNCATTTGTCTAACTGGTCAACATATCCGTCACCGTCAGTATCGACATCTTCGCACCCGTCTTGGTTTTCATCATTCTCAATAGTGGAAATCCAACCTATTGACCCCTTTGAGCAATTGTCATTCTGGTCTAGAATGCCGTCTCCGTCGTCATCATCATCTTCAGTAGCATCTCTGCATCCATCGCTGTCATAATCAGTATTTGGAGCTGAATTCCAACCAATTTCTCCAGGCGTACAATCGTCCCAATCATCTCCTATGGAATCGCCATCATCATCGTCATCACAAGCATCACCATACAAGTCGCCATCTGTATCGACTTGGTCAGGATTCGCTACCCTAGGACAATTATCTGCTCCATCTGTCAGGCCATCGGAATCATGATCTCTTGCATAATTCCATAATACAATGTCACTGTAGCCAAGAGAAGACACATTGAATGTAGCCATTTGAGCGGTTTCTTGAATAGTCATTCCTACGATTGGACTTTCATCTTCACCGAACTGAAGTGAATGGACTACATCGTCTCCAATTCCTCCTGCTGAAACAGCCCATATCCATTGGCCTGAATTATCGATTTGCGCTACGAAAACATCTCTCTTTTCCCAATCTGAATCTCTGTCAACCAATTGATCTACACCAAGTGTAAATGTTGAGGTATATGTTCCTGTAACAATCACATTGTCTTTGGAATCAATTAGCAATGCCTGTATGTCTTCCCAACCAGCACCTCCGGCGTTTTGTACACTACCCCAAACTCCTCCAGAACTGATTTTAGCATGGAACATGTCTCTCCAGCCGTTCGATGTTACATTGGTGAATCCAAATTGCGCTGAATCTTCGATTTGCCCAACAATGTGAACGTAACCTGAACTATCTACAGCGCAATCATTTGTCCAATCATCTCCAACGCCGCCTGCAAATACGGTCCAAGTGAAATTTCCAGTACCGTCGATCTGAACTACAAAGATATCCGTTCCGCCAAGGGATTCTTCGCTTTCAATAAACTCAATCGATTCAAAAAAACTACCTGCGACATGAAGATATCCGTCCAATGAATAACACATCCCACCAAAAATCTCAATCCCACCAGGACTCGTAATACCATTACTCCAAATTATTTCGCCACTTTCATCATAGTGAATTATTGCAAGATTGGTCCCATCAGAACCTGGTAAAAATTGGCCTTCGATGTCTAAATAAGCCTGATGAAATACAGCAGCAGTTATTCCTCCGTTAGGACTTACCTCCACGTCAAAACCGGATAAATCACCAGCATTCGCGATTGTCCTAATCCAAATTGGAGCAAGAGATTCATTGGTTATTGAGAAACGCCCGACAAATGCATCCCCTTCACCATCGTTGTCGGTCTTATTCACATTATATGTTGAGACATTCATCCCACAGTAGTCGCCAGCAGTTGCTAGGCAAAAGTGTCCAACTACAATCAAATCACCTGAAGGATGTAGAGTAATTGAGTCAATTCCGTCATCTCCCTGGCTTCCAAAACTGTATGCAGAAGTCCAATTACCAGAGGAATTTGTCATCGCTATGAAAGCATCTGAATCTCCATTAATTCCTACAGAACCTAATCCTATTTCATCGAAAAGTGCAGCAGAGGTAAATTTGCCCGCAACCACTACGCTTGCATCATCTAGAACTACATGACCTGTGATCAAATCTTCTTCAAATCCACCAGCAATCTGCGCCCAACCAAGCGGTTCGTCCGATTCATCTGCAACTGAAGAAATAGGTAAGGATAGCAGCGCGATTAGTACCCACACTAAGATTCGACGCATATCGTCCCATCTGCATCTCTCACTTGAATTAATGGCATAATTGTCCGTAACATCAATGCTGGCTTAATGCTTGGAACAGGCATGGGCAGGAAGTTCACTCATACCTCAAGAAAGCAACTACCTCCCGAACAAGTGAAAAAAAGTATTGCAGCATTTAGAAACCCAAGCAGATGGCCAGAGTGGAATAGTAGCGCTAAAAGCATGTTAGCGACTAAGGCAGAAAGTATTGATGAAGGCGACCATATTGCAATTTTCCAAATTATCAAAGGTAGTTTGATTGAAACAAAATGGCTTGTGAAGTCAATTAGAGAAGGTGAGGTTTTTTGCGAAATCGAAATGCTTGGTGAAGGACAGAGTAGAAATGAAAGGCCCATTGCAAAAGGATTGAAAAATCTACAAATTTCAATTACCTTTCTCCATGACAAAGAAGGCGGCATAGAAGTACATACTAGCTGCGAAACCTCGGTTATGATGTCGTTGTTTTCAAAACAAATTAATCGATTCATGAAAAAACAATCTGACCAAATTATAGAAGATTTATCCAACCTAGATTAACCGGTGTATCTATTGAATGCGAGCATTCAGCCAAAGATATGGCAGAAGGCGGGAGGGGCAAAAAAAACACCCGCCCTCGGAAAAATCGTAAGAAGCCTAAGTCCCACGGTGGACCAGCAAAAGCATCATTGATAGAAAGGCATTCTGAATATGATTCTGCAGCAAAAGAGGCCGCGATGAATAGATTTTCTAAATCGCCACTTCCAATTGGTATACCAGAAGATTTTGCAACCCCCGGGCATTTTTCTTTTGATTGGGAGAATAATCCTGTTTCGCTAAAAACTGAGGCCATACTTGCATCCAAAGTAGTACGACGTGGAGAATTTGGTTGGCTCCCGGATGAGAGAGTTGCTGAAATCGGAGAGATGGTTGACGATTTGGATATGACATTAGACCAAGCTCTCTCTCTAAGGAGTGCCATGTTACAGCAAAAAACGGTTTACTCTCATGGCCAATTACAAGCCCGGGGTAAAGCATTATACCGTCTTTATCGCGAAGGAGTGAGTGTTGTTGATTTGTCAATAAAATTCGACTTTCCTCCTATGAATGTGTTTAGAGTAATTCTCAAAGAAATGGGCTGGTCTAAATCAAGAATCAAGGAGACTTTGCGAGCTCCATCAAAATTTAAACAGAGAGAAAGAAGTGAATTTGAAGCGGCTGAAGCAGCTGACAGAGTCAGTAATGTCGACCAATCTGAAACTCATGTTCGTGCTGATATTTTCGAAGATATACTAGCAGATTGGTTTGAGGACCAAGGTGTCAATGTAAGAAGGCAAGGCGAGATGGTGAAAGAACAAATGCAAGAGCATGGTAGACCTGTTAACACTCCTGATTTGTTATTCCTTGATCATGTTGAGATTAATGGAGAGCCGGTTGCTTGGATTGATGCTAAGCATTTCTATGGAGCCGATGTGAACTTCCAAAGGAAAAAAATCGTCAAACAAGCGGGCCGATATGTAGACACTTGGGGGCAAGGTGCGTTAGTATTCCGGCATGGCTTTTGTAATAATATTCACATTCCAGGAACAATTCTACTCGATTGTGGCCCTCTTGATTTGGGTTTACTAAACCAGGTTACTGAAGATTAGTTTCTCTAACACCTAATCCTAATGAACGTAAGTGGGATGTCAATTCACTACTGTCGAATTCCTGTCCCAATATCCTTGGGACAATNATCANAGATGTCCCTAACATNCACAAATGGCAACTCATTGATTCNCTAGNATTTGTTAGCGCTATATTTAGNAAATTTGCTCGGTCTTTCTCTTCTAACAANCCAGAATCAAGGGCGAACCTATCTGCCTCTTCTAACAGTGTATCCCATACTCTTGAGTNCCAATNGTATTTTTNCAGGCGNTTNACGGCTGAATCNCCGGCTTTNGTGATTTTTTNCTTCCAATNAGCGTCATCAATGTAGCTTGAAGTGTGTTTTTGTCCATCAGGATCCCATACGAGTANAGCGGGACTGTTTACACTGAACCCTACTGCNTTTCCCGGAGACGGAGGGCTTCCAGGNATAGTACGCAACTCACATCCGCCTGCCCATAATCCCAAAATNTCGCCCAATCCTCCAGAGATNTTCCTCTCAATTCTGTGNGCAAGTCTAGCGAGTTGCCCCTCGTCACCCCGATCGAATAATTCACCAAGTGCTAAACTAGTGGCNAGCAATCCGGCTGCTGACATTCCAAANCCTTGAGAGACTGGTAATTCTAATTGTATCTCTATACTCACTGCCTCTTCAACATTGAAAATATGTCTGAATGCTTTTAGCAAATCAGAATACAACTTCTTACCNCTTTCAAACAGAGTTCCATCCATTGCAATAACTGAAATTTCGTCCGGCCCTTCTTCTAGAATTCTGACTGTAGACATCACTCCATCCTCCAGGCANAGCCCGGCGCCTTTGGACCCTTGATTCCTTGCAAGTAGGGCTTTGGAGTGTATTGAAAAGAGGAGAGTCACGTGACCTCCTACCTGTACAGTGACCTCACTCATTGCCACATGCCTATGAGGCATAGGTCATCATGCTTCTCCAAGCAAAGCGATCTTGGAACTTTGAAATCAAGCAAATGCTGCGTCGATTTCTCCGGTAATCTTCTCGAAGCGAGAGACCAGTTCAGTACATGCACGGTTGAAAATTTCTTCAGGTGGCATTGAACCATCTGATTCGAAAGAAAAGACATACTCGCCTTCGATAGTTTCCATCACTATCGCATTATCGAATGCTTCATCTCGACCTGTACCATAGCCTACTTGATGTAAAGCTCGTTCTAGGTCTAAGACTGCATTAACATCTGTACACTCTTTGTTTGTGAACATCTTAGAATTAATTGCTCGACCTGATTTTGATGTCAAGTCTAAATCGAATAGGACATTNGCCTTCTTGCCCGATTTTGCNAGGATGGCTTTCTGTCTTGGTTGGAAACTTACTGCTGCTGCAGAACACCACTTTGCATGGTCTCTACCGCGGCCTAATGTTGCATATGCATACAATTCAAGGTACTGGCCCTTGGAAAGAATAGTCAAAGGAATACGACTGTGCTCTTCCTTAATCTGTAGTTTTGTCTCGCCTAGTACGTTTAAATCGCCTGCGTAAACTGTCTTGAATTCATCTTCAGAGTCTGAATTTGGCCCTCTTATGGACAAATGATAGATGATTTGAGACATAGGTGAACCCCACTGGTCTTCTGGGAGGTTCTCGTTGTTTGGATCGTCTTCTGGGAACACGAATTCTTCTAGGAATGTTGGTACTGGAATCATTGCTAATCTGTGTGCTAGTACTTCATCTGGAAGTACGTTTACTGATTCGATGACTTCTCCCTTGTTGTCTTGAGTAACACCCTGCTCGAAACGAACTTTNGTAATCGCCATCTTTGGAACATCTGCTAAAATTGCACGGCGAAGGCTGTTAACCTGAGCCGCATTTGTATCTGAAAGTACAATCCTAATTCTGTTGTCCTTTGGCCAACCATCTACAATTTCTGCCTTCATTTTGAACACCTCTGTTGATCAGACACGGCGACCACGACGGCCACCTTTCTTCTTTGTACCATCGTGAGCGATTGGAGTTACATCTTCGATACGAGTAACTGTTACACCAGCACGGGTTAGAGCNCGAATTGCTGCTTGTGCCCCAGGTCCAGTGTTGTTGGACTTGTTTCCACCAGGTGCACGATACTTTACAATGACTTGAGAGAATTCTTTTTCCTTCAGTTGGTCAGCCATTCTTTCTGCTGCACGAGTTGCAGCGAATTGGCCACCGGAATCTTTGGAGGACTTGACTACTTGTCCGCCGGAGCAGGTTGCAATAGTTTCAGCACCGGTTAGGTCGGTAGCTGTCATNAACACATTGTTGTAACTAGAGAAAATATTGATGATTGCCTTACGCATCATTCACCGCCCCCTTCTACTGTGTCTTCTGCCTTTGGCGCATCTTCTGCGGATTCNTTGACNTCGGATGCTTCTGAGTTTGTAAATTCTGGATCTACTTCGTCTTCAGCATATTCAGCAGATTCACGAACACCTAGAATAGTCTGGCGAATGACGTGGTTTTCATCATTCAGGTTAGAGCGAGGATGATAGCGAATCAANTCTTCTTCNTCTCTTGAGACTGGGTAAGATGGGATTGTGACCTTTTGGTCNCCGATGCAAATTTGGCCATGGGTAACTAGTTGTCTTGCTTGCTTCATTGAACATGCTAGACCNTTGTAGTAAACCTGNGCTTGNAGACGGCGATTTAGGATATCCTCTGCAGTAAGAGACAGGATGTCGTCCAGAATTGCGTCGCTTGCGATTAGTCCCTTGCGGTTTAGAGATGCTAGAAGTGCATCCTTCTCACGAGNGTAGTGNCCCTCTGATGTATCAACACGTCCNATCAACTTCATTGCTTGACCTCGAATACGGCGCAGAGCAGACTTTGATTTCCAAATCTCTGTCATATTTTTCAGACCNTGGTTAGCCTTGATTGCGTGTTCTTCTTCAATCCTGTCNGCTTTCCAAGGATGAGGAGGTGTGTCGTACTTTGGTCGAGCGAATTTTGGATGTCCCATATCTTATTCCTCCTATCACTTCTTGCGCTGTACTCCGAGAGTAAGACCGAAACGGCCGTTAGAACGGCCGCGCTGGCCACGTACTTTGTGCCCACCAGCGTGGCGTACACCACGGTAGCACTTGATACCACGAAGGCGAGAAATGTCGTCTTCGTGAGTTAATTTGAGGTCTTGTCCGGACAGGTGAAGTTCGTCGCCGGTTTCTAGGTCTCGTTGGCGGTTTAACATCCACAGAGGAACACTTTGTGCATAATTCTCAATCGCTTCACGGAGAGTTTCTTGCTGACTAGCATCTAGATGTCCAGCCTTCATGCTCGGATCGAAACCTGTTATCGTACAGATGTTAGCTGCAGTACGGTCTCCTACTCCGCGGACAGCAGTTAGTGCAGTTCCCAGAGGCTTGAGACCGTCGATATCGGTATCTGCCATTCGAAGCATGTAGGAGAAGTCGTCTCCCAAATCTTGATCGTTTGCCATTACATTTCACCTGTAGAACGCGTACAACATGATGTCGAGCGACTTTGCGACAAACAACCCCTATATCAAGACCGCGATTGCCCATTCGCGAGACTGCGCCACGGAATTGGGGTTTTGTGAGCCTCTGTTCGTGGTGCTAAAAGCCTATTGTCATTCAAGGCACAAAAGAAGCATCGAATCATGAGGTTGTTTCGCAACAAATCCGACATGATTTCCCCCCTTGGCTGAAAGTTGCCTGTCAAGACTACCTTGCAACTTAGGTTGAAGTTTAGGATCTATTGAAATTCTAAGCGTTAATTTTCCAAATCCATAATCTCGAGATGCCTCAACAAGATGTGCAATTGTATCCAAAGACAAATCCGTGTGGACTAATTTTACAATTCTTCCAGTTGCTTGAACCAGCAACTTTTGTTGAATATGCTCATATTCCACGGGGCCTGAATGATGGATTTGTGGCCGCCTGCCCTCAGTAATGCTCCAAGTTATGTCTTGACCGGATAAAACAGATTCTAAATATTTCAGAGCTAGGCCAGATTCGACCAATGCAGCATCTAATATGCTCACATACTCTCCCTTTCGAGGAGGTCGCCTATGGTCGGAAATTTCTATTTTTTCGCCTTCGACAATCAATGGCTTTTGTTTGATATCGGGAGGGATACGAACAAATCTTCGAGGAATATCTGGACTTGATAGTTGTCCAATCCAGAGAGATAGTCTGTCCACGCGACCTCTGCCCCTACTAGTCCATACCCAGGTCTTACCTATTTCTGGCCAAAAGTTATTGACAATTTCTTCGACTTGCTTTCGCTGATTAGAATCGAGCCTCGGTGAAAGATCAAGAAGAATTGCAGGACCTCTGTCGCCATGGATTAAGTTGTCTTTCCAAGCATTGAAAATTTCTGGTAATTTAGGCTCCATTTCATCCAAACCATGCGTTCTAGAATTACGAGGCCTTGCAGGGTCTAGATGGAGCATAGCAAATTTTTGTTGTAAGTCGCCAATCGTTCCATCACCGACAATTATTGAAGATTCCAGTAGAGACTCGCCAAAGCCATGATCTGCAACTCTTTTCAAATTGGAGTTCGCTGCAATTGCGGTTGCCTCATCCATTTCAATACCGGTTCCCTTCCTGCCAAGCATAGCACAGTAAGCAGCGAGCTGAATCCCACTTCCACATGCTGGATCAAGAATTGGCCCATCTGGAAGACTACACTTTCTAACCAGTTTAGCTCTTTCAACCGCTACCTGCCAAGGTGTTGCCAGCGGCTTTGCTTCATTTGCATAATGGAACTCTAAGCCTTCAGGAGATGTTGAATCGGCTGCCGTTGGCCCATTCAAATCTGCATCTCTGGGGTTGAGTTTCAATTTATTCACCCTGATATATCAGATCTAACCAGTAGACTTTCAAATGAAATTCCTGCTTCTGCAAAGGCTTCTTTCCCGCCCTCTTCTCTATCTAGAATACTGATAACTGCTACGACTTCACACGATGTGTCTTGCTCGATTCTCTTCACTGCTTGAATCGCAGAGCCGCCTGTGGTTGTTACGTCCTCCAAGATGATTACTCGNCCGCCNTTNGNAATGGANGCNCCTTCTATTCCAGGAGGATTGTTTGTTTTTCTGCCACCTCTGCCTTTCGCTTGTTTTCTAACCATGAAACCTAATCGNTCAGATGTGAAATCGGTAGCNATAACTAGGGCTGCCAAAGGGACTGCTCCCAATTCAAGACCTCCAACAAAGTCTGCTCCAATATCATCACATCGTGCGTTCATCAACTGGCCTACTAGTCGCCCAGCCTCAGGATTCATCATCACTGGTTTCATATCGAAAAACCATCTTGATGTCCTTCCGCTTGCTAATGTGAAGGCTTGGTCATTGCCACCGTCAATGAAAGCCAATTCGCGAACTAAATCTACAAGGCGCGTCCATCGAGGGTCGTCGCGTAGTGATGGGGGGACCGACATGTGCATAGCCATAGGTTTGAGGCGGATGAACCTTCCCTAGAAGGAATGCTTCGAGAGGTAGCCCTTATGAGCCACCGCTTGAGAGGGTAAACGGATTGCCATGATTCAACAGGGCGCTAAAGATGTTCACGACCCACTTCTGGGTCTCGACATACAGCGCTTAGAAAGAGAAATTCAATCCTATGAAGAGTGGCTTGACCAACGAACCGATGAGGCTTACAAAATTGCTGAAGTTGCTAGATCTAAGGGGCTGGATCACTCGCTGGAAGTTGAAATCCCTAGGGCTTCCGACCTCGCAAGTCGAACAGAAAAGTTGCTTGTCGAGCACCTTGAAGGAGCTGAGGTCGCAGATGATATTCGAACATTGCTGGCTGAATATGATCGTGAAACAACCTCAATAAAAATGGCTACAATAGTTGCTAAAAGATTCAGAGAAAACGGTTACGACCTACAAAAGAGCATTGATGTTGGCCTTAGAGTCGGCTTAGCTATCCTCACAGAGGCAGTATTGGTGGCACCTCTCGAAGGAATAAGCGAGGTTCGTCTTCTACCCAATGTAGATGGTTCTCAATTCCTATCAATCCATTTTGCTGGACCAATTCGCGCTGCAGGCGGTACAGCCCAGGCCCTTGCTGTCCTAATTGGAGATATGATTCGAAGAGAATTGAATGTTGATGCCTACAAACCAACCGACGGAGAGGTCGAGAGGGTGAAAGAAGAGTTTGGATTGTATCGTGGTAACCTGCAATACAGGCCACCTCCCGAGGAAGTTGATACCATAGTCAGAGCTTGTCCAGTAATGGTTAATGGCGAATCTACAGAAGATATCGAATGTGCTGGTTATGGGCGTGTAAGAAATATTGACGAAGCTAGAATTCGCGGTGGTGTATTACTCGTTATTGGAGAAGGTTTGTGTTTGAAAGCACCAAAGATTCAGAGACATACTGAAAGACTGAAGGTNCCNGGTTGGGATTTTATTTCCGTTTTTGCAAACAAAAACAAAGACAAATCCAAGGAAAGTGAAGGNAATGGNTTTACNTCCNGGAGAGTNCCCGCNATTTCCAAATTTATGAAAGANATAATCGCCGGCAGNCCNGTCTTTGGAGCNCCTCTNGAGGCNGGCGGATTCCGACTTAGATATGGNCGAGCAAGNCCNTCNGGGCTTGCTGCTGGTTCTTGCAATGCAGCNTCGATGGCNGCGATGGATGATTTCATTACGGTTGGAACACAAATGAAAATCGAAAGGCCNGGAAANGCNTGTGCAATCACTCCNTGTGATATCGCNGANGGNCCTTGGGCTATTTTGAAAAGCGGGGAATTCAAGCAATACAACGATNTTGAATCTTTCCAAAAAGATAGANTGANTATGTCATCGATTTGGGATAATGGAGAATTNGTTCTTGGGTACGGCGAATTCATGGAGAACAACAAAAATCTAGTTCCAGCAGCTTACTCACATGATTGGTGGGCGGCCGATTTAATCGATGCATTAGATAGTGAACAGGCCGTTGAAGAATTCTGTAGAATTATTGGTAAGATGAGTAATGAAATGCCAGAAGGAGTACCTGGTATGCCTATTAATCAAAAAACAGATTTTGATGAAAGATTCCATGTTCGACGAAAGTGGAGAGATACTCTGATCTCTCTAACTCCTTCTTGGGATGCGTCTAAAGAGATTGCAGTCCGATTCTCAACTTCGCTAGTTGGTTCGAATAATCCCTGGTGGTTGGACTTGCCGATTGAATGGGTTCCAGCACTACTCAAAGCGATTGAAACTGCCACGGTTAGAGATGGAAATCTTCGTTTTATCGATGGCGTGAAAGGATGGAAACCCGGTGAAATGGATGATTTAAGGCCTGAGCAAGAAGAGGCTATAGATTATCCCAATATTCCCGGCCCCAATATTCCTGTAGAAAGTGGTATCTTCACCGATTCGGTGCCATCCAGTTGGGTAATCAGAATTCACGGCTTAGTCAAAGGCAGTGCACTGATGCTAGGCTTAGCTCACCATCATGACGGAGATGACTTGGTGATAACCGAAGGATGGGAGGCGATGTTAGACGGCCTAGGATTTTCTGTGAANGGCAAAGCGCCGATGAAAATAGAAGACTCGATATCTGTTTTTGACAGCAGAATTACTGAATTGCGGTCTGCTGCAATTACATTGGAAGAAGAAAAAACACGAAAGGACGCATTGGAAAGAGAGCGATCCACAGTAAGAATTGCTGCTGAAACCAATGCCAGACAGAGAGGCCTGGGTATTGCTGAAACCGATAAGATTGGAAGAGAGGCCGCAAACAAATTACCAGACCCTGGNCCAAAAAATCCAGACAAATACCTNAACGCACAAGTCTTGGAAGACGACCATTATGTCGATGGCATCCTAACTCAAGTGCGTACGATCTCTCGGCTTCGGTGGGAACACTCTGCTCCAGTTAGAATCGGTTGTAGGATGGGGCGACCGGAAAAGAGTGCNCCNNGAGAAAANCCAACGGTGCATTCNCTGTTTCCGATTGATGGAACAGGAGGNAATCAAAGGCTAATCGCAAATTCGGCCGAACAACAAGATCTCCGNGTTCAAATGGGCGTTAGATTCTGTACTGTGTGTGGGAAAAAATCTCCGATGATTACATGCCATCATAGAACATTGGATGATTTTGGCGAGGAAAAACCAGGAGANGTTTGTGGTGGAAGAACCGAACTAAGAGTTTCAAGCGAAAAGCAAAATTCTAGGCGAAGAGGTGAACTTCAAACAATCCGAGTCGATAACTTGCTGGAAGACGCGCGTATTTCCCTAGGGATAGATCGTGTTCCCAAACGTATGAAAGCCTTGAAAAAATTGATGAGCAAAAATCAGACCCCAGAGGCTGTTGAAAAGGGAATTCTCAGGGCCAAGCACCAATTACCTGTATTCCGAGATGGAACGGTTAGGTTCGATATGAGTGACGTGCCAGTCACACATTTCACCCCGGAAGAAGTCGGAGTTGATTGGGCTCGTCTAAAGCACCTAGGATATACCCATGATTGCTTTGGTGAAGAGTTACAAAGCGATGACCAAATGCTGGAAATATTCCCTCAGGATTTCATACTTGCTCGAAATGGTGCTGATTATTTCGTTAGGACGGCACAGTATATCGATGAATTACTCGTGAGATTTTATGGAATGGAACCATATTATCACGTAAACAAACCCGAAGATTTGGTTGGACACTTGATTTGTGCTTTGGCGCCTCACACCTCTGGCGGAGTCCTATCAAGATTGATTGGATTTACAGATAGCTCTGGAGGATATGCGCATCCCCTATTCCATGCGGCTAAGAGAAGAAACTGTGATGGGGACGAAGATGCAATTATGCTTCTAATGGATGGTTTGCTTAATTTTAGTAGAGAAATCCTTCCTGCAAATAGAGGAGGAAAAATGGATGCCCCTCTTGTATTGACTACAAGGCTAAATCCTACAGAAGTTGACAAGGAAGCCCTCAATGTAGACTCTGCTTGGCACTATGAGAGATGGTTCTATGAAGCAACTCTAGACCAACCTCACCCAAAATCTCTGGCCGACAAAATGGATTACATCGAAAGAAGATTGGGTTCAATCGGTGCAGTAAGAGGACTTGGATTCACACATTCTACAAAGAGTATGTCGGAAGGTCCGCCACTTTCCGCATACAAAACTCTGGAAACAATGATTGACAAAATGAATGGTCAACTTTCACTGGGCCATCGTCTCAGAGGTGTTGACGTAAGAACGGTTGCATCTAGCGTTGTTCGCTCTCACTTTCTACCTGATTTGAGAGGGAACTTGGTTGCGTTTACAAGACAAAAGGTTCGTTGCTTGAAATGTGGTCATTCGTACAGGAGGATGCCTTTGGCCGGGAAATGCATACAACCTCCAAAACTAACTGGAAAGGGAATGAGTGCATTTGGTGTCAGGAAGTCTGAAGGTGATATGTGCAACGGGAATCTAGCATTAACTGTCACAGAAGGTGCTGTTCGTAAGTACATCAAAGTTACAAAACACGTTATGGAGACCTACGGAGTGGACCAATACACTAGGCAAAATGTCGAATGGTTAGCAGATAGTGTTGAGAGCCTTTTCAATAATGACAATGCAAAACAACTGAGCCTCTCAGATTTCCTTTGATCAATTTGGTCGTAGTGGATCTTGCCAAATATTACTGCTATCTGAATTGTTTTCACCTATTTCATTTGCCTGATTATCAGTGCCGTCATCTTTGTATTTTTTAATCATATAACGAACGAACGTTTCGCCAAATGCAACTACAATAGTACCTACGGAAAATAACACGACTCCAATTGGGAAAGCGCTTTTCATAGGCCAAGTTGTCAGTTCTGTTGTGACTTCAACCCCTTCCTCGATTTCAGTATTAACTACAATATCTCCCTCTTCTGCAGAGGATGTATGGGTAATGCATCCATCATTGGTATCTCCTTCCCATGAATACAATGTTTTGGAACCCTGTTGAATGTTGATACTGACATTGTATACTACTCCATTTATTGATTCGAAACAATGAACAATCTCGTAATCTAATTCATCCCCATATACAACAGATAGTTCAGCATTGCGCGACTCCGAAAATTCAGCACCTGGCCTGTTTATCTCTTGTGATGCATTTTGTTGACTAACGAAATACCAGCCAGTGTTTACTAAGATTAAAGCAACTGCCCAAAGCCAGTAATTATTTTTCATCATCAACCCTCAACGAAAGTAATCGCAATACTCTCTTCATCCACTTCAACTTGATTAGTTTTCGTTTCTTGTCTGTAACCCCGGACCATCGGCCTACATCCTCGGTGGAGAACCCAACCAATTCAACCTCTTTCGCGCCGAGTGCGAAAGCCACACAAACTGCTCGATCTCCATCTGTAAACCCTCCAGGGTTATGCATTCCCTCGATTTTTCCAGGAGTTTGATGAGTCAAAATAACCTCTTGTTGCTCATCGATTATAGATAACACATTTTGCCAGGCATCTATGTTATCGCCATGAGCATGTAAACAGATTGGTATTCCTTGATTCAAAGCTCTTTCCAAATGGGGGCTTCCGTCCCCGTCGGTTACAATGAGAGCCACTTTTGAAAGATCTGTAATTGCACCAATCGCACCATCAGCTACTATAGTTGGGTTGCTGAGTTCCAAACCAAATTCAGCGGCTGCACCTACCACTGTTACCTTTGAATCAAACATAACGGATGCAGTTGGATTTTTACAATTAGAAGCTAAAGATTTCGCGCTAATTAAATCCGATTCAAGGTCCCAGCCAAACGATTTACGAATCTCGTTTTGGATAAGAATCAATCTTTCGTCAACCGCCTCCATCGATTAGGCGACCGATATATCCCACATGAATGAGAGGGTTCAAATGCCTCCTTTGTGAGTAAACAAACGTGCCCAAGCCTCTAGCGATTCCTGACCTTGCAGACGAGGTTACGCTTGCAAGATATCCATTCTTGCCTCAGGCAAAATCCTGGATTGCAAGCATGGCTGCAAAACACGATGTGGATATCGATGAATTGTTAGATGGGAGCATGATGGATAGAGCAAGAATCCGTGCGCGTTCCAGACTTATTGATTCAGTTGATAGCAAGGATGGAGTGGAAGTTGCCTCTATTGGAGACATTCATACTGAAGAGGGAAGATTGTTGGAAGCATTTTCATTTTATTATGCAAGGCTTGTAGTTGGAGCAAGCGAAGATGAACGCTTGATTTCTAGATGGGCTCAGGCTGAAGCTGAAAGGGCTCAACGAATTTTGGAAAAAGATAGCGCTATACGAATTATTGCTAACACCTATCTCTCTGAAATTGAGTGTGATGAAAAGGGGATTTGGAAAATCGGTCTTTCTGATTTCATTGAATTATGCACAGGAATTACTGGCTCGAGATGGAGATTACCAAATTGTGAAATCAAGAATGGATGGGTGACATTACACGATGAAGGTGATCGATATTCATCCAGAGCCAAGGTTGCTAGACTACTAAGAGAGAGGATGAAAGAAGACATAAAACTCGATGCCCTAGAAAAAATGTCCAAAATGGATGAGGGGTTGCTGATTCGCCTCTCTGAACCCGTTGGAATGATTAGGGGTCTAGTTGCCTCAAAAACTGCAGAAACTATCGCTCTTATAGGAGCTGGAGAAGAAGATTGGCCCCCCTGCATGCGAAAAGCGGTGGCTGAACTATCCCAAGGTGTAAATTTGAATCATTTTGGAAGAGTATTCCTTGGTTCGATGTCGAGATGTATTGGACTTCCACCGGAGACAACTGTTGATTTCTTCAGAAATGCTCCCGATTTCAGTGAATCGACAACCACCTATCAGGTCAACCATCTTTACGAGCGAGAATATACGCCATCAGGTTGTTCAAAATTAAAGGTAAACCACAACTGTGCTGTACAAACTGGTGATGACAAATTATGCGATCAACCTTGGATGGACCATCCCCTCAAATACATCCGCGCAAAACAAAGACGACGAAAACGACAAGAAAGTTTGGAAGTCCCTGTTGAGCAGCCCAAACCGGGCGATGGTTGATGAACAGGAAGCGCGTCAGCCTAATTGTAGCCGAGGTTTTCGTAAATGACAAGGACCCTAGTAATTACTGTGGACCGAGACAATGATCTCGGCCTAAAAACAGCGATTCGAGGTCCCGTTGTAGGTCGAAAACAAGTTTTAACTGCGGCATTGAAATTAGGGATTGCAGACCCTGAAGAAAGCGATACCAACGCCATTCTTGGAGCTCTACATCAACATGACAATCTCGCTGAAACCAATAGCGAAAGCGATGATGTTGAAATCGCTATTCTAACCGGTGATGAAAAAGTCGGCGTTCGCTCTGACAGAGCTATTGCAGCTCAACTCGAAGAAGTGGTAACTGAGTTCCAACCTGATCAAGCAATCCTAGTAACCGATGGTGCTGAAGATGAATCTGTAATGCCGATTATTCAAAGCCAAGTCAGAATTGATCATGTGCAGAAAATAATCGTCAAACAATCGAAAGGTATCGAGGGCACTTACTACTACATCGTCAAGGCGCTTGAAGATCCTAAATGGAGAGCAAAAATGTTAGTTCCACTTGGTGCCATCATGGCTATTTTCGGACTTGGTGTAATGCTGCCAGACACGCTCGGCGGTATCGTAATTGGTTCACTTCCGCTAATTTTTGGTTTGTTCATTCTATCTAAGGGCCTAGGAATCGAGGCAACCGTTAGTAGAATCGCTCAAGAGATGCGAGAAAATGCTGATGCTGCCATGTTCTCATCCCTACTATGGACGACTACTGTATTCAGTGCAATATTTGCCGTAGCGATGGGATATGACAAATATCAGGAATTAGAACTCACTTCGAATATGTCCGTTGTATGGATTGGAGTAGTACATTCCGCACTGGCGTGGATCGTTATTGCATTCCTTACATCTACTGCTGGATTTATGCTATTGAGATTGAAGAAAGGTTCATTCTCTGGAAGGCTAATTATTCTAGCAGTGTTTGGAATGGTTGTCTATTCATTCTTAGACCAAGGATTGCAAATCGCAATGGACGTCTTGACAGGTGTTGGATATGAATTCACAGTGCAAGGAATTTGGGCTGTTATGCTTGAACCCCTCATGTGGATAGCAGTTCTATGGGTTACAACTACCATTGTTCGTGCGGTGCAAGCAAGGCAGGCACAGTCCGAAAGATATTGGGGAATCTGATTACGAATGGAAAACCAATTCGGACATACATTGTGGACACGTAACTTTGATCGGACGAATATTTGGGATTCCCAAAGGTGCTGAGCAATCTGGGCAAATTATTGCTTGATTAACCTGAGATTGATTTGATTGACCATGCTGAGAAGGATTATACTTCAAGCGATATTGATCCGGGTTATCAATGTATTTTGGGGCTTTATTCATCGGTTGTGAAGAGCTTAAATCAACCAATTCCTTACTTGCAACAGGTTGGAAATCTGCTTGGGGGTTTGCCCCTGGTTGTTGCGAAGCGGATGCTTTGTATGCTGCAATCTGAGACTCAATTTCTGCCAACCCCATCCCTGTGTTTCTACTAACTGAATCCATCTCTAACATCTGTTCATATCCAGAGAGGCTAGCAAGTCGGGCTAGGACATCCTGCGAGAGTGCCATAGAGAGGCGCTGGGGCATCATTCCCATTGAAGGTTCGTTTTGTGTGCTTCGAACCGGGAGGTCCCGCTTGATATCGGGGATATTATTCGTAATTATGGAATAAATACAGACTATTCGTTACTATATGCGGGGTTTAAATTCCGAATAAATGAAAAAATATCCTCGCAATAAGTTGATGGGTTGATATAGGTAGAGCAGTCGGCCGGGCATCAAGGAGGAACAATAATGTCGAAGAGTAAATCGCGACTTCCAGCAACAGTTAGCAGGTCTAAATCTGTACGTTCACTGACTTGTGGTCAAGTGATGAGTCCCCCTCATGTAATCGGAAAGAATGCGTCTGTTGCAGATGCTCTTGACGTAATCACTTCACGCGATTGGGACCATGTTTTCATAGTAAACTCAGAACGCGTGCCTATTGGTAGAATTCATGCTGTTGATATCCTAAAGTTAGTTGCTAGAAAGACCGTCAATCGCGACGTTGCTTGGATGCACACAATCCCTGCAAAACAACTAGTTACCCAAGAGGCCATGACTATGAAAGAAAGCACACCTCTCCTCAAAGCTGCAGCGTTAATGCTTACACACGATCTTAATCAATTGGCAGTAACTAATAATCAAGGTCAAATTGTAGGTACAGTATCACATAGTGTTGTTGCAAGAAATCTCCCCAAGTTCATTCTTTGAGCAAGTTTCAACAATAAATCGACAGTGGGAGCAACATGGCGACTTCTCCTAGATTGTGGGCAAATCCTCCGGGCAATTCTCCATTACCATTGCCAAGTGAACCAATGTTCTTTTCGTCTAAAGAATTGAGTCGAATGGATTTTCCAAAAATGCCTGAGTGTGATTCTCTAGACCTAGTTGGCCTCAAAGAGTACGTGGGTAATTTTTCTCTAGAAAACGGTAATTTGGTTAAAGACATAATCGACCTGGAAAAGCGCAGACCACTGCTTATCTCAGGAGAACTTGCTAACCCATATCGGCTGTGTGATCTGATGGCTCCAGATATGCCGTTGATTCCTGTGAGACTTGAGGATATTTGCAGAACTTGGGCCGATAATTTGGATGCTAGAGACATTCAGCCTGGAATTCACCATGTGACAATTGTAAGGTCCCCCGGTTGGTGGGAGCGGACTTTCATTACTTTGCTTGAATT
>NZGQ01000012.1 GCA_002689565.1 Methanobacteriota archaeon | reverse complement strand
TTGGCTTCATGCAGTTCATGGAGTTGATCCAATGGAGATGTCAGAATTTACCCAGTGGGAAGTCGATATTCGCCAGTTAGCGAAGGACCTAATCGAAGANCANAATCAAGANTAGGTCNTTTCAACCCATCCAAACAATGATTTGAGAACCGGACCTAAGTTGAGACCTCTCTCTTTACTAAATCGTGTTCAATAAATTCGTCTAGGCGTCGACTTAGTGTTGCAGCTGTAATCTCCATTTCACGTTTCAGTTGATTAAATCTAACTGAGTAATTGTCTTATCCTTACACCACAAATTGCTTAAGTTAAAGTTCAATGTTCAAATTTATGTGGACTGATGAACAATTACTAGAACAAGGATGGAGTCAAGAACAGATTGCTCAATACAGAATAGAACAGGAAATCGTAGATGCCCCAAAGGAGATCGAAGCTCCTGAAACCATTGTAGAAAACCAGCCAGAAATTCAGACTCCGGCAGTTGAATCATTACCTACTACAGTTGATCAACTAGGCATCAATGGATCATCCTTGTTTCAAGATAAAACACAAACAATTCTGATTGTTTGCATGATGGTTATTGCTCCCCTATCTCTCTACGGTGTGTTTACAGAGGGCCCAGAAGGCCCATCTGGAGTAAGTGGTGAGCAAGGAGATAACGGAACTGCAGGTTCGAGTTTCCACTTAGTGCAAAATTCTGCAGACCTACCTACTTGTGACGAATCTATCAACGACCAAATTTTCTTTGTCGCTGATGATTATGGTTTCGAAGTCTGTCAAAACAATGCATGGCAAGAAATTGACCTCACTGGACAAGCAGGACTCAACGGTACTGATGGCAGCGATGGTGTGAACGGAACCAACGGAAACGATGGATTCAACGGAACCAACGGAAACGATGGAGTCAACGGTAGTGATGGTAATGATGGACAAAACGGCACCAATGGTGCTGACGGTACCAACGGTGAAAACGGCCTCAACTCCCTTATTGCAACACGCACCGAACCAATTGTCGAAGGATGCCAAAATGGTGGAACTATCGTGGAAACGGGTGTTGACGACAACGGTGACAATGCGCTTTCTCTTGATGAAGTTGATTCATTTGTCGTTGTATGCAATGGCGAAACAGGCCAGGATGGAGCAGATGGAGCAGATGGAAAAGATGGAGCTAACGGAAGTTCCACTACTACTATGATGGTAGCGCGTCTTTCTGTCGCACCTTCCTACCTCGGATGCAACGGAGTTGGTCAATTGTTCCAGCAAGGATTGGATGACGGATCTGGAAATGGAATTGCTCAGAACGGCATTCTAGAATCTGGTGAAATTGTGACCAGTTCTCTAATTTGTACAACATTCTCTGTAGATCAAGTCGAGGACATAAATTCTGGAGCATCTGGTAGTCTCCCTTCCAATTTCTGCACCATAAACTCGACAATGTATTTTTCAGCAAATAATGGCACTACGAATGGAATTTGGTCTCTTGATGTTAACGATAGTATCTCTTTAGAATATGCAGGCACAGTCCTAGGCATGCGTGCTATTGGCTCCCAATTGATGTTCCTTGGACAAACTCCCTCCTTGGATACAGAACCATTTGTTTACGATCCATCCAACGGTACTGCATGGCAAATTGCAGATATTTTCCCTGGTAATTCAGGGAGTTTTGCTGGTGAGTTCACTTTGATTGGGACGACTGTGTTTTTCTCAGCACGAGATAGTGCTGGTTCAACTGGGATGGGATTGTATGACCTTTGGGCCTATGACACAGTGAATTTCAGTATATGGAAGGTAGANNCAGATATTCAGCCAACCAGTTTGGTAACTGTAAATTCAGACCTCTATTTCTCAGCTCAACCACAAATTGGAGTGACTGGAATCGAATTATGGAAGCATGATACAGCCACGAATACCACATTCATGGTTAAGGACATCAACCCTGGAACTCTTTCATCAAGCCCTTCTCATCTTACGGTGATGGGGACGACCATCTACATGTCTGCAAATGCGGGCACTACCCATGGAACTGAATTATACGCATATGAGACAACGAACAATTCTGCATGGCTTGCAGCTGACATTCGCGCAGGAGTTGCCAGTAGTTCACCTTCTGACCTCGTCGTTCTTGGCACCCAAGTTTACTTCCAGGCAACTTCAGGAACACACTTCGAAATGTGGGCTTATGAAAGCAGTAACAATTCGTTCTGGGAGGTTACCAATATACAATCAACATCCAGTTCGGGTGCGCCAAATGAGCTAACAGTTCGTGGAAACACTGTATTTTTCTCGGCAGATGATGGAACAACAGGTGAAGAATTATGGGCTCATAACACGATTAATGAAACCACATGGCAGGTAATTGATTTGAAGCCGATAGGCGGATACATTGGTGAAATTCATGTCCATCATGGAAATTTGTATTTTGCTGGCGAGGACAATTGGACCGGCATTGAATTGTGGCGTCTAATCTTCTCAAGACAGGTAACTTTCGTCTGATTAATTCATTGAGATTCTTCTTCGTCTGGTTTTCTTTAGGTTGTCCATGAGCCAAAGTAGGCCGTCCCACATGGTTTCTTCATCATTCTCTAATCCAATTGGGAATGCTGTTGCTGCCGAGAAGAATACATAATTTCACTGAAATAATGCCATCTCCCCCTTAGGGGGAGAAATAAGGTTTTTTCGCAAACCGCCAAATATAGGGTAGTGCAAGGGTTGTCCATGAACGGGCGCTATTCTGCACTTTGCATGGTCGCTATTATGTTGGTGACAATGGTTGGTGCTCCACTTGCTTCGAGTGGCGAGCCAATCGAGGAAACTAGCAGAATTGTTGAAGAAATTACTACTTCGGAACCTCGTGATTATCCTAACGGCTGGACTCACCGACCGGTCGTTGAAGTGTTCACTTCGCTATCCTGCTCTCCATGTATGTCTAATTCAGAACCGCAAGTTATCGGTATGCATGAGGCTCTAAAGGCAGATAACTCGCAACCGTATACCATCGTTACTTTCCATCAAACAAATGGTGGAGATGGAGATGATCCAACTGCAAGTCAGGAAGCAAAGGACCGCTACAGTTACTATTCTCCAATAGGAACACCTGATGGTGAAATCGATGGAGGGTATATCCAAAGTCAAGACCTGATGTCTTCTGTAGAAGAAGCTGGACAACGTGACGTCGCTCCTACAACTCTCAATGTTACCCAAACCTACAATGGTGAAGGAGCATTCACAGTAACTGCAACACTGACATATTTGGGAGAAGGTTTCAATCCAGATCTCACTGACCCAACTGGAATCCCTCAAGACATAGTCGATGGAGACACACTAGATTATGAAATTCAGTTGTTCATGATTGAACATGATGTCTATGCATTCTCTTCCCAGCATGGTGGCATGGTGGTAACTCCAATGGTATACAGAGGGAATGCTGGACAGCCTGCAACTGGCAGTCTAGATGCTGGTGTAGAAGTAGTAGTGATGGCTGAATGGGCAATTCCTTCTGAAATTGAACATCCGAGTGGGCATGCAACCCCTGGAGTTCAACCATTAGATCCAATGGTAGTTCCAGGAAATATCGAAGTCGTTGCTGTAGTGTATGACCAAAACGATGAGTCAAAATCCTCCTCTCCGAATCCTAAGCAAGGATTAATCCGCGCAATAAACTCTGCAACTCCTCGCTCAACTGCATATGATGCAGCAAATGAAATGCCAACCGTCATGCAAATTGACGAGACAATCGAGGATGGAAATGCAAACATAATGGCGTTCTTTGATGATGAAGACGGCATTGGTACAGCCTCGGTTTTCTATAATTATGAAAGTTCTAATTATACCGGCGAATGGTTTAGTCAGAAACTCGAAATTCAAGGTTCTGAAATCTGCGATGAAGAGGGCGTATGTTACGCATATGGGGATGCGACAGGAATTGGTTCAATTCCTGCCGTAGAAGGTAAAGCGATATTCTATCAGCTTGTCTTTGCAGATGGTAAACAGAATTACAACACTCACGAAGTCCAGTCTTTTGCTGGTGGTTCAATCGTTGCTCCTGCACCAGCAGGATTTGATTACGTATTGATTGGAGTAATCAGTTTAATCATTCTAGCCTGTGGAGCATTCACAATTTGGGCTCGTATGCCTTACACAGGGACATACTTCGATTGAAGTAGGTGGTGAGATATTTGGCTGAAGATACGGGCGATGATGCAGTTTATTCTAACTGGGATATGGTCAAAGCGCGTGCTTCTGCAAACCCGCAGATTGTCACNCTTGGCGTTGTAATGATACTGGTTATCAGTATACTTGGCTTTACAATGACGGGAGGGAGTTCGGCNGCNCCGGATTTTGAAGCTCAGTGGGTAGGCGGAGAAGACGATGGAGAGACGTTCGATTTGTCTGACTTACAAGGAAAGGTGGTTGTCTTAGATTTGATGGCAACAACCTGCTCGCCGTGCAAAGATATAGCTGACGACATGCTAATACCCTTACATGAGAAGTACAAAGATGACCCAGGTGTTGTGATAATTTCTCTATCTGTAGGGGAAGATACACCTGAAGGATTACTTGCTTATGCAGAGGAAAATGATTATCCTTGGGCCCACGCTTTGGATATTAACAAAGAGGCCTTTGAAGCGTATAACGGGATTAAGATCCCCAAGGTTGTAATCATTGACCCGTCTGGNGACTTAGTGTATGAAAAATCGAGTAANAGGATTCCTTTAGAGGAAGTTGAAGATACAGTTTCNTCAGCCAAGACTGGTNTNGCTGATACTGTTAATTTGCAAACAGGNTCAATTTGGTTAATGGCGGTNGGAGCAGGAGTATTGTCGTTCTTNTCGCCTTGTTCATTCCCTCTTCTTCCAGGATATGTTTCGTTCTATTTGATGCGCAAGAAGGACACTTCAGGTGGATTGAATGAAAAAACAATGCGTACTGCATTGCCAGCAGGGTTAGCAGCATCTGCTGGAATTCTAACCATTTTCCTTGGATTGGCGATTTTGGGAATATTCTTTTCTGAAGCAATTCGCGAAATGGTTCCCGTACTGATTCCTATTACCGGTGCGATAATTTTGATTATGGGAATAATAATGGTGGCCGATATTGATCTTTCGAGATTCACTCATCCAATAAAAGAAAAATCTCGTGCAGTTGGCCGAAAATTGAAACCAGTTTTCGTCCCTCCTGTCGAAAAATTACTTTCTTTTATCACTAGAAAACCAATCAAATTCGAGGAGAATGAAGATTCGGAATTGATGGGTCAATACCTGTACGGACTTGGATACGGTGCTGCATCAGCAGGTTGTACTGCTCCGGTTTTCATCGCTCTTTTGGTGGCATCGATGAGCTATACATTGTTCAACACTGTATTGATCTTCTTATTGTATGCAGTTACAACTGCTGCGCTAATGGTTACATTCACGCTATTGGTCGCTGCTAGTCAAGATACCATCGTTAACAAAATGCGAGCATCTACAGGACTCATAAAGAAAATCGGTGGTGCAATATTAACGATTGTCGGATTGTATTTAGTCTACCAATACGTTACAGTNTGGGCTTGATTTCCTNCAAGCAAAGAGTAGTGTCTCAAATGAAATCAATGCTGAGTTGCACTGAAGACTTTTTGAGTTCATCTCTTATTCTCAACCATTCGCCTATGATGTCTTTTGCAGCGATAACTACCCTCTCTCCATTGTCCCATTCACGCAATGTCGATGCCCGGTAACCCGTTCCTAATTTGTCTTGAAGCTCTTTTTCATATTCGATTATCCAGTCAATAAGTTGAATGAGCATTGAAGAACAATAATCTATTTCTAAATCAGCCGGGAATTTGAATTCGGACAAATCACCGAATTCCCATGGTAGAATTTCCAACTCAGTATTTCGATTATACTTTGGCCTGAAATCATATCTTGGAAGAAAAATGGTTCCGTAATTATGGTCCGTGAATAAGACTCCAAATCCTCTCAATATTACACTCTGTGATTTTGATAGAGAAAGAGTGTATATGTTTTTGCAGCCTGCCTTTTCAGCAGGTGCGTTTATTCCATCAAATCCCTGTTGGATTAACCAATTTCCTTCTTCGCGTAAAATATCGCGACCCCAGCACCAAATTTGTTGGCTGAACAGATCAACATTCTCCGTCCCTCCCTCCCTTTTTGGGGTGTCATTTACAATTTCTATTGTCGAAGTCATCATCATCCAAACCGTTGATGCGCCCGGTTAGAACATGGGCTATTATCTCTGGGAAATAGTGGTATATGATAAATTTAGNGACCCCTAAACGCTATTCGTATGGTTCGTTATGTGCATAATTTCCTTCAATCCAAAGTTTGTGACTAAACCCTAGTTAGCTTGTGCCAAGGGTTTAGGATAAATCGATTACATTCATCCCCAAATTAACCAAATCGGAACAGCGATTCCAATCAAAGTTGGTACTACTGCAGCGAAAATAAAGATCATCGTGGCCTTTTTGTTAACGGAGCCTAACTCACCTTCAGTTAACTCGTATAATTCACTAAAGCCACATTTTTTACAGGTAATGATGTTCAAATCTGCGGTCGCAGCCGCTGTAACTCCCCGAGTTCTAACATGTCTAGGCGGTTTCCAATCTGCACTCCCACACTTGGGACAGTTGCCCCTACTTAGAGTCATGAATATTCTAATGTGACTCGCTCAATAAATACAGAGGGTTCTCTTAGTACTCCCGTTCAATCAAAGGGCACTCGGTTGGTTTGTAAAGCGACTTAGGAAATCCCACATAATTTGCCCTGTATCGTAGAGCCCTTGGTTCCCAGGGACATAATACGGCCATGCAGTCGGCTCACCCCAGTCGTTCACGTAGAGATTGTGATTCCCTTGATGAACGGTGATAAGATGAACTTCCGCTCCACCGTCACAATCTGAATAGCCTGTTGTTGTCATCAAAGCCCCAGGGATGTTTATGTCCGGTATTGATCCTTCACAGCCGTTGTATTCTGCCCAACGCATTAAGTTTTGAACAGCTCCAGTGGTAAGAGAATCGGTATCTTCTTGCATCTCAGGGTTGTATATTGTGCTTCTTCCAGAAGTAGCATAAAGCGCGTGTTCATCAAAGATACCATGCATTTCCAATATTGGAGTTGCGATGTAATCGGGTTGCTGATCATACAACAAATAGAACGACGTACAAGCAACAGCTGCTATTTGATGGCTCCAATCCATTGCAAGTCTCTGGGCCATTCCGCAACCGTTTGACCAACCAGACGCATAGACTCTAGTTTCATCAACCGGCAACTCAGCTATAGCCAAATCAATCAGTGCAGATAAGAATCCTGAATCATCAATGTCAAACACTGCTGCATCTGCACAGCAAGTACCTTGATTCCAAGATGGGGCTCCACCACCCATTTGAGGGTCGCCGTCGCGGTGAATTCCTTGAGGATAGAGTATTATTGCGCCCACATTATCCGCTAATTCTGTTAGCCCTGTGTGATTTTTCTGAATGTGCATCGTTGACCCATATCCATGGATGTCCAAGAGAAGGGGAGCCCCGTCCTCTTCAGAGATGGTTGATGGTATGTAACTGACCCAGCACCTTTGATCCCCTTTGTGTTCCAAACATTGTTCGCTTTCGTTCCAAGGATGCGTGAACTCGGTGGGCAATTCATTCTCTACATCCAAATCCGATTCCTGATTTTGAGGATTAATGCAACCAGAAAACGTGAGTAATAGCAGAACCGCTATACAAAACCACTTTTGGTTCTCCATTGCCTGAACCAGTTGAACAGTTGACATAAAACTAGTCCATATAGGGACAAAGAAAACGATGACATCCTTTCAGTGTCTGATGAAAAAAATCAACTAATGATCTTCAATCACTAGCAACTCGAATCACTCTTGTTGTGCGATAACCTTGCAAGACCTTGAGGTATTTTTTTGAGCGAATCTCAGTATCTAGGTTCTCATCACCGGTGTCAATTCTCAATTCATTGAGCCCCAGTAACTTTGCTGGTGTNGCAATTCCAAGGATGTTCTNAATTCCNATAGAACGTAAAACATCAGGNGACAACTGTAGGTTTCCTCTACCGATTAGGAAACCTTGTCCTCCCATCGGTGAAAGTAACAACTTGATTTCACCATCATGCGAGTTGATAATTTCAAGNANNCCCTGTTCATTTAGGTCATTGTACANTTTACCAGCATGCAGGATATCTATNCCCAGAAGCGTTGATTCATGCCCCAATTGCTTACACATTTGCCGTAGAGTNCCTCCGCTTCCCCAAACGATCATCAANTCAGAGTTTTCTTCGACAAGATTAGCAANATGAGNGGACATCGCTTCCAGAGTCTCTTCTTCGCTTTCCCTTTGAACTTGCTCTTTCGCACCCTGCATCCACCTTGGGCTTGCTGGAGTAAAGGCTTCACCATACATTTTCACCTTCCATTCTCCTTTACGATAGACCTCTTCATCCAAATCCATTACTTCGGTTCTTGCAACCATCAGGTCCCCTGTTACGAACGACCAAACAACTTCTGCTGCAGCTTTTGGAGTAGTAGCAAAGCATCCGCTGTGCATTTTTACACCACCTGGTACTCCAACAAGCGGTATTTCTCTATCGCCTAATGCTTCNACAATATCTCTGGTTGTTCCATCTCCTCCTGCGTACAAGAACAGATCNGGCGAATGTGATTTTATGAAATCTGAAGTTGATGCTGCGTNTGTTGTATCTGGAGTGACGCCTGTTGATGTATAATTTCCAGGAATCCAATCTCCGCCCATTCTGCCATCCCATGCAATGATTTCAATNGGCTCTCTTGCAAGTTCAGCCAATTTTTCTAGNCATTGCCTCATTCTTGGCCCTGCTCTATCTTGAGCACCTGCNGCCCGTGCTTCAGCAGCTCTACCATCACTTCCTTTGAAGCCAAGGCGACCTCCGAGACCAGCGTCCGGATTNACCACCACTGCTAGGCGCATATTTACTTCCAGAAATTCACGATACATCAAACCGATTATGTATTGTCTGTGCTAAGGAGTTCACATGCAGAGGCGAGTTGACGACATGAGTTTTGAAGGCGCTTGGAATAATCAATTCAAAGAAGAGCAAGAAAAAAAAGCCACTGAAGAGAAGAAAGAAGTCAAGGCGCATGAAGCGCCAGTATTCCGCGGTCAACGTGATATNGTTGAGAAAAGAACAGAAATTAGGATGAAGAAAANGCAGGAACCAGTCCCAGAAAAAAAGNAAGTGGAGATTGTTGCAGAACCCTCTTCCAAAGAGGGTGATGATTTTGATGTTGAGTGGTGAACAGTTTCAACCCCCAATATATCAAAATTAAACCGCTAATAATAGTCAAGGTGAAAGGTAACAGCGCCCCCGAAGGGGGCGGAGGCAAGTCAATGTCAATGATTTCAGTCACGCTGCCAGATGGTACAGTTAACGAATATGTATCTGGCATAACNGCAGGAGAAATCGTAATTGATATCGAGGGNAGAAAGCATGACTGCGTCGCAGCCTTGGTTGATGGACAGCAGAAAGATTTCTCCTCAATTTTAGATTCAGATTGTTCAGTTGAAGGCATCTCTGGTTTCAGTGATGANGGAATCCACATCCTCCGGCACAGTGCAGCGCACTTACTTGCCCAAGCAGTTACATCTCTTTACCCGGATGCAAAGCCAACAATCGGCCCTGCAATCGAACGCGGATTCTACTATGATTTTGCAGATTTAGATGAATTTGGAGAATCAGAATTGAAAACNGTTCAGAAGAAAATGCACGAGATAGCACGTAAGAATATCGCAGTAGAGCGTGTAGAGTGTTCCGATTCTGAATTGAATGATTTGTTTTCATCTAATCCTTACAAGCTTGAAATTATCAATGATAANCTGGAAGCGGGAGATGGTTCAACAATTTATCGCCAAGACGACTGGTACGACCTTTGTCTTGGTCCTCACGTACATTCGACAGCGAAGTTAATGCACGTACGCCTTACTTCTGTATCCTCGGCATTTTGGAGAGGAGATCAAAGCCGGGAACAATTAACNCGAATTTATGGAATAATCGAGCCNACAAAGGATGCACTAAAGGCAACCATGTCNGCGATTGAGGAAGCAAAGAAAAGAGATCATAGAAAGTTNGGCAAAGATTTGCAGTTGTTTCATGTCGACGAAGACGTTGGTCAAGGACTAATTTTGTGGACACCNAGGGGNGCAATCATCAGAACNTGCCTNCAGGACTTCATCTCAGANCACTTGACTCGNCAAGGCTATCACCAAGTTTACACTCCNCATATNGGNAAGTTAGATCTTTACCGAACTAGCGGACACTTCCCGTATTATCAGGACTCNCAATACCCNCCTTTGGTTGANAAGGANATGATGNCCAAGTTGGCTANTGATGGATGTNCGTGTGGNGANCTATCCAATATGATGGCAGCAGGNGATATTGAGGGTTANATGCTNAAACCAATGAATTGCCCACATCACATCAAAATTTACGCATCACAAGCTCGCTCCTATCGTGACTTGCCACTTAGATTAGCAGAGTTTGGAACAGTGTACCGTTGGGAACAATCCGGTGAGATTTCTGGATTGACTAGAGTTAGAGGTTTCACACAGGATGATGCTCACCTATTCGTTACCGAAGACCAAATTGCAAACGAAGTATTGGGCTGTATTGAGTTAGTTCAAGTCATATTCGCAGCATTAGGAATGAGTGATTATCGAGTCAGAGTTGGTCTGAGAGACCAGGACTCCAGCAAGTATGTCGGAGAAAGCGAAAAGTGGGATCTAGCAGAAGATGCGTGTAGATCAGCAGCTAGTAGCCTCGGCGTCAATTGGTCAGAAGAGCCAGGAGAGGCAGCATTCTATGGTCCAAAGATTGACTTCGTTGTCAAAGATGTAATTGGTCGCGAATGGCAATTAGGAACTGTTCAGGTGGATTACAACTTGCCTGAAAGATTCGACCTTCAATACAAAGGCAGTGATGGAGAAATGCACCGGCCAGTAATGATTCATCGTGCACCATTTGGATCAATGGAAAGATTCTGTGGGGTACTGATTGAACATTTCGCGGGCAAGTTCCCTACATGGCTTGCTCCGACCCAAGTTCACGTGCTCACTATTTCTGAGAAACAGGTAGAGTATGGACGACAAATAGCATCTAGTCTCAAGGCAGTGGGAATTAGAGCGGATTTAGATGATGGCGACCACACCATAGGAAAGAAAATTCGAATGCATAGGAAATTCCAACCAGCATATATGCTGATTCTTGGTGATGATGAAGCAGACAGCAATACGGTTTCTGTTCGAGCAAGAAATGGAGACCAGAGGGCTGGAGTCTCCTTTGACTTATTCCGTGAAGAATTGTTGGAAGAGATCAACAATAAAGTCGCTACACCATCTCTTGTTCCACCAAAGGAAGAATGAGGCTAAGACATGGGCATAGAACTAGTAAGCGGTTTTGACGGCATGGCTATCCTTGCCGTCATTCTGTCGGCTCTATTCGCTTATCTGTTTCAAGAATATCTCATTCCCAGAGGTCTCTCTGGGCTCCAGGTTGCTTTTCCAACCGGGCCCAAGAGGTACGAGGTACATACGGTGACTGCAAACAAAGAAGAGGCTAAGGAACTTCTGAAAGCACCTGGTATGCGCAATGGTTTGACAGTTTACGTGATGGCATTAACTGGTGCCATACTTTTGGGCATGGAATGGCTATTTTATCAGATGGGTTATACACAAGGATTGCACCAAATTTCACTCGCTGTAGCTTTAATTTTGATTATCGTTCCAGCCATGATTTCGACCGGTGTCTCAATGAGTACACAAATTGTTAATCGAACTGGCGGTAGACGTGCAACACTTCAGGGAGCAAGCACATTCAGGAATGGTATTGGGGTATCAATAACAATCCTATGGTTCACCGCACTGCTGATGCTTTGGTACATCATGTTACTAGCAGAGGTTGATTTTGATCGTAGATTAGCTTTGGTTGGCTGTCTTGCTTTCGCACCTGGTTTCATTGCTTATGGGAGAGTAATGGGTTCATCTTGGACCGCACTTGTAGAATCCAGCAGACAGTTATCCAAAGGAGAGCCATCTGCATTCTATCCATACAAACCACCGGCGAGGAAGCAATTTGTTTCCACATTGGTTTGGATAAATACGGCTGCAATGCCGTTTATTGCTTTCAACACGGTCGTTTCACTAATTTTGTTAGCAATTGATCCAACTATGTTTGAGCACACTCAAAGGGTGCTAGATCTACCAGAATATCGACCTCAATCTTCTATTATGGAAGAGGGAGGAGTTATTGGCTTCTACGCTATTGAATTGTTTGCATTTATTTCCGAGCCAGGGATTAGAGTTCCTTTGGTTACAATCGTACTACTATTCTTACTGCTCAACGTCGCAATCGTGGGGTTCTTATTCGTTTACGAAGTTGCAAGAATTCTATTCCTTGATATCGCAGATGTATCTGGAAAAGGAGGAATTCGCCTCGCAGATTCNCGNCTGTTGAGAAGTGANAGATCNCANCAAGCNAATGTTTTGAACTTCTGTTTCACAGGNTTTGCAGGNCAATCNATGCTATTGCTTGCCCTNGCNATGTTNACTTTCTGGGANTCACANTATCTTCCNCANGGTTCACAATGTGGCAGTTGGGAGGACTCGATTTGNCAAATNATTAGGAAAGATGCGTTAGAAGAAATGACTTGGATGCTNGCATCTGGNGGNCANGTAATATTCTTGATGATATGGATTCTATCTCGAAGAACAGGCCAGCATTTAGATGACATCTCATTCGACGCTATGGCAAACCAAAAGAGAATCGAATTAGAAGCAATTGAGAAGATGATATATCGCCAAGGCGAAGATTTCCGTGATCTTATCAAATCGGATAACTGGTCAAAAGCTATGGAAAAAATGGAATTGTTGTATGAAGACCATGGCGAAGAAAGCATAGAAGGNCTCTCACTAGTAAGGCGAACAGAAGCAAGTATGGAGATGCTAATGGGCTTTGGTAGATGGGANCAAGCAGAACAGGTCGCTCTTTCATTCCTAGCATTGCGTGCAGGAAGNACAGCNGAAATAGCAAGAGTAATTCTAACAGCNGCATCTCTAGCACAAAGAGACATTCCAGANGCAATTCCTAGGCTNGANTATCTTACAGATGAAGACGTNGAATCTGCTAGATTAAAATGGGTTACNTCNATNNTAAACCCNTCAATAAAATTGCCTGACTCTGTAAGGAGTTTGCTACGCCTAGATTCAGTCACAAAGAGGAACATCGATCTCCTTAAGCGGTTTAGAGATGGTGTTCCGGGAAGTAATATTGCATGGAAGTACAAGCCAGCAACAAAACTGCATATTCTTGGTGATATAGCGCGTTTCAGACTATGGTCACAACCTGAGATTGCCCTAGACAAACTGGAAGCATGGGTAAAGAAGAATGAAATTGACATGGATGAATGGCCTCATGGTCAAACAGCCAGGGCTCTCTTGTACATCGACAGAGGAATGAAAGCAAGTGCGATAAACATCGTAGAGAAAGCGCTGAAGCTCCACCCGCGACATCCTCACCTGAGAAGACTNGCAATCCACCTNGCAGTTCGAGGAGAATTAGAAATGCCTGAAACNGAAAAGACAGGGCTTATTTGGGCAGATTCTATGAGCGGAGATATTGAAAAGAACTGGAGGAGTTCTCACAATGTTGTAGCATCTCCTGATAACAGTACAAATCNAATGAAAATTCATTCTTGGAATGCAAATGCATGGTTAACACGTCGTGAAACAACAAACAAAAATCTTGGAAAGAAAGGCTGGAAGAAGGCTGTTTGGACCAATCCTCCGTTTGGTAATTATCTGATAATGACCGGTATAATTGCTACAGTAGGGGGCGTTCCAATCGATCTTGGTTTACCCGGATGGATTGACTTCAAAGCATGCGAGAAGGCAAAATTATTCGAATTGTAATTAGAGCAAATTATCTACTAATGCTTCAGTATCCTGCTCTTTACCACAGTATCTACAACGTAGCCTGAGCGGCATTCTGCTGGTTACAATCAATCGATGTGGCAAAGGTTCTCTNGGATTCATAGTAATGCAGTTAGAGAAAGTACATCTCGCAACATTGACAACTTCATCCGTGAGATTGATATCCAATTTTTCTGCTACNCTGTATGCACGAATNATTGCTACCGATGCATCAGGTGCAACTAAGGCCAATCTGTCNAATTCTGTTTGAGTTANNTCTCTGTCTTCGACTTTGATNATGTCCTTGCCTCCCATCTTCTTTGATGGCACATTCATGACTAGTGAAACTGGATTTGACATATCGCCTTCAATTCCTAACATTTTCAATACAGAAAGCGCCTTTCCAGNAGGGATGTGGTCGATAACTGTACCATTTTTGATGGCTGTGACTCTTCGCATGTTTGCTTCTTGACTCATAGAACCACCCCCTGTTTATTGATGTCTTCAGGAACTTCGACACCCAATAATCTACACATTAGGGCCATACGTGCCACGACGCCGTTGAAGGCTTGCTCGAAGTATCTNGCATGTCTAGTGGAATCTACCGATGGATGAATCTCATTTACTCTNGGAAGTGGATGCATGATTATCATGTCTGGCTTAGCACCATCCAAGTCGCCAGCTTCTAGTTTGTAAGCTCCGGCTACTTTGGCATACTCATCCTCGTCAGGGAATCTTTCTTTCTGGATTCTAGTCATGTAGATTACATCAGCATCATTGATTTGGCCAAGCAGATCATCNGTTTCAACTACTTCAGCACCATGTACCTTCAGGTCTGCTACAATCTCCTCAGGCATGCGAAGGCTCTCGGGTGATGCGAAAATAACGTTGCAACCGAATCGGACTAGTGCGTGAGATAGTGAATGGACGGTTCTTCCATATCTCAAATCTCCAGCGAGCACGACGTTCAAACCTTCCAGGGTACCATGAGCTTGTCTGATTGTGAATAAATCAAGCATGGTTTGAGTGGGATGGTGTCCTGCGCCATCTCCTCCGTTCAATATTGGCACATTTGCACTGTCACAGGCATATTGGGCAGCACCTTGTCGNGGGTGCCTCATGGCGATTATGTCAGTATATCCATCAACCATTTGGATTGTATCGAACAATGTTTCACCCTTGACCACAGATGATGTTTTTACATCACCTAGATTGACTACGTCGCCACCTAGTCTNTTCATTGCAGTTTCAAAAGACATTCTGGTTCGAGTTGATGGTTCGAAGAACAAATTNCCTANTATTCTGCCTTGAAGTAGTGGCAAATACAGTTCGCCACGGGCTACTGGNAGCAATCTTTCAGCATCATCTAAAATTGAGATAATCTCTTCATTTGTCAAGTCATCCATGGTGATTAGTCCGGGCATCTCGCTCCCCCTTCCATACGCCTTGTGCCTAAGCCGACCTTGAACATATGGGCGCGACTCTCCGCTTGCTTGATGAGGTATGAACATCTGCTAGTGGTCATGCGCAGGGTTGTATTGCTCGTATTCTTGCTGTTGGTACCAGCAGTTTGGGCAAATGAAACCGAATCTTGGGTGGTTGAAGTTGAGGATCCGTTAGGAAATCCAATTTTGGGTTGCGAGATCGTNCTAAAGGAGCCTTGGACAGGTGCAGTAATTGACTCTCCCGGAAATGGAATGTACCAAGCCAGCGCAACTTGTGATGGATATGTGGTAATGTGGCATCCGCCAGTTCCGTCCTCTCAAACAACTGTCGTTTTAGAGGCGCATCCAATCATTGAGGACTTATTCACTATTGAAGGCGCTCATACAATGCAAGTGCAAGGTAGCACTTGGGAGCAATCGGTCAGCAATGGTACCGTAGATGCGCCAAATGGCCTGCCAATAATTTTGATTGGAGATGGTGGAATAGTAACTAGGATTGGTGAATCCTCAATTATCATCCCGAATGGAACAAACACATACAATCTGGAGGGCAATTATTCAGATGATATCTCTGTAAAAGCNATCCACGCAAGTTCAGGTGTAGTGATTGATTGGGCAGATCAAAACCTGACTNTTGGCGAATATGGCAGTGGCTGGTCAGCACGTGTATATGAAAGAGGGATCCCTCTTGGAGAATCAACATGGCCGCCATCTTCTCAATGGATNTCAGACCAATTGAATTCTGAAGCAGATTTAGGATTTGCAGAAATNGAATTCACATCAAACCTAGAGGCTAATGCAAACGTAAATGGGACTTGGAACGCATCTCATAAATTCAANAATGGGCTTGCATTGCCATTTATTCCTGGTGTGTCAGCAGGAATAGAAAGTCAAGTTACTAGATTTTTGTCTGACGATGTCGATGAGCTTGAAAACCTACTGGAATCGATATTTTACTACAATGGAAAACAAGCATTGTGTTGCATAGTAGACGATTCACCGGTCGTATTTTCACAACTAGAAGTCGTTTCCGAAATCAATTTTTCATCAGGNTATTGGGGTTGGAATGAATCTGCAACTATTTCTGTAGANCGTTCGAGCATTAGTATGGTGAGATTTGAAGTACCGTTTCAGAATGATTTACGACAAACNACGCCTTTGACAGTAAAGACAAATGGCGCATGGCAATACCTCTCTAGTCCTCTAAATGAATGGATAGATGGCACGCCTAACAATTTCACTTTACAACGGGATGANACCTCGATTTCCGGATTTTATACAATCACTCTAGGCCCCAATTCAGCACCAGTCGTCTCAATGTCAGAAAATAATGCTTTACCGTGGGATAATACTTCTTATGACTTTGATGTAATCATAGAAGATGCACCTCTTTCAATACATGACTGCNATTGGAATATATCTGGTCTAAGCGACAATNCGGGCGTTAATCTTTCCAATTTTGATGTGGATTCTCAACTACCAATTTCCGTGACCTGTTTTGATGAAGGTGGTTTGAATGGAACCTACTCAACAACCCTTGTCTTAGACGGAGGCGCCCCTTGGATAAATGAAAGCAATGAGGTTCGACAAATTATCCCAGGGTATCACCAATGGGNTTTGGAGGTTGGCGATGATCATGATCAAAATCTGAATGTCTACTGGACTAGTAACAAGTCAGATGGTTGGTGGGACACAGGAGCTTTACTTCAAACAACATTCAGTGTAGACTCCAACCTTAACTCGATTAATGACAATATCACTGAAAGACACAAGCAACGTAATCAAGTCGAGTACTGGTTATCAGCAGAAGTAAGCGATGATGTTGGTCACACCACATTGGGTAATTGGACAATTAGATTACTGGATAATTCAGGTCCAGTAATGATTGCATCTCTAGAATCACAGAATGATGATGGAGGGTGGGAAAAGTCGACATCTATTTCTCGCCCCGGCGATACATTAAGGCTGAATTTCACAGAAAGTTTCGACGACCATTCTTCAATTGACAAAATTAAATTTTCAATTGAAGTTGCCGGGTCTAAATATTCTAATNTATCATGGTCGGAATTCCAATATTGGGAGTTNCCAGATTTCGCCAGGGGCTCTCATGAAATCAGCGTCATTGGTATAGATGAAGCAGGAAATGAGGCAATCAATAATTTCGCTATAGCCGTAGCTCCGCCAATCGCAAGAAATCTTGAAGTTACAGATATTTCATCATCCTCTAATGAGATAGAACCGGGTGTGAATAAGTTCTGGGTTACAGTCCAAAATAACGGAGCAAGCAGTACTGAATTTATTCTGTGCAACAAAGATGATTGCATTGAATCAATAATAGGACCATCTACTTATTCTCAAACAGCCACTGTAATTGTCTCCATGGAGGTAGATATGGATTGGTTTGAAACGTTCTCTGTTGAATTGTCATATCTTGATGATGCAAATCAAACNGTTGTCAAGCATTCTACCAGNGAGTATAGTTCAGGAGTTGGTTTTGGCGCATTAGAATTGTTCATTTTTGTAGCACTTGGAGTTCTAGCAGTATTCTGGGCTAGATCACGCAACAAACCGAGATTCTGATATGATTGATTGTAGGAGGGTCTGATATGGATGGTTTTGTTGATTTGGAAGAAGCAATCAAGGCCGAGTCCAAAAGTCGCTTAGATCGAGTTGAAAAATTAGCAGGAATTTCAGCGATGGCATTACTTGGTGCTGCGGTTTGGTTGGCCTGGCCTACTTTGGGAAGTGGCATGGGTGGAGAAACAATTACTTCTGATATCAAGTATGCAATGATTATTATCGCCTGGGGAGTTTTTGTTCAGGATCTTGGCATACTAGATAAAAAATCTAGGTCTAGAATTGGCATAATCTCAACAATAGGATGGTTGCCTTTAGCAGTAGTGGCNCTTTCTGAACTTGAGAGTGATTTNTCAGNAAAGGTTGGAATGGTTATTTTGTTANTTACTTCCTTCGCTTTATTCTCAACAAGTAGAAGCATATTACAAGGTGATATCTCAGTAATGAAATTTAGAGCATTGATGAGTTTTATGGGATTAGTTCTCGCAGGCTCATTATTATCCACAATAGATTTCAGTAACNACTCTTCTTTTGTTCAAGTAGGTNTATGTGTAGTCGGATTTGCATTATTTTTAGCAGATTGGTTTAGCAAGGATGAACATAGAGGTCTCAGGAAAAAATTTGATCGCCGTCTTAATGCTATGGAGGAAAGAATCCTCATCCTGAAGAGTGATGGCTCCGCAGTAGACCAGGCTGCAAGCCTAATAATGACTGCAAGAGAAGAGGGTCACAGGGAACCAGATTGGGGAATGCGACTACTCGATGAAGCCGAAGAGGATATCGAGCGTTCGCTTTCTCTAGCAGGGGATGTAGATGAGATTAAGGCTGACTCATTACAATCTGTTGAGGCTGCAGAGGACATAGCTCCAATTGCAAAACGTCCTAGAAAAGCATGGGATATGGGGCAGCGAGAAGTAGAATTAGGTAGCCTTAGGGAAGGGGAGTTATTGTTTAGACAAGCCAAGCTAAGAGCAAACGAAATCATTGAATGGTGGGAAAAGGCAGAGGGTGCAATTAGAGAAGGTGCCGCTTTGTTATCATCATCAAAACACCAACAACATGGATTGGAAGAAATACTATCCGATGCTAGGAAGAAACTCAACGCNGAAAAACCGAAGAAAGCGTATGAATTTGCAATGGTCATACCAGATCAACTAGCAGCATCAGGAGATGCGATGNTAGTTGCAGAGGACNCGTTAAAAGAGGCTGCAAGACAATTAAAATCNGCAGACGGAATCAACAAAGAATTNCTCGAGGAACGCTTAGAAAAAGCNGAAGNCGAATTAGAACAAGGAAACCACGCACAAGTCAAGGGTCTATCAGACGGTATAGTTCGAGAGATTAATGCTGAAAGAGAGGCCATGGATGATGTACGTCGTGCTCTACGNCAGAAGGTACATCTTGTTACNAAATGGTCTGAGCGAGACGATGCAGCAGAATGGGATTCACGATTGCTTGAAATCGAATCATCAGCGGATGGTTTGGAGTGGACTCACGCCGCAGTTCTTCTGGAAAGATTGACAAAAGATTTGGATGCTGAAAGCAAAGCGAGTGATGAAGCTAGTGAACTTCTGGATTATGTNACCTCNGAGTGGAAAATTCTTCGTAATCAGTGCGATGCGAGTGGAATNAAGATTGANGATGAAGATCGCAAATCAGCCGAAGAAGCAATTGCATTAGCAGATGAAGCACACAAGGCAGGTAGGGTTGATGAAGCCCTTGAATCGCTTGGATTAGCGGATGGATTTATGGAACGTTTGCGAAGAAGAATATGATCACTGCATCTGTTTCTTCATTTCACATGCTTTGCAAATATTACCACTGCATATTTGTCCACACTCTGGGCAATTAATTGGGCTAGCNGTGTTGAATTTGCCACTTGACGCNGCGTGTAATTTTTTGACATCNTCAGCCATTCTTAGCAANCCATGTCTTGTCCCGGGTACATCGGCTTCCATCATTGCGACCGTTTCCCTGTGCCTGAATCTGAGGGCTCCTTCTCCGTGCGGGCATTCTTCGTGATGAATAGGTAGCTTTCGATGTAAAGCATAGAGGTGGATTTCCTGTTCNGGTATCCACCGCAAGGGGACGATTCTAGGAATCATTCCTTTCAACGGAGTACTTGTGTGAGGTGCTAAGCGTAAGGTTCTCTCTAGGTCTCCGTTTTGCATGTTCATCATAATAGTTTGAGCCATGTCATCCAAGTTGTGTCCCAGTGCAATAACATCTGCTCCAACTCTCTCAGCGAGATGGTTTATGCCTTGGCGTCTAAAGACTCCACAATAGGAGCAGGGTGCCTTTTTGTCATTAAGTTGGGATATTTTCTCAACAACTTCATCCATTTCCTTGAAGCCTAATTCTGGATAAGACACTGTTTCAAATTGTATCCCAAGGCTCTCGCATAAATCTCTCGCGCACTCTAGAGATGGGGGGCGATATCCTTCGATGCCTTCGTCGACACATCCTCCGATGATGGTGACGTCACGACGTTTCCCTAGATTCTCATGGATTCTTTCTAACAACACAGCAGAATCTTTTCCGCCTGATATGGCGACAAGAATTGTTGTATGCTTTCCCTTTGGCAGATAGAGTTGTTTCCTCAAAGCCTTCGAAGCTTTCTTCCTNACGCTCTCTGCNAGATGTGATCCGCACATCATNCGNCCCGAGTAAACCTGNTGATGAATCGCCGGATTACGACACTTGTCGCAACTNGGGACATCAAATAGGCCGGCCATGGTTATTCCACGAGGTNCTAGTCTTGATGTAAACGGTTAAATTTTCNAATTNAAAAATTAAATTNCCAATTAGAATACTCGAATAGNTTTTNTCNAGTTATCNAAAAACCAGTTGGCAAAATCAAACAACCCTACAAACCGCCCTACGGGCGTTTTGGAAAGCCAAACTTCTTGAAGCCGTTTTCAACCTGAAGCAATTTGAGCGCGCATGATGCAACGCATTCTGGCCGGACTTTCTGCTCTNCCTGGAGCAGATCAAGCATACATCATCTCACGAAGAGATGGCTTGGTCGCTGCAGTTGGAAAGAGAGGTCGTGCACCGATGGTTGAACATGCCACCCAACTGGTCCAAGCCATGGACAAACTCGACAAAGTTTCGAGTGTAGGCAGAGGCTTGGAGTTTTGGTCTGAAGGAGAAGGAATGTATCTTTTGACTCGATTGAGTGAAGATTCTAGCCTGGTTATCTCTGGAAAGAAAGGTGGCAGGATAGCTAGGTGGCGACACGCCGTAGAGTGTGATGTTGATTTGCTAAACTCAGTGATGAGGTGACGGACATGTTCGACCTACCATATGGAATGCCAGTTGATGATGAAATCGATGTTAGCGATGGTTCTATTTTGCCATTTGAAAACGGTTCGGTTACTACTTATTTAGGACGCAGGTCCACTGCAAGTGGGCACAGAATTGTGCGCGCTGGAAGAGTAGTTGGCTGGATAGCAGAACCTGCTAATGGCAAAGTATTGCTATGTGGCAAGGCTGCAAAGGACCGTTTAGAGACTTTGGAAATAGATCAGCATAGATTAGTTGCTAAGGCGTGGACTCAATCCGCATTAGGGTCAGTCGCAGAGATAATTCCAGAAGCATTTGAACACAGTGCTGACATGAGAGGCCTTCTTGGCTCTGGAGATTCTCTGGAGAGATTATTGTCAAGAGATTTATCGGCAGTTCTCGCAAATCTAGTTGCGAGACCAGAAGTAAGAGGTGGCATTGCAGTTGATTCTGGAATGCTAATTGANGATGCNGGNGATTTACCNTCNGATGCTGGNAAATTNGCAGCNCANGTNGGCGAAACATTGGCCGGAAGAAAAGCNATGGCTAGCGATTTAGGATTAGAGGGNGCAGGTCATTGGACTCTNCATACNGGNGACGGNTCNCTNCTNCTTGCTGAAGCNGGNGATGTGGCTTTAGCCATATGGACCGAAGCNGATGTTGATCATGGCAGANTAATCAGCCAAATNGCAGCNCTAATGGANGGCCAAATCGATGCGATGGGNTCNCATGGCGAAGCACTTACTGATGGGCATGTAGTNAGAGAAGGNCGNGGAGGAACTGATGCAGTATTATCGATGCTAACTACTGCTGTTGAAGAAGGATTAACAGGNCATTTGACTGCAGGCAAGTCATCTAAAGCAATACGAGTCGCATTGGTTAAGGGTATTCCAGTAGCAATGCAGGCCTCGGACAAAACAGAACTTAGTGAAGCGGTAAACCTACTTTGTGAATCTAGGAGAGTCCTTGCCTTGCATCGCCTACCAGTCGGCACAATAATCGGTTCAGAATCAGGAAATGTAGTAGATTTTAATCTCGGTCAATTCTGTGAAGAATTGGCTACGACCAGAACTCGTTCTGAATCTAGACAAACTTTGCTAAATCAGATGTTGATGCAACTCTATGGGTTTGAAATTGGGCTACAAAATATGCGAAAAGAACGTACTAGGTTTGAATTCGCAATAACGATTGCAACTCCATCAGAAGGGTTGTCGACAATTGAAACTTCAGCCGGTATCGATGATGGTCTAAGAAGAAAGTTGGAGAAGTCGGAACTAAAGCTATCAGATGCAACAGCGGAAATTGCTGCCCTCAAAGTTGCTTTAGAATCGGCACAAAAAGCAGAGAGCTCAGCGAAAGTAAATGCTAATGAAGCCAATAGGCAGTCTTCTGATATCCAGGACAAAATCACAGGATATAACCGAACAATCGACCAACTNCAACTGGATTTATCTGCAGCACAAGCAAGTTCAGAGAAATCGGAATCACGTAGCGATAGATTATCCAAGAGAGTGAATGAACTCGAACATCAATTGAGCCAGAGAGCTGCTGAATTAGCACGAATTCTTGGAGATAGCAAAGAAAGTTCAGCATTGTCGGCCAAAATAGAGGAGATGGCAATGAAAGAAGCCGCTTTATCCAGTGATATCGATTCTCATTCAACNACNCTATCAAGTATCAGAACTAGAATCGAAGATGATCAACGTCGACAGAGAATGATAGAGGAGCAAGTGGAGGCNACTAGAGACAAACACCGCAGGGCTCAAGGGGAGCTTTCCGAGTTGGAATCAAAAATCAATGATGCACAATTGAGTCTAAGGCAAATACAAGCTGAGACCAAGGCTTCAAGCGAAAGAACTCAGGANGATAGGATTCGATTGACNGAACAGGAGAACAGGGCAACTATGATTCAATCAGAAATGAGAGAANTGATGGATGAAAGACGCCANGTTCTGAAAGAATTAGGNGATTTAGGAGCAAGAAGAGGNCACGCAGAGGCCGAATTATCAAATTTGCTCGATCAGGCAGAGGCTTTGGCAATCGCTCATGAAGAGGCTTTGTCTGATATCAAGGAAGCAGAGTTGCTTCGTGCTAAGTTGTCAGAAGAGCCACTTGCACAGGCTCTACTAGAGGATGGAACTCAGTTTGATGGNCTTGGNCCAGTCCTAGAAAGGTTNGANCATGCTAGAACTTTGGGCTANTCAGTATCACTTCTTGACCGAGCAGTCGAGAGAGCCTTACAGGTTATTCAAGGATGTGTAGACCATGTTGCAACAACTCCTCGTCACTTATTGTCAAATGAGGTAATGTCTCTACTAGAGCGCCAGGTACCCCAAACAGCTGGTGCNGTAAGAGGATTAGCAAGGTGGTCAGTTCAACAAAGACTTGAACATCAACTTGGAGATACAGTTACAAATCTAGTTTTGGATTTGGAGAGCCTGCTGGAAGATTATGATCGCTCAGTGACCATGTTAAGAAGAATCAGAAACGTTCTCGAACAACTAGAGAAGCTTGGAGCTCCTTCAGAGCAGGTACAAGCCTTGATGAGTAATACTCGAAGACCAGAATCTCTTCCAGTCCTAGCACGTGAAACACATGCGTTGATTCAAAAAGCACTGGACGATATACATCTGGAAGCAGATATGCGTGATGCAGGTTCTGCGGTCAAACTTGAAGCCACAACAAGTGCACTAGAGGAGTTGCTAACTCAATTGGATGCAAGCGGTTTCGTCAACGGCGAAGTACGCGGTTCTCTGTGGGATTTCAAGCGAGATGGAATACTTCCATTTGAAAGAGATTCAGTCCCTGCTGGAGATAGAGCGCCGGTTGATGAGATTGCATTGGAGAAGATGAAGGGGGAACTGATTGATGAAGAAGCAGCGGTTACTGTCAAGGTCAGTGAAATTACCGAAGAATGGGAAGAACTCTCAACACCTGTAGANGAAGAGACAGATGTTTTACCTGAGGATTCAGCANTATTATCACATGATGATCAAAGAGCTAACCTTGAGGAAGAATTAGCNCGATTAGACGCTAGATGGGCAAGACGAACCGATCCTGTTGAATTAGAAAATGTATCAGATTCGGCTCTTGATGAATTGGAACAATCACTTGANGGTGTAGACCTTTGAGGCGTTAGTATGAGTTCATTGTATCCTCTTTGGATAGAAAAATTGGTATTCCTTGGATTGATTTCTCTCGCTGTAGTTTCGGGTATTGCACTGAAATCTCATTTGGAAGGCCCTGCGCTAATGCTGTCATGGGTTTGTGGCCTACCATTGCTTGTCCTCGTACTTACAGAGGGTATTGGAAGAGTAGTCCAATCGGTATACTCGAAGTGATCAATCACGAGTTGAGAATGTAGATTCGATTAGTCCCCATACTCTTTGCCACGGTACGACAAACCTCAGCAAAGCCATTATTCCTAGGAACAATAGAGCAGATATAACCAATCCATATGTCAAAGTTAACTCGATGGACTCTCCCACCTGAGATGCCCATTGAGAGCCCGTAATGCCTCCAACCCAATCTAAGAGAATCGAGTGGAATCCTAAAGCAATCGTCGTGGTTATTGCGGTAAGTGAAAGGAATACTGCGGTATGGCGGATATGTCCATTCAACAAGTTATCCATCTGTGCAACATACTCAGGGTCTCTCTTACAAGATTCAGGTAGGCGGTAAGCATACTCTAATTGTCGNATTACTCCGAATGCAGACTCTTGGAAGACCATCATNAAACAAGCAATCAAAATTAGCGAGAATTGCTCTGAAGTTACGAGCCCNAAGACGGTAGGTTCNGACACGATGACTTCCAATGTGGTCAATTGAGTGCCATAACTACCTAGTTGGGACCGAATCAGCGGGAACGTCAGTATAGCGTGAATTCCCAANAATAGCAGTGTGAAACCNATTGACCAAGCAACTCCNCTTCGAGAAAGTCCCCAAATACCTCTTGTTCCAGTAATTATAGGGAGTAAATAGAATGTCAATATGATGAATGAGAGCATCATCAGAAGTGGCCATTCCAGAGTACGCAGTACATCGTTATCTGGTGCACTCCAACCATCGCCAATAAGTTGCCAAGTATATCCAAATGCGAATCTTCCTGCTAGGACAACTATGAGTGTGATAATGAATCCTAATTTTACTCTCTGTTGGAATTTTGGTGTTTGGAACGCAAGTAGTGCCATTGCACCTCCNAGGCCTAATCCAAGACCCATTGGNACATAGAATCGTGCTAATCCATCACTTCCACCTCCAGTTAGCCAATCTGCGAGAGGCAATTCAGTACCAAGTCCTGATTCTAGAGTATCGAATAACTGGGTGTGATCAATACTGCCTACAACATATGTTGATACAACTTCTAGATACATCCACACAAGTGCAAGAGTTGCCAATACCTGTAGGGTAACAATCTGCCACTGTACTCGCAACTGACGCAGATGCAGGGACCTCGACCCTTCTCCTTGTGGTGTAACTTCGCCTGCCATGTCATCACCTCAGAATCCTCTCACCTGCAATAGGGCCTGTGAAAGGTCCATATCCGGCATCCAATCNATCACCTGGCTNCCAAATCCAGCCAGTGACGTGAGTCTATTTTGTCTCTCAAGCTTGAGAACTTCATAGGACATTCTAGGGATTCGGCTAACCAATCTCTCGAAGTCAATTGATGAAGGTGAAAGAACGGTNACTTCGTGNCCTCGNCCNACAAGATCTCTAACAGCAGACGGAACAGTACCATCTCCTTCACATGAAGAGATGATGAATACGGGGCTTCCTCTGCTAAATCTTGCTGCAAGGCTGTTAGTTACAGCTTGGAGGGGCATTGTTCCTCTTGGTGCGACTCCAGCTAGAGATGATAAGATCTTGAAATACTGCTTGTCGCCAGTATCTGGNGGCAGGAATGACAATTTTTCATCATAAATTGTCAATGAAACAGAATCCCGTCTCTTGATGAAGAATGATGCNAGGCTGGCNGCAGCNACAGTNCCCATTTCTAGNGGNTTCTTNAGNACNGTNCCNATTCTAGCNATATCTCTACTATCGAGAATTATGTANAGATCNGTTACAGCGTCTCTACACTTTTCNTTAATCATCAAATCGCCAGTTCTAGCAAATGCTTTCCAGTTGATATTCTTGAACGGATCTCCCGGCACATATTCTCTCAAAGAGTAGAATTCAGTACCCGGTCCTGGAGTTCGTAGGGTTGTAGCACCAGTGTACATTTTTGCAGTTCTCGATCTAATGAACGCCTCTTCGACATCTCTTATCTGTGGGAAAATAATGATGTCAGAATGATGATCAACATACATTTCATCGACTGAGAGGTTGAAAGTGTTGCGATATCTCAAAGATACCGGTCCGATTGAGTAGTGTCCTCTAAGGGGGCAGCGCAAGACATAGCGAATACGAGCGCTTTCTCCGGGCTTCAGATTCAATCGCATTTGATTTAGACCGCTACGCAGCTTCATTTCGTGAGGAACGTTGTCATAAACTTCGAGTTGCTGCGTTTTCCTTCTACTTCTATTGGTAACCAGGAGTTCAACGTAAAGGTCGTCCCCTTTGTACAAGTTGTCAGCCGAAAGTGTTCTTTGAACTTCGACATCACCATGTCCGCTAACCCATGAGTTTACTACAATAAACGCAATGAATGTAACACCAAGAATCATCATCTGATGATTAGAAATCATCATTCCAATCAGAATCAGCGCAATACCGCCGGTGAATGTAAATGCTGCTTTACGTGTCCACATTTAACTCACCTCACGTCCTTCCCCAGACCTTGATTCGTTTCACGATAGCGACGGTCTGCTCTAATGAATAATTCTTATTTTCGAATACGAATTTGACCAAGACAGGGTCGTTAATCATACCTTGCAATTCTCTAGCAGGTAATGAGTCAAACTCTTCTCGAGTCAAACCATTCTGATTCCTNACCTTTGAGAGGAATACCTGTTTGATTTTGTTTGATTTTGCGTANTATGTATATCNATTCGCATCACCGAATCCATAGTAGATGATGCTGAAGACGTGCCTCCATGGCTCAGGATCTTTCTTTTTCAGGAGAACGCCTTCAAAGGCAATGAATAGAATCAGGAATANAAGTAGCATNGCTAGTCCTTCTCCAGTGAAATAAACGAGAAGGAAGTAAATNGTGTTGTAAGATTCAGAGNCGATACTTGGCTGAATGTGTCGGCTTTCNTCAAAGATNACCATTGCATTNGGCGATGCTTCCGGGTTGGAGGCATTAGCAAAATCTCCTGGAGTGGCTGATGTGTCCGCTAATGAGTCNGCGATGTAATCAAGTGCCCATTTCCTGTTGTCATTATCTGGTATTTCTTTTTCAGCCTTACCGTAATCNCCATCGTTGTATCCTTCATAATCGTAAAGTGCGTTGGTTAGCGCTGAACCATCTGCAATNAATGTAATTCTGCCTCCTTGCATGTAATTACAATCTTGAGTNATACATACTTCGATTGAAAGATTGAACTGGCCCCAAAGGTCNGGAGTTTCAGAGTTTTGCTCTGAACCCACCCAAATTTCTCCGTCNCCATTNACATCGATTGTTGCCTCAGCAGANGTTANTGCNCTGACTTCAGTAGCGCCCATTCCTGTTTTTGCATTTGGAATAATATCAATCCCTGTGATATTGTTCAAAAGAACTTGGTATGATGAGTTNTATTCTATGGCNCCGTCCTTCCAGTGTTGTTCACAAATTCCAGCATCGGATTTTGCCATTGTTTGACCGTTGTATACTTTGCAAATGTGCGCTCCGTTGTCTTCGATCGACCATCGGTTGTGATTTTCAACAGTTGTTGGATCAAGTTTTGTTCCATTCATCCCACAAGGAGACTCTTGTACACACATCCAAACGAAGTTGTAATCCAGTTCAGTAACGTAAACAGTATCGTAAAGCTGTACTCCTTTAAATCGAACACCGAAAGCTTCAGCTATNGANGANGAATAACCAAANTCNTCCATTACGAGTACATCTCCTCCGGCAAAGACGAATTCTTTGATNGCTTCAACTTCNGCAGGTGTGTANCCATCTTCGGAAGCAAAAGTTAGGAANCCATCNGAAGAGAATTGNGGTAAAGATAGCGTATCTCTTTCAACACCTGCGATGATGAATGTAGTATTNGCTGGATCTTCAATATCCGCCANTAGCAGAGGNGAGGANACTANNGANTTTGTTTCNATTCCCATGTCCTTGATGTCTTGACGGAANGCNGACATATCATCCCAATCATCGCCATAAGCGGATTGGCCGTCTTCATTACCGATGTTGATAACTTGCGAAATTACCGTTGATAGCAACATAAGTAGAACAAACCAGAACGCAATTTGAAGAAGNAATCTTCTTTTGTTAAAGCGCGGCTTTTGGTCCAATCTATCACCTCTAGTACAAGTTACAGACAACCGACCCTTACCTTGGGTTTAGAAGGTTGTGGGCAGATGATAATTAATTGCTCAACGCCTTAACACGATACGTGAGCCGATTTGATTGATTTCCTGAGCGGGAACGTGACAAAATCCCCCTTCGCTCGGCCATGGGAGTTTAGAGACGTCAATTTCTGCAATAACTTCGACTAAAATTTCAGAAATTTCGCCACTTTTTGGTTCAATTATGATATCTGCNAGATGTCCAAATAAGTCGCCATTGATNTCTACAACAGCTCGTTTTAGGAACTCTCCGCTGAAACTTGACATGGCCGGACCTTCTCCTTTCGTTTTACGCAGTGAGTTACGACACTTCAATCATACGGCGAATGGACGGCTTCACATTGATTCCATGCCGTATCCAGTGTCTCTTGTCCGCTTGATGTTTGATAGTCCAGAGGTCAATCTTTCTTCCATTTTCGAATAGTATTCAAGCATCTCTGGAGTAACAGTAGGTCTTACTCGGGAAATTGCATCTTCAAAGTGGCCTTTTGTCACCTTTTTCTTTCCAGCACGCATTGCGATTAATGCTGCTTCACGGCAGACTGCTTCGATATCCGCTCCTGTGAATCCTTCCATGCCGTTTAGTACATCCTTCATTGAGAAGGAAGACAGTGGCATGTCAGAAGAATGGATGCTCATTATAGCCTCTCTAGCTGGTTTGTCTGGCGGAGGAACGTGAAGTACACGCTCGAACCTACCGCTACGAAGTAATGCTGGATCAATCATCTCTGGCCTATTTGTTGCTGCGACGATAATAACTTCATCCAAACTCTCTACTCCGTCCATGCTAGCAAGTAGTTGATTTACAACACGGTTTGCTACATCAGAACCGCCCGATTGGGAGTTGGATGAACGCATTCCCGCAATAGATTCGAATTCATCCAAGAAAATAATCGAAGGAGAAGACTGCTTGGCTTTCTTGAAAATTTCACGAATAGCTTTTTCAGATTCTCCAACCCACTTAGANATTAATTCAGGACCTTTNATGGATATGAAATTGGCTTTNGCTTCATTCGCTATCGCCTTTGCAAGAAGTGTCTTTCCAGTTCCAGGTGCTCCGAATAGAACGATTCCTCGAGGNGGTTTAATNCCAAAGTGNTCGAATAATTCGGGCTTGGTTAGAGGCCATTCCACACTTTCTTTCAAACGGTCTTTGATTTCGGTTAAACCGCCAACACTCTCCCATGAAACGTCTGGAATTTCAACNTAAATTTCACGAAGTGCGCTAGGTTCNATTTCACGAATTGCAAGGCGGAAATCATCCATTCTNACCTCCATCTTCTCAAGTACTTCAGGAGGGATTGTCTCTTCATCAAGGTCGATCTCAGGTAGGTACCTTCGTAGTGCTTTCATTGCAGACTCTCTAACTAGCGCTGCTAGGTCAGCGCCAACGAAACCATATGAGTTCTCTAATACCCATTCAACATCAAAATCGTCGGCGATTGGCATTTGTCTAGTGTGGACATCAAGAATTTCCTTTCTTCCTTCTCTATCAGGAACTCCAATCTCNATTTCCCTNTCGAATCGTCCAGGNCGTCTTAGAGCAGGATCCATGGCGTCTCTTCTGTTGGTTGCACCGATAACGATGACATTGTCACGTCCTTGCATTCCATCCATCAATGTAAGCATCTGNGCAACAACTCTACGTTCAACTTCACCGCTAACATCTTCGCGCTTTGGACAGATAGAATCAATTTCGTCTACGAANACAATCGCAGGAGCATTNTTTGCAGCATCATCGAAAATCTCNCTAAGTTGCTTTTCAGATTCNCCGTAGTATTTGGAAATAATTTCNGGCCCGTTGATTACTGTAAAGTGTGCGTTAGTTTCTGTAGCAACAGCTTTTGCAATCATGGTNTTTCCAGTACCTGGTGGTCCGTGTAGCAATACTCCTTTTGGAGGGTCTATACCNAGTCTNCGGAATAGTTCNGGATGCTTTAGAGGCAACTCAATCATTTCTCTAACTTTGAGCAATTGATTTCCAATACCTCCTATGTCCTCGTAAGTGATTCCTTGAGATTGACCTACATCCTCGTCGTCGATGGCTTCATCCTTGATCACAATATCTGTATCTGAATTCACTTGAACAATGCCCTTAGGAGTTGTTTGTAGAACTGCGAATGGTAGTGCTTCTGCAAACAGTGTCATTCCAGGAATGAAAATCCTGTCACCTGCGACTACAGGACGCTTGTTGAGNCCCCTTCTTGCGAAGCCTTCGATCCCTGGGCCAAATTTCACCTTCTGTTTATTTGCCATTACCGGAGATAGTACCAGTTTTGTGCAAATCTTTGCATCTACCTTGGATACAGTTACTCTATCTCCTAAACTAACACCAGCATTTTTCCTGATGATTCCGTCGACTCTTATGATGTCCATTTTNGCATCTTCCGGCCTACTGCGCCAGTAGATAGCAGCCGTAGAGCGATTATCACCTTTGATTTCAATAATGTCGCCAGGTTTCAAGTCCAAATCATTCTCGCCACTGATGCGTGCTCTACCGTGACCAACATCGCTTGGTATTGCTTTTGAAACCTTCAAGGAAATAGAATCAGAATCTTCGCCAGACATGGATAAACCTCTCCGAGTATTATCTCTTCATCGACTCCCCTTTTTAAATCGCGCATTTTTTCACAGTGCAAGGATTGATGTTNGATGTCCAAGACGCAGGGCCATGACGCACATTTTAGAAGCCGGCTTAGAGTTAATGGAGAATAACAATCCAGATGGCCTACCTAAGGTTCGAGGTTACAATATAATCAACGGGAAAATGACATTATCCTCCGATGGTTCTACGTTCATCAGTAAGAATCCGGCAGTGCTGGTTGACGAATTGGGCGAATTCCCACTTTCAACCAGAGATGATGTNCACGAAGCCATCGCAGCAGCACGTTCTGCATTAACTGGCTGGGCTGCAACACCNGCTCCAACNCGTGGTCAAATTATNGGTAACATGGGCCGTTTGCTNATGGAATACAAGGAGGACCTTGTTAGACTTCAATCCCGAGAAATTGGAAAGACTCTGAANGANTGTGGCGGNGAAATCCAGGAAGCNATAGACACCTGTTTGTTCTTCCAGTCAGAAGGCCGNCGGCTATACGGNCAGACTGTTAACTCGGAATTGCCAGACAAGGAATTGTTCACATATCGCCGCCCTCTAGGTGTTTGTGGAATTATCAATGCCTGCAATTTCCCATCTGCTGTTCCATTTTGGAAGATGATNCCCGCAATAATTTGCGGTAATACCTGCGTATGGAAGTCGCCACAAGATTCACCGCTGCTATCGTTTGCTTTGGCTAGAGTAATGCATCAAGCTGGGTTGCCCGATGGAGTAATCAATTTAGTTCACGGCAAAGGAAGTGGCGCAGGACAATATATTGTCGATGCTGTAGATGAAGGCTTGATCAACAAGATTTCATTCACTGGAAGCACCGAAGTAGGTAAGGCAATCGGCGAAGTTTGTGGGCGTAATTTAGTTTCATGCAGTCTAGAACTCGGCGGAAAGAACCCACTGGTAGTAATGCCAACAGCAGACATTGATAATGCGGTTGCTGGTGCCTACTGGGGCGGTTTCGGAACTGCAGGCCAGCGATGTACCAGTTTGGGTAATCTAATTCTTCACAAGGACATTTATGATGAATTCATGGAGAAGTTCATGGCTAAAGTAAAGAGCACAAGAATTGGTAACTCTCTAAAGCATGATGACGTACTGTATGGGCCAATGCTATCTGAAAAGTATGCAGGTGATTTCCTCAAAGGAATTGAGATGGTNGAGGCAGATGGCGCAACTAAATTATGGGGCAAAGGTAGAATCACATCAGGAAACACTCCAGACAATTTCCAAGGAGATCCAGAAGAAGGGGTATTCATGTGGCCTCACGTCTATTCAGGNGTGACTGAAGATATGACTTGTTTCCATGAAGAAGTATTCGGGCCAGCTGTAACCGTTGTGAAGGCTGACGATTTCGACCATGCTCTTCACTTGGCTAACGCTTCTCCGTATGGACTATCCAGTGCAATATACACAAATGATCGACTTGAAGCATATCGTTTCAAGATTGGAATCAAGGCTGGAATGACTGGAATTAACAACTCAACAANTGGTGCAGAAGCACACCTTCCATTCGGTGGTGTAAAGGGTAGCGGAAACGGCACTCGTGAATCGGGAATTTGGGTTATCGAAGCGTACTCGTATTGGCACGCTGTAAACGATGAACTGTCTGGAAAATTNCAGCTTGCGCAGATGGATGTCGANGAGATTGAGATGGTCGAAGCAGAAGTTGACTATTCNTCTCTNGCTTGAACAANAGCCGAACAGGTCAAAGACCCCTTCACGACTGGCCCATTACATGCGCCCCTAGAAGGGAAGCGCGGTTGGTGTACTCGATGAAAGAAGGCCTCAAGTTACCGATGCTAAATGGCATGGGACGCACCAGTCGAATCGACAATTGGTGGGCGCAACCTGCAGTTATGGGGTTCGGCCTGATACTTGCAATGCTGTGGACCTTTTGGAGAGTCGTATTTTTCTCGGATCACATCGATTATGACATCAATGGAGCNCACGTGATATCTCCNATGTTTTCNCCAAATGTCCTGGAATGGGATATGTTTTCTGGCTGGGACCATCCTTCATGGGTCAATGCGGCTGTTCTAATTCTATGGATTCCGTTTTCGTTNAGAGGTACATGCTATTACATGCGCCGTGTTTACTACAGNACATTTTTCGCTAGNCCNACCGCATGNTGGGTAGATGAACCAGAAATAAACAAAATGATTGGTTACAAAGGCGAAAAGCGAGTATTCTTAATCAATAATCTTCACAGGTACTTCTTGTACATGGTAATCCCGATCTTGTTAATCAAGTGGTGGGACATCACTTACAGCATGTCATTTTCCAATAACGGATATGGATTTTCTGGAGGAACAATAATCCTAACACTTGAGGCGATTTGTTTGACATTTTACGTTACATCATGCCACGCATTGAGACATCTCGCAGGCGGTATGCTTGACAGATGGGTAAGCGGAGTTTCGAAAGTTAGAGGAGCCATATTCTCCAAGATTAGTTTACTCAACAGAGATCACGGTTTCTGGTTTTGGATTTCATTGGTACTTGTTTTCGTCGGCGATGCTTGGACGATTGCATGTTCAAAGGGAATAATCAACGATTTCAGTTTAGTTTTGATCGGAGGTGCATAACGTGTCTGAAGAATTTACATCCCACGAATACGACGTAGTTGTAATTGGAGCAGGAGGAGCAGGATTGCGTGCTGCAATCGAATCCGCAAGGACTGGGGCCAAGACAGCGATTATCACCAAATCTCTACTTGGAAAAGCTCACACTGTTATGGCAGAAGGTGGATGTGCTGCAGCACTTCAAAATGCGGACCCTCGTGATGGGTGGAAGGTTCACTTCCACGACACTATGAAGGGAAGCAAGTGGCTTGCTAATTGGCAGATGGCGGAATATCATGCAAAAGAAGCACCAGATAGAGTTCGGGAATTAGAACAATGGGGCGCTGTATTCGATAGAACGAAAAAGAATTTGATCAATCAAAGAAATTTTGGTGGACATACATTCCCTAGACTCGCTCACGTAGGAGACGCAACAGGTCTAGAAATAATCAGAACTCTACAAGAAAGAGGAATACATGAGGGAATTGATATATTCACAGAATACACAGTTCGCCACCTCCTAAAGGAAGGAGACAGGGTAACCGGATGTGTCGCTTACACAAGGGTGGAGGGGGAATTCCATGCATTCTCTGCCAAATCTGTTGTTTTGGCTACCGGCGGAATCACAAGGTGTTGGTCGGTTTGTTCTGGGTCCTGGGAATACACAGGAGACGGACACGCTCTAGCTCTATGGGCTGGTGCTGAACTTAGGGACATGGAATTCGTACAATTCCATCCGACTGGAATGGTTTGGCCTCCGTCTGTAAGAGGAATCTTAGTTACAGAAGGAGTTCGTGGAGAAGGAGGTAGATTGTTTAACAGTGAACAAGATAGGTTCATGTTCAATTACGTTCCAGAAATGTTCCAAGGAGACCACGCTGAAACAATTGAAGAATCAGACCAGTGGGTTGAGGAAGTTGTTTCAGGCAAACTTGCTACCGTTCGCAGACCGCCTGAATTGTTGACACGTGACGTTGTTGCTAAGGCGATTAACAGCGAGGTAAAAGCAGGAAGAGGAAGTCCACATGGCGGGGCTTTCCTTGACATTTCTCATCGTGGTGAAGCGGCAATTCTAGCAAAGTTACCATCGATGCATCACCAATTCAAAGAACTCGCAGGAGTAGATATTTCCAAAGAACCAATGGAGGTTGGACCTACCGCACATTACGTAATGGGCGGAGTTATTGTTGATGCTGAAACTCAAGAAACTACGGTTTCTGGACTTTACGCATGTGGCGAAACTGCATCTGGCCTACATGGAGCAAATCGATTAGGAGGAAATTCCCTCTCTGATCTGATTGTATTTGGTAAGCGAGCAGGAGAGCACGCTGCAAAGCAATCTGCCAATCTAGCTCAACCAAGTATTGACGAATCTCAGGTACAATCTGCAATCAAAGTGATGCTCGCACCTCTTGAAAGAGGTGAAGGTGAAAATCCTGGCCTGATTTATGATGCAATGCGAGACATGATGCAGGAGAAAGTAGGAATCATTCGTGTAAAAGACGAACTGGAATCCGCTTTATCAGACTTAGATGAGTTTTCAGAGCGTGAGAAGAACTGCTTCCCTGGTACGAGTAGAAAATACAATTCAGGTTGGCATCAGGCTCTGGATCTAAAAAATATGGTTGACATTTCAAGAGTTGCAACAATGGCTGCACTCGCAAGAGAAGAAAGCCGAGGCGGACATACTCGAGATGATTTCCCAGGCCATGAAGATGAATATTGGGGAAAAACTCTGAACATCTGCTGGATGGAGAATGAAGAAATCAAGATTCGTCAAGAGCCAGTAGAGGAAATGAGAGATGATCTCAAAGATGCAATCAAGGAAATCAAAGCGATGATTGCTGAAAGAGCGGCTGAGCAGGCAGGTGGAAAATAATGTCACTGAAAGGTAAGAATCAGAAATTCAAGGTCCTGCGCGGTGAAGGTGAAACCGCAGAATTGGAAGACTATGACCTCGAGTTAGATGAGGGAATGGTAGTTCTAGATTGCATGCATAGGATTCAGTATGAACAAGAGCCAGACCTCGCTGTTAGATGGAATTGTAAGG